>JBFWKS010000116.1:0-11894 GCA_050252545.1 Solirubrobacteraceae bacterium
TACGGAACCGTAGCCAAAGGCCGTCGGGTCCGGCCTCCCCGTCCACCTGCCAAGCGCACGTGGCGCCGGGGTCGCCGGCATCGCCCACCCCGGGGACCGACGCCAGACGCGCAGGAGCCACGCCATGAGCACGACCGAACCGCGAACGCGGCCCCTCGACGACGAGACCGCCCACCGCGCCCGCCCCCGCGATCCCGAGTACGACGCGATGCTGCGGACCCTGTCGGAGGGGTCGGTGCACGTGCACTTCGATCCCTACGAGGACATCGACTGGGACGCCGCCGAGATGCAGATGGACCCGGCCGATCCGCGCTGGATCCTCCCGCCGGCGATCGACCCGCTCGGGGCGACCACCTGGTACGCGGAGCAGCCGCGCGAGCGGCAGATCGAGATCGGACGCTGGCGGGTGATGAACGCCGTCAAGGTCGGCGGGGCGTTCGAGAGCGTCCTCATCCGCGGGCTCATGCACTACGCGATGGGCCTGCCCAACGGCTCGCCCGAGTTCCGTTACTGCCTCCACGAGATGACCGAGGAGTGCAACCACATCCAGATGTTCCAGGAGCTCGTCAACCGCTCCGGTGCCGACGTCCCCGGCATGCGCCCGCTGTTCCGGGCCACCGCACCGGCGATCGGCCTTGCCGGTGGCTACCTGCCGGTGATCCTCATGGTCGGCATCCTCGCCGGCGAGGAGCCGATCGACCACTACCAGAAGTCGATCCTCCGGGAGGGCATCGAGCTGCCGCCGGCCGTGCTGCGCGCGATGGAGATCCACATCGCCGAGGAGGCCCGGCACATCTCGTTCGCCGACGCGTTCCTGCGGCTGCGCGTCCCGCGGCTCAGCCGGATCGAGCGGATGGCGCTGTCGGTCGAGTTCCCGGCGATCATGCGCTGGCTGGCCGGCGAGATCATGACGCCCCCCAAGGCGTTCCAGCAGCGGTTCGACATCCCCCGCTCGGTGTTCCGCGAGGCGTTCTGGCAGGCACCGGCGTCGCAGCGGATCATGGCCTCGTACTTCGGCGACATGCGCGCGCTCGCCGACGACCTGGGCCTGATGAACCCCGTCAGCCGCCAGGTGTGGCGCCGGCTGGGGATCGACGGCGAACCGTCCCGGTACCGCGGCGAGCCCGACCGCAACGCGAAGCTCGTCGCCTGATGGCCCACGTCGTCACGCAGTCCTGCGTCGGCGACGGGTCGTGCGTCCACGCCTGCCCGGTGAACTGCATCCAACCGACACCGGACGACCCGGCGTTCGAACTGGCCGACATGCTGCACGTCGACCCGGCGACCTGCGTCGACTGCGGTGCGTGCGTCACCGCCTGCCCGGTCGACGCGATCAAGCCGGACTGGCGCCTGGACGAGCACGAGCGGGCGTTCGTCGCGATCAACGCCGCGTACCACCGCGAGGCCCGAGACCGGCCCCGGCCGCTGATGGCCCCCGTGCGTCCACCGCTCGTCGTCCGCAGCCGTCCGGTGCCCCCGCGCGTGGCGATCGTCGGATCGGGACCGGCAGCGATGTACGCCGCCGACGAGCTGCTGACGATCCCCGGTGCACGGGTGACCGTCCTGGAGCGACTGACGCAACCCGACGGGCTCGTGCGCACCGGCGTGGCGCCCGACCACCGCCGCACGCGACGGGTGAGCCGGCAGCTCGACGCGATCCGCCGCCACCCCGGCCTGACGATGCGCCTCGGCGTCGAGGTCGGCCGCGACGTCACGGTCGACGAGCTGCTCGCGTCGCACCATGCGGTGATCCACGCCGTCGGGGCGACCGACGACCGGCGGCTCGACGTGCCGGGCGCCGACCGGCCCGGCGTGTTGTCGGCCGCCGAGCTCGTCGGCTGGTACAACGGCCACCCCGACCGCGGGCCCGCCGCCGTCGACCTGTCGCACCGCCGCGCCGTCGTCGTCGGCAACGGCAACGTCGCCCTCGACGTCGCCCGGATCCTCACCGCCGACGCCGGCGCGCTGGCCGACAGCGACATCGCACCGGCCGCACTCGCGGCGCTGCGCGACAGCGGGATCGAGGAGGTCGTCGTCGTCGGACGCCGCGGGCCCGAGCACTCGGCGTTCACCCTGTCGGAGCTCGTCGGCCTGCGCGCGACGCCCGGGGTGACCGTCGGGGTCCGGCCACAGGACCTCGCGAGCGCTCCCGACGGCGACCCGCGCCTGGCCATGCTGCGCGAGCTCGACGCCCCCGCCACCACGGGCCGACGGATCACCTTCCGTTACGGCCTGACGCCGGTCGCGATCCTGGCCGGTGGCGATGGCGCGTCCGGCCCGGTCTCGGGCACCGGCGACGATGCGGCAGACGGTGCTCGCGGGTTGACCAGCGCCGACCCGACCACGGGCGCGGTGACCGGGATCCGGTTGGAGGGCCCCGGCGGGACGGAGACGATCGCGGCCGGGCTCGTCGTGACCGCGATCGGGTTCCGCGGACGCCCCGTGCCGGGCCTGCCGTTCGACGCCGCGCGCGGCACCGTGCCCCACGACGAGGGGCGCGTGATCGACCCGGCGACCGGCGACGCGGTCCCGGGGGCGTATGTCGTCGGCTGGATCAAGCGCGGCCCCACGGGGTCGATCGGCACCAACCGGGCGTGCGCCCAGGACACGGTGGCGTCGCTCGTCGACGACTACAACGCCGGGCGGCTCGCCGACCCCCGCGACGGCACGACGCCGCGAGTCCCTGCGCCGGGCCCTGTCGCGCGCCACGTCGCCCGGGCGCTGCAGGTCGTGCGGAGCTGACGTAGCGGGACCCGTCCTCGGCCGGGTGGTCGGGCGGTCCGGCCGGCCGCCCGCCCGATCCGGTCTGGCGTCGTAGAGCGCGCGATCTCGGGATCACGACCCGGGACGCAACACTCCCCCGAAGGGACTCACTCGTTGGCGACGGGGCGGGTGTGCGGCCCGGACCCGAGCGCCGGCTCAGCCGTCGAGCGGCCTGAGGCGGACGAGCGGGATCGTCCGCCCCGCCGCGCCGGCACGCCGCCGGTAGTCGGCGTACGGCGGGTACACCTGGTCGGCCAGGGCCCACACGCGCTGCAACTCGTCGGGATCGGTGATCGGCCGGGCCTCCATCCGTGGCCCACCGCCGCCCTTGGCGATCCGGACCTCGGGGTTGGCGACGAGGTTGTGAAACCACGCGGGGTGACGGGCGCGGCCGAAGCTCGACGCGACGAGGATCACGTCGTCGCCGTCATGGAAATACAGCACCGTGGCCGTTCGCGGCTGTCCCGAGCGGGCACCGACGGTCGTCAGCAACGCCGAAGGGAGCATGAGCCCCATGCCGACGCGCCCGCGGGTCCGACGCAGCAGCCACGGGTCCACGCGCGAGGCGACGTTCACCGCGATCCCCCGGCCGACGGCGGTGCGGAGGAATCCGCCGTAGGCCCGACGGGCGAGCGAGAGTCGCCGGCCGGGATCGACGCGGGGCAGATCGGCGGTCACGGACACGCCTCGAGCCTAGAGCCGGGACGTGCGACGCGACAAGTGATCCGACGACCGGGAACCCGGACGGGACTGTGCGCTCGGCCCACCGGCGGTGTGCCGCGCGGCCATGGCGGCGCCGGAGAGCCGCGGCTAGGCTCGGAGCCGTGTCGTCCGTGTCGTCCTTCGTCTGACCCGAGGTCCCACCATGCGCGTCGCCGTCGTCCAGCTCGAGCCGTCGATCGCCGACGTCGCAGAGAACCTTCGGCGTTGCCGCGCGTTGGGCGACGAGGCCGGTGAGGCCGGCGCGGAGTGGATCGTCCTGCCCGAGTTCTTCAGCACCGGCATGGGGTTCGACGACCGGATGGCCGCCGCGGCGTGCCCGCCCGACGGCGCCCCGATGCAGCTCCTGCAGGACCTCGCCCGTCGGCACCACGCCACGGTCGGCGGGTCGTTCGTCTGCCGCGACGCGGACGGGCACAACCGCAATGCGTTCTTCCTCGTCGGGCCGGACGGGCAGGTGCTCGGTCGCCACGACAAGGATCTGCCGACGATGTGGGAGAACTGCTTCTACGCGCCGGGCGACGATGACGGGGTGATCGACGCCGACGGCCTGCCCGTGGGAGCCGCGCTCTGCTGGGAGTTCATGCGGACCCAGACCGTGCACCGCCTGGCCGGGCGCGTCGACCTCGTCGTCGGGGGCTCGGCGTGGTGGTCCATCCCGGAATGGCCGCCGGCGTCGGTGACGCGCCGCCTGGAGGCCGCCAACCAGCGGACGGCAGCGGGCATCGCGCCGGCGATGGCCCGGGCGGTCGGGGCGCCGGTCGCGCACGCCGCTCAGTGCGGTCCGGTCGAATGTGGCCTGCCGCTCGTTCCCGGGGTGCCCTACCGCGGCCGGTTCCAGGGCGGGGCGTGCGTCACCGACGGGGCCGGCGGGGTCCTCGCCTGGCGCGGCACCGAGGACGGGCCCGGGATCGTCGTCGCCGACGTCGAGCCGGGACGGCGCGCCCCGACGCTCGCGGTCGACGACGGGTTCTGGTTGCACCCCCGCGGCGCGGTCGCCGCGGCCCTCTGGGGGTACCAGAACCCGCACGGGCGCCGGTGGTACCGGCGCCACGCGCTCGGCGCCCCGGTCGAATCCCGCTCCCTGGAGGCGCTGATCGGCCCGGGCGCCCCGGTGCCGGTGGCCTGAACCGTCCAGCGGCCGGGCGGCGCGCCGATCACGGCGCTCCGCCGCGCTCGACCTGGAGCCGACCACCGTCGACGCCGGCGTCACCGGCGGCGCGTCCCGCGCCGAACGCCCCATAGGCCCGGGCCCACCGGTCGCCCTCGGTAGCCTCGGATCGATGCGGCTGTCGATTCTGGATCTGGCCACGGCGGGGAGCGGCGTCACGCCCCGGGAGGCCCTGATGGGCAGCGCCGAGCTGGCCCGCGAAGCGGAGGACTGGGGGTACGGCCGGTACTGGTTCTCCGAGCACCACAACATGCCGAGCATCGTGTCCTCGACGCCCGCGGTGCTGGCCGGGTTCATCGCCGCGAACACCGAGCGGATCCGCGTCGGTTCCGGTGGGGTGATGCTCCCCAACCACTCGCCGCTGCTCATCGCCGAGCAGTACGGCACCCTCGAGACCCTCTACCCGGGCCGCGTCGACCTGGGGCTCGGCCGGGCGCCGGGCACCGACTGGGAGACGGTCCGCGCACTGCGGCGCACGCCCGAAGCGTCGGAGCGCTTTCCGCAGGACGTCGTCGAGTTGCAGCGGCTGCTCGGCGAGTCCACGCCCGGGCAGGCGGTGCGCGCCATCCCCGGCGAGGGCACGAACGTCCCGCTGTACATCCTCGGGTCGTCGCTCTTCGGGGCGCAGCTGGCGGCCCAGCTCGGCCTGCCCTACGCGTTCGCATCGCACTTCGCCCCCGGGGAGCTGCTCAACGCGTCGCGCGTGTACCGCGAGCGATTCGAGCCGTCCGAGACGCTCGAATCGCCCTACATGATCGCGAGCATGAACGTCTTCGCCGCCGACACCGACGCCGAGGGGCAGCTCCTGCACGCCACCGCGCTGGAGAAGATGGCCGTCGCGCTCAGCCGGCAGGGGTCCGGTGCGGGCGACGTCGATGTCGAGACGCTGCTGCGCTCGCCGATCGGTCACCACGCCCGCGAGATGCTCACCTATTCGGCGGTGGGTGACGCCGATGCCGTCGGGCAGCAGGTGACGGCCTTCGCCGCCGGTTGCGGCGCCGACGAGGTGATGGTCGCGATGAACATCGCCGACCTGCCGGCCCGCATGCGCTCCTACGAGTTGCTGGCGTCGGTGCTCGTCAACGATGCCGAGCAGGCGGTCGCGGGTCCGTCCTGAGCGGCACCAGACGGTCCACGCCGTGACCGCCGGCCGGGACCACACGTTTCGCAGGGCGGGATCTGCAGGGCCCCGACCCGGCCGACGCGCCCCGACCGGCGAACGGTCAGCACTTCCGCTCGAAGACGATCCGGTGGTGGTCGAGCAACTCGCGCTCGAAGCAGACGGTGTTGGCGCTGACGCCGGAGGTGAACGCCAGACGGAACTCGCGGCTGGTGAGCCAGCGCGGGACGAGCCGGGCCTTCAGCAGCGTCTTGCGCAGGCCCGGCTCGGCGAAGCGGTCACGCCAGCGGGCGATCGTCTCGATGTAGTCCAGGCGACCGCTGGACTCCGACACGACGTCGAAGCGCGGCTCCGCGCAGCGCACGACCTGCTCCAGGCCCGACGGCAACCACGACCCGGGGAACTGGTGGCCCATCAGCGCCAGGTACCACTCGTCGGAGTCCCGCGGCGCGTCGGTCCGCACCCGCTCGTGCGGGATCATGTTGCGCCCGAAGACCATCGTCTGCAGGTACAGGCGCCCGCCGACCGGCAGCATTCCCGCGACGTTGTCGAACAGCCCCCGGTAGATCTCCTCCTGCCGCCCGGCACGGAAGTCCTCGGGTGAGCAGAAGTGCTCGAACGCCCCGAGGCTCGCCACGGCGTCGAACGGCCCGAAGGTCTCCGCCGTCACCCGGAGCGCGTCCCGCAGGTGCACGTCGAGCCCATGCCGACGGCACGCCTCGGCCTGGGCGGAGGAGAGCGTGACGCCGACGCCGGCGGCGCCGCGGCGGCGCACGTCGGCCAGCAGCGGCCCCCAGCCGCAGCCCAGGTCGAGCACCCGTCGTCCCGACGCGATCCCGATCTGCTCGGCCACGAACTCGTGCTTGCGCGCCTGCGCCTCCTCCAGGGTCAGCGAGAAGTCGCCGAGGAAGCGCGCACCGCTGAAGTCCGCCTGCTCGCCCAGGCTCGCCCGAAAGATCCGATCGATCAGCGAGTAGGTGAAGTCGAGGTCCGCTGGTCCGGCCATGGCCGGACGCTACCGCGCCGTCCCGCTGTCCCCGCAGATCCGGCCCCCGCGGCCCCGCACCGGATCCACCCCGTGGATGTGCTGCCCCGGACCCCGAGCGGCAAGGTCCAACGGCACCTACTGCGCGCGTCCTGACGACGGGCCCGGGATGATCGCCACCACCGCGCGTCCCGGGACGCGCGGCGATTCGTCGCCGTGGTCATCCGCCCCGCGTCGCCGTCCACCCCATGACCGTCGCGTACGCACTCCTGCTCGTGGCGACGTTCGCCGGCGTCGCCGTCCAGTCGAGCGTCGGCTTCGGTTTCTCGTTCTTCGTCGCGCCCCTCGCCGCCGGGGTCCTGGCGCCGGAGGAGGCGGTGATGCTCCTCCTCCTGCTGGGCGTCGTCATCAACCTCCTCGTCCTGTGCGGGGAGCGCCGTCGCCCGGAGGCGGACTGGCGGGTCGTGGCCGTGATGCTCGCCGCGTCGGTGCCGACGCTCGTCCTCGGGGCGCTCGTGGTCCGCTCGATGTCCGCCCCTCGGCTCCAGATCCTCATCGGCGTCGCGATCGTCGTCGCCGTGCTGCTGCAACGCGCGGAGCGTCCGGCGGCGGGCTCGACCTCGCGGGCGCGCCTACCCGTCGCGGGACTCGCCGCGGGCGTCCTCACGACGTCGACGAGCCTCAACGGGCCCGCCGTCGTCATCGGCGTGCTCAGCCGGCCGCTCCGCCGCGACGGCGTGCGCGACTCGATCGCGCTGACGTTCCTCGGCCTCAGCGTCCTGGGCAGCCTGACGCTCGTCCTGCTCGTCGGCCAGGAGCGCAGCGTTCCGTCGGCCGGGCTCATCGTGGCCACGTTGCCCTTCGTCCTCGTCGGGCACCGTGTCGGCCGCGCCGTGTTCCGGCGCCTCGACGACGACCAGCACCGTCGCTGGATCATCATCGCCGCGCTCGTCGCCGGTGCGGGGAGCACCGGCGCGGGGCTGCTGAGCCTCTGACGGCGTCCGGCCGCCGGCGTCGGACGCCCGGCCGTCGCCGCGCTCGCGGCCCGGCCGGATCGCCGCGTTTCACGAGATGCCGGACGCCCCGGACGGGTACGTCCGTCATCTCGGCGGGCGAGCACCGGGCGCGACGCGAACGGCGCGCCCGGCTCGGCCACCGATGGGACCTACAGCAGGCCGATACCCAGCACCTCGATGAGGTGACCGAGGTTGCCCGACGGCTCGTACCGGTCGTCGCCGCGGAAGTTCGCGGCATAGCCGAGGTCGAGGATCGAGCCCAGGCCCTCGTCGATCGCGCCGCACGTGGCCACGCCGTCGGTGTCGGTGGTGGCCGTGCATCGGTCGAACTCCACCGGCACGCCCGCCACGGGCCTGCCGCCCTCGTCGGCGACGCGGCCCTCGTAGGTCAGCGAGACCCGGGCCAGCGGCGCGAGGTTCAACAGCCCCCGGTGCGACGTCACCGGCAGCACCTGCGTGACGAGCGGCTCGGCCCGCATGCTCGTCCGGCTCTTGCGCACCGTGTAGGTCGCGGTCTCGAAGCCCTCGTTGCCGGCGCTGTCGACGGCCCTGACGGTGAACATCCTCGTGCCGACGTTCGCCGTATCGATCGCCTCACCCTCGGGGACGGTGCCCTCGCAGGTCTCGATCGTCTGGTCCGCCGCGACCGCCTCGCACGCAAACGCCGCTTCGACGTCCTGGCCGACGTAGTACTCGGCCCCGTCCTGCGGGCCCGTGATCGTCGCCGTCGGCGGCTCGTTGGGCACGTCGGCGGTCACCTCGATGAACGCCGCTCCGCGCGACCAGCCACAGCCACCGTCGGCGACGAGCTCCAGCTCGGTCACGTTCGACAGCGTGAAGACCGACACCCGGTCCTGGCTCTCGTCGCTCACGCGCGAGACGACGCGCGTCTCGGGATCCCAGGCGTGGAGCTCGTCGATCGACTCGACCTCCGCGCCCTCCGGCAGCTGCACCCCCTCGCCGGGCGCGTTGAGCTGGGTGATCCCGAACCGCAGGTCGACCGGACGGTCGAACACCCAGGTCTGCGGGCCGGTGGAGCAGGTGAAGTGCCCGCTCGTCGGCTCGACGAACCAGTTCACGCCGTTGGTGGCGAGCGTGCCTTCGGCATCGCCGCCGAGCGTGATCGGCTCGGTCACCGGTGCCGCCGTTGCCGGGCCGGCCGCGACGCCCAGCGCGCAGAGCGCCCCCACGCAGGTCGCCGTGATGCGACCGCGTCGCGTTGATCGCGACGATCGAAGCTGTGTCATCTGATCCCCTCGGTTCGATGTGGACCAGACCCCTCTGGCCCCCGGCCGGTGTCGCTCACCCGCCGAACCGGCATCCTACGGCGCCCGGGTGGTACAGATGTGACTTTTTCTGCCCACCTGTTCCATGAGGCGGCCGGCGCGCGGGTTCGACACCCAGAAACGACCGAGCGCCCCACGGTGTGGGGCGCTCGAGTTCGTCGTTCGCCGCGCCGTCGGGCGGGCGGGCGGATGGTCCGGCGCCCGCCCGGTCGGTCTACAGCAGCCCGATCCCCAGAACCTCGGCCAGGTGACCGCGGCCGCTGACGGGCTCGTGGGCGTCGCTGCCCGCGAACGTCGCCGTGTAGCCCAGGGTCAGGAGCGACAGCAGGCCGTCGTAGGTGTAGCCGCAGCTCGCCACGCCGTCCGCGTCGGTGACAGCGGTGCAGGTGCCCAGGATCGGGTTGAACCGGATCGTCTCACCGACGACCGGCTTGCCACCCTCGTCGGTCATCCGTGCCTCGAACGTCAGCGAGACCCGGGCCAGCGGGGCCAGGTTGAGCAGGCCCCGGCGTCCCGTGACCGGCAGGACCTGCGCGATCGACGGCTCGACCCGCAGCCCACCCCGGCTCTTGCGGACGGTGTAGGTGACGGTCTTCGTCGTCTCGTTGCCCGCGCTGTCGACGCCCTTGACGGTGAACGTCTTCGTCCCCGGCGTGGCCGTGTCGATGTTCTCGCCGTCGGCGACCGTGCCCTCGCAGGTCTCGATCGTGGCCGGCGCGACCGCCTCGCAGCCGAACGCGGCCGGGATCTCCTGGCCGGCGTAGTACTCGGCGTCCTCCGTCGGACCGTCGACGGTCACGACCGGCGGCTCGCTGGGGACATCGGCGGTGACGTCGACCGTCGCCAGGTGCCGGACCCAGCTGCATCCGCCGACGCCGGTGACGGTGAACTCGGTGACGCCGGACAGCGTGAAGTACGAGATGCGCGGCTGGCTCGCGTTGCTGATCCGCGAGACGACGCGCGTGGCCGGATCCCATCCGTGCAGCGGGTCGATCGACTCGACCTCGGCGCCCTCGGGCACCTGGACCGACTCGCCGGGCGCGTTCAGGCCGCTGACGCCGAACCGGACGTCGACCTCCTGGTCGAACTCCCAGGTCTGCGCCGCGCACCGGAACATCCCCGGCGGCGTGACGACCCACTCGACGCCGTTGGCGAGCGTCCCGCCGGGCTCGGCTGCCGTCGGGTCGATCGATGCGGTCTGCGGCGCGGCCTGGGCCGCTCCGGCGGTGATCCCGAACGCGCAGAGCGCTGTGACGCAGGCCGCGACCAGCCGGCCGCGGCGTGATGACGGACGAACCGCTCCATTCTTCGACATATGAACCCCCGTGTGGATGTGGGCCGGACCCCTCCGGCGCCGTTCGGCGGGCCGGTCGGCCCGCTCCCGCGCGAGCCTAGCCGCGGCTCGTGGAGCCGTTGCCTCCGGAAGCGCGCTTCACCCGGGGTGAAATTTTCGGGCCGGCCCCCGGACCACCCCGGACGACCGAGCGCCCCGCGGTGGCGGGGCGCTCGGGTCCTTCGGTGCGGCAGGGTGGCCGTCAGTCGCCGGACTTCTTGGCGTCCGCCTTCTTGGCCGGCTCGTTCTTGATCGCGTACTTCGACGGGGTGTCCTGCACCGTCGGGTTCTCGATCTGGCCGATCCGGTCGATCAACTTGATCCACTGGCCCGGCTTGAGGATCTGGGTGACCTGCTTGCCGAGCTTGCCGTTCTCGGTGAACTGCGGCCGGAACCCGACGTGGATGTGATCGTCGTGGTCGGGCAGCGACATCGTGTTGTCCGCACCCGTGTACGTCATCAGCGAGATGATCTGGGCGGGCTTCATCGTGCCCTGCAGCTGCAGCAGCAACCGGATCGTCTGGTCCGTGATCGACCCTTCGCCCTGCGACGACCGCTCGATCCGGATGCCGTTCACCGACGCGATGTCGACGGCGTTGCCCGACGAGTGGTGCGACACGTTCCCGGCGCTCGTGATCGATCCGGGCCGCCGGAGCGAGCTGACGCCGACCTTCAGGCCGTTGGCGGTCAGGTACTGCAACGTCGCCAGCACGCGACGGTCGATCTGGCCCGCCTGGACGTACGTGCGGCCCTGCCCGTAGATGTCGAGGTTCGGATCCGCCAGCGATCGCTCGATGAGCTGCTCCTTGCTCATCAGCAGCACCTGGCCGGCCGACGCCTCGCCCTCACCGCCACCGGCGGCGAACAGCGGGTTGGAGCCCTTGGCGCGGTAGACGGCGGTCGACTCGAGCAACTTCCAGCCGTCGAGGATCGGCTTGGGGTCGATCAGCGGCGCGCCCTTGCCAGCCGGACGGACGAGGAACCGCAGACGCGCCGAGTCGTCGCCCTTGCCCTCGCCGAGCTTGCCGAGCGTCGTGCCGGCCATCACGCGGGAGCCCTTCCGCAGCCGCTTCAGCGTGATCTGATCGCGGGAGAGACCGTCGAGCTGCGCCACGTAGCTGGAGTAGCCACCGGCCAGCAGCTCCTGGTTGGCGATCTGCTCCGCGCCACCCTGCCGCTTGGGCACCGGCCGCGCAGGGTTGGCGAACAGCCGCTCCTTGCCCTGCGACAGGTCGGGTGCGACCGGGCCGCCGTCCGGCGTGGCCTCCGGCGCGTCGGCCCCGTCGGCGCCGCTCTTGGCCTTGGTGGCCTGCTTGCCTGCGCTCGCGGCCTGCGTCGGGACCGGGTCGTCGCCGCCCAGATCGAGGCTCTTCCGTGCCTTGTTGAGGAGCTTCTCGTCCTTGGGCACGGCGTAGTGCCGGGGAACGGACTCGAGGTTCGCATACGTGTACGTGTTGCCGTACACGTCCTGCAACTTCACATACCGCCCCAACCGACGCG
>JBFWKS010000117.1:0-11886 GCA_050252545.1 Solirubrobacteraceae bacterium
ATGCCGATGTCGCGCGACCTGGTCGTGGGGGAGCGGACCTCGACGACCTGGTCGCCGAGCGGCAGCGACCGGCGCTCCTCGGCGCGATTGTCGCGGCCGGCCGCGAACCACTGCAGGTCGGGACGCAGGACGGTGCGGTCGTTCAGTCCGGTGTCGCCGTCGAGGACGAGGAAACCGCGGCCGGTGCCGCCGTGGCACCACTGCTGCAGCCGGTAGTACAGGGCGCCGACGGCGAGCTGGTGGTCCAGGCCGGGCCCGTGCACGACGACCAGCTCACCGTCGATCAGCTCGCGCCGCGTGAGCTCGGGGCGCGGCAGGTCGAGGAACTCGTCCGCCGTCAGCGGCCGGTCGGAGGTCGACGCCGTCATCGTGCCCATCGTAGGTCCGTTCGATCGAGGTGTCCATCACACGGAACCACCCGCGGGCCGAGCGATTCTCGCCCCCCGGGTGGCGGCATCGGCCCTCGCGACCAGCGGCTGTCGCCTCGCGATCCATGCCGCTGGCCGGGGTGCGGGCGGGCCCGAGCACGGCCGGGCGAGCCCGGACGGCCCGGCTTCGACATTCCTACCGGCAGTAGGTATCGTGGTGGCCATGGCCGAGGATCGTCCGGACGGCGCCGAGCGCCGCACCATCGTCCACCGCGTGCGTCGCGCCGGAGACGATCTGCGCCACGGGATCGCCACCGCCGGATCGCGGACGCCGGCGACGCCGCGCAGCGTCGTGCGGGGCCTGCGTGCCGGGTCGCTGGAGCGGGTCGTGCGGGGCAGGGTCGTGATGGTCACCGGTGCGTCGTCCGGGATCGGCGAGGCGACCGCGCTGCGGCTGGGTGAGGCGGGCGCGACGGTCATCCTCGTCGCGCGACGCCGGGACGAGCTGGAGGCGGTGCGCGACCGGATCGTCGACGCCGGCGGTACGGCGATCGCTCACCCGTGCGACCTGACCGACTTCGACGCGATCGACGCGCTCGCCGACGCGGTGCTGGCCGAGCACGGCGTGGTCGACGTCCTGGTCAACAACGCCGGCCGCTCGATCCGGCGACCGATCGCCAAGTCGTACGACCGCATGCACGACTTCGAGCGGACGATGCAGATCAACTACTACGCGCCGGTCAAGCTCACCATGGCGCTGCTGCCCACGATGCGCCACCGCGGCCGCGGTCACGTCGTCAACGTCCTGTCCGAGGGGCTGCTGCTGCACACCCCCAAGTTCGCCGCCTACCTCGCATCCAAGGCGGCGCTCGACGAGTTCTCGCGCTGCGTCGCGGCCGAGGTCCGGGCGGATGGCGTGCGGTTCACCGGCGTCCACATGCCGCTGGTGCGCACGCCCATGATCGCCCCAACCGACGTGTACCGCAACGTGCCGGCGCTGCGTCCGCAGGAGGGTGCGGAGCTGATCCTGGAGGGCATCGTCACCCGCGCCTACGCGGTCACCCCGCGGACCGGCAACGGCCTGCGCGCCGCCCGCGCCGTGGCCCCCGAGCTGCTGGAGTCGGTCATCGCCCGCGTCGCCGGTCAGGGCCGGTTCGACCCCTCGCGCGTGTCGGGCGAGGCGACGCTGGAGGGCCTTGAGGCCAGTGGGGACGACGCCGAGGGCGCCGCGTCGACGGCGGGCGCCGACTCAGTGACCGACGTGGACCGGGCGACCGACGCCGGCCGCGCAGCGGGCGCGGACCGGTCTGCGGTCTGACCCCGGACTCCGGTGGCGGAGCGCGGAGCGGGCCGCCGCTCAACCGTCGTCGGTCCCTGCGGCTGCGGCCGTGGCCGCGCCGCCGTCCGATGCTGCCCGCAGCTCCAGGTACTCGGCCCGCACGACGAACGTCTCGCGCATCTCGTCGGTCAGCTCCTCGAGGAACTCCTCGCGGTAGGCGGTGTCGGTCAGCACGCTGATGGCGAAGTAGAGCCCCGACAGAGCGCCGATCGCGGCGGCCACCCGCAGCAGCTCTTCGGTCAGGCGCACCGGCACGCTGGCGATCGTCGTGTCCAGGCCGAGGATCACGCGGCCGCCGCCCTCGGCCGTCCACGACTCGACGATCGCCTCGTCGATCGCCAGCATCCCGAACACGACGAAGAACCCCGCGATCGCGACGCTCACCACCAGCACCTGCAGGCCGTGGCTGACGAGCAGCACCGTCGCGACGTTGAGCCGCTGCGACCGGCGCAGGGGAGGGGCGCCCGCCACCCGGGGATCCTCGGCCGCCCCGCGCTCCAGCTCGCGGACCTCGCGCGGCAGTCGTGCTGCGAGGAACGCCAGCGCCACCGCCGCGAGCAGCAGCCCGATCGCCAGCAGCGACCCGTCCGACATCGGCGCGAACACCTGCCACATCTCGGCGTTGATGAACAGCACGATCGCGAACAGCAACAGCAATGGCACCGCCTTGGCCAGCAGCGCCACGGTCATCGCGAGCTGGCGCGCCAGGCGGCGTGTGGCCCACACCAGGATCGATCCGAGCGCCAGCCCGTAGCCGAGCGCGACGAGGCCGAGGATCACCACGTTGACCCCGGCGGTGACGAGCGCACTCGTCGTCTGGCCGTTGAAGATCAGCGGCAGCAGCGCGGGGACGACGACGAACCCGACGAGCTCCGGCCAGCCCAGATCCTCGGGCACCGCCAGGACCCGTCGGCCGCGGAGCCGGTTGATCGCCGCGACCGCCGCCAGGGCGAGCCCGACCGCGCCGGCGATCGCCGCGACGTTGGCGACCCACGACCAGTCCACGTCGAGCGCCCCCAGCAGCTCGACCACGAACACGAGCGCCAGGAGCGGGAACGCCCGATTGAAGACGTCCTCGCGCGCGGAGTAGTCCTCGATCAGCAGTGGAAGGCCGGCCCGCCGGAAGCGCCGCTCGTGATCGTCGATCGGGTTCACCCTGGGCATTCCACCCGGCTGACCGGACGACTGGGCCGTCCCCGGACGGTGTCGCGCGGCGGGTGGGCGGTGGGAGCGGGTCGCCTCGCCGTCGTGGGGCGATGGTCATCCGGCCCGCTGTCGGGGAAGCGGGATCGATGCCGCCCGCCGCGTCGCGCGGCCGGTCCGGGCGGGACAGCGGCTCGCCTCACCGTCGTGGGGCGACGGTCAACCGACCCGCTGTCTCGCGCCGCCGCCGGGAGGCGAGAGCGGGTCGCGTCACCATCGCCGGACGACGGTCAGACGACCCGCTATCCGCGAAGGTGGCTCACGGTCGGCATCGGGGCGACGGCCACCGCACCGAGGGCACCGGTCGTCACGTCGCAGGCGCGGTCGGGCAGCACGACCGCGGAGTCGCACCAGGGGCAGCGACGGTCGCCCGCGACGAGGACCTGCTCGGTGCAGGTGGGGCACCAGGAGCGCTCGATCGCGTGATCCTCGAGTGAGGCCGCATCGATGCCGGACCGCTCGGCGATCGAGGCGCAGACGTGGGTCACCCGGGCGCCGTTGCCCGCACGGCCGAGCGTGATCTGCTCGACGAAGCGGGCGCCGCGCGGCAGGTCGATGCCGAGCGTCGACGCCAACCGCTCGGGGCCCTGCTCGACCAGCAGCGCGGCCAGGCGCTCCTGCAGTGGACCGGCCAGCGGCACGTGCATCGCGGCGAAGCACTCGGGACCGTGGGTGACGATGTCCTCGACGCAGCCACGGTCGAGGAAGTGCGCGTGCTGACCGCGCGTGGTGCGCAGCGACGCGATCGCGCCGAGCCGGCGGCGGCAGAGCTGGTAGCGGCGGCACGTCGCGTCGACGCCGTACCTCGTGGCGTGGTCGCGCAGCAGCGTCGCGGTCGGGCGGATGTCCACCCGGTCGCGCGCGGGCGCGGTGGCGGCGGGAGCAGGGCGGGGTGACGGAGTGGTTGCGTCGTGGCGCATCAAGGGCCTCTCGGGGCGGATGACCGACGGACCCGACGGCCGCCGTGACCGTTCTTCGGTCGCAGCATACGTTGTAATCAGGGTGGCGTCGAGGGCGCCGGTGCGGGGCGTTCGCGCCCGTCGCCGCTGGACGGCCAGCTCGTCGCCGCAGGACGTTCACGCGCGCCGCCGCACGGCCCGCGCCCGCGCGGTCGCAAGGCCGTCACGCGCGCCGTCGCACGGCCCTCATGCGCGCCACCGCACGGCCCTCGCGCTCGACTCCCGCCCGCGCGAGGGGTAGATTCCCGGGCGCGCGGGGTGCGTCCGCCGCGCCCGTCTGCATGCCCGCCGCATCGTCCGCCGCCCACGAGACCCTCGTCACCGACGAACCCGACAACTCGCCCGTCCGCGCCGTCACCGACGGCATGGTCCGTCTGGCGTCGGTGCCCGGTGGCGTGGTCGCCGGCGCGCTGAACGTCGCCGGGTCGCTCGTGCGCCGGGCCCCGCGTCCCGCCGAGCCCGACGACCGCGACAGCCAGCTGCTGCGGGACGTGATGCCGCTCGGCTGGGTCGTCGCGAGCCTGTGGTTCCGCGCGGACGTCCGCGGGCTCCACCACATCCCGGACGGGCCGGTGCTGTTCGTCGGCAACCGCTCCGGCGGCAACGTCAACGCCGACGGCGGGGTCTTCACCCTGGCGTTCGCCAGCTACTTCGGTCCCGAGCGGCCGTTCTTCGTGCAGCCCGCCAGCCCGCTCCCCGATCTGCGCGGCCTCGGCATCCTGCGACGGCTCGGGGCGCTGCCCGAGGGCCCGGCCGTCACCGCCGACGTGCTCAACAGCGGTGCCAGCGTCCTCGCCTACCCCGGCGGTCAGGACGAGGCGCACCGCCCGTCGCGCCACTCCGACCGCATCCAGCTCGGGGCCGACCCCGCGATCGTGCGGGTCGGGATCGAGGCCGGCGTGCCGATCGTGCCGGTCGTCGCGATCGGCGGGCAGGAGACGGCCCTCTTCCTGGGCCGCAGCCGTCGCGTGGTGCGTCGGCTGGGCCTCGAGCGGGTGACCGGGCGGCGCGTGCCGGTGTCGCTCGCCGCGCCGTGGGGGATCAACGTCGGTGACGCGCTGGGGCACGTACCACTCCCGGCCAAGCTGTCGGTGCAGGTGCTGCCGCCGGTCGACGTCCGTGCGCGCTTCGGTGACCGGCCCGACCCTGCGGCGGTGCACCGCCACGTCGCGGACCGGATGCAGGAGACGCTCACCGACATGCAACGCCGACGCCGCCTGCCCGTGGTGGGCTGATCACGTGCGGATCGTCGAGCGCATCGACCTGCCGGTGTCGCCGGAGCAGGCGTGGCGGGTGATCGTCGACCCGCGGGTCATCGCCCGCACCCTGCCGGGGCTCGAGCGGCTCGAGGTGCTGGGTGACCCGACCCTGCGGACCGGCGCGCGGTTGCGCTGCGTACTGCAGATCGGCTCGGCGGCGCTCGGGAGCGAGCTCGTCGTCACCGAGCTCGTCCCGTCCCGCGACCTGGTGGCGTCGGGCGTCACGGGCATGGACCTGCACGTCGCGCTCCGCCTGCGTGCCCACGGGGACGGCACCCGCGTGCAGCTGCGCGTGGGCTACAACCCGCCCGGCGGCGTGGCGGGCGCGGTGGCGGGCACCCTCGCCCGACCGACGTTGCGGTCGCGGTTGCGCCAGATGCTTCGCGGGATGGAGCGGATCGTCCTGGACGAGGCGCCGCGTCGCCGGCTGCCGTCCCCGACGGACGCGGCGGTGACCGCCGTCCGGGCCGGAGGGGTACTCGTGCGTGCCGGGGTGCTGCGGCCGATGCGGCCCGACAAGTACGTGTCGATCGCCCGCCAGTTCGCCCGCTGGGGCGCGACGCCCGCGGGGGCCTACAGCGCTGCGGCGGTCCGCGACCCGGAGCGGCTCGCGATCATCGACGGTGACGTCGCACTGACCTACGAGGCGCTCGACCGGCGCAGCACGGCGCTGGCGGTGGCGCTGCGCGATCGGGGTGTCACCGAGGGGCACCGCGTGGCGATCGCGGCGCGCAACCACCGCGGGTTCGTCGAGACGTTGGTGGCGGTCAGCAAGGCCGGCGCCGACGCACTGCTGCTCAACGTCGGGTTCGCCGAGCCGCAGATGCGGGCGGTGCTCGAGCGGGAGCGGCCGACCGCGATCGTCTGCGACGCGGATCTGCTCGCGGTCCTCGGCGAGGGCCGCACCGGATCGTCGCCCGCGGTGCCACGGGTCGTCAGCGCGTGGGACGACGACCATCCGCCCGTCGACGGCGTGCGGACGCTCGACGAGCTCGTGCAGGAGGGCGCGGGACGGCCGCTCGCGCTGCCGGGTGCGCCCGGGCGCGTGGTGCTGTTGACGTCCGGGACGACCGGGGTGCCCAAGGGCATCCGCCGCAGCAGGATCCCGATCGAGGCGCCGGTCTCGCTGCTCGACGAGATCCCGTACCACGATGCGGGCACGTTGCTGATCTCTCCGCCGCTGTTCCACGCGTGGGGGTTCGTCAACCTGCTGCTGGCGCTGCTGCTGGGATCGACGGTGGTGCTGCGCCGCGAGTTCGAGCCGGAGGACGCGCTGCGGACGATCTCCCGGCACGACGTGGACGTGCTCGTCGCCGCGCCGGTGATGCTCCGCCGGATCCTCGACCTGCCGAACGACCGTCGGACCGCGCACGACCTGTCGAGCCTGCGGCTCACGGTGACGTCGGGATCGGCGTTGCCGGGCGAGCTGGCGACGCGGTGGATGGACGCGTTCGGTGATCACCTGTACTCGCTCTACGGCGCGACCGAGGTCGGCTGGGCGGCGATCGCGAGCCCCGAGGACCTGCGGTCGGTGCCGAGCACGGCGGGCCGGGTGCCGCGCGGGGTGCAGGTCCGGGTGCTCGACGACTCCGGGGTGCCGCTGGCGACGCACCGACGGGGCCTGATCCACGTGTCGGGGCCGACGGCGCAGCCGCGCTACACCGACGGCACCGGTCCGCGCGAGCGCAACGGCCTGGTCGACACCGGCGATGTCGGGTACATCGACGATCTGGGTCGCCTGTTCGTCCTGGGCCGCGTCGACGACATGGTCGTCTCGGGTGGCGAGAACGTCTACCCGCGGGTGGTCGAGGATCTGCTGGCCGACCATGCGGCGATCGCCGAGGTGGCGGTCGTCGGCGTGCGCGACCCGGTCTGGGGCCAGCGCCTCGCCGCCCATGTCGTCCTGCGCGAAGGTGCCGAGATCGGCGACGACGAGCTCCGCGCCTACGTCCGCCGTCTGCGTCCGCGGTTCGACGTTCCGCGCGACATCCACCGCCACGAGTCGCTGCCCCGCAACGCCGCGGGCAAGACGCTCCGCCGCGAGCTGGCGGCGATCGAGGCGCCGGTGGCCTGAGGGCACGGAGGCCGGGACGCGGCGCCCGCCGAGCGCGGCGGGTCCGGTCACGGTCACGGCGACCCGGTCGGGCTCCGCCGGCGACGCGGACGTGGAGATCCGGTCAGCGTGCCGAGGTGGTCAGGCCGCCGAGCCGGCGACGAGCGCCGGCTCGTAGAGGACGCGCCACAGCAACATCGTCCCCGCCGCGATCGACCGGGTCAGCTCGTCCTCGTCGATCGGCCCGGACAGGACCTGGTGCAGCGTCCGCTCGAACGTCCAGGGCAACCACCGGGCCATCTCCGCCGCCGGCAGCGTCGCGTCGATCCAGCCGCCGGCCTGCCCCCGGACGATGTGCGCCGACACGAGCGCCTCGTGGCGCTCCATGATGTCGGTGACCGCGTCGCGCAGCACGGGGTCGTAGCGGGCGCCGTCGTAGATCGCCGCCATCAGCGGGCCGGTCCGCAGGTAGTCCCGCACCGTGCGGTCGAGCGCCTCGTGCAGCTCGGCGTAACCGATGCCGGGACCCAGGTCCCACCAGGCGCGCGCCGACTGGGCCGTCCGCTCGAAGACCGCCTGGGTGCACGCGCGCAGGAGGTCGGTCTTGTCGTCGAAGTACCCGTAGAACGTGGACCGCGAGATCGGCATCGCGTCCAGCAGCGTCTGCACGCTGATGTCGGAGTAGGCGGTCCCGGACTCCAGCAGGCCCTCGATGACCGGCAGCATCGCGTCGCGGACCTCGTCGCGACGGCGCTCGCGGCGGGAACGGGTATCAGGGTCGGACATCGGCGTGGGGCTCGGCGGTCGGGGCCAGCAGCAGGTTCCAGATCAGGCCGGCGAGCCCGTCGAGGGTGCGCTCGTCGGCGACACCGTCGGGGCCCCGCAGCTCCTGCAGCCCCCGCTCGACGGCCCACACGAGCCACGACGCGGTGGCGTCGCCGTCGATCTTGGCCGGGATCCGGCCGGCGGCCTGGCCGGCGTGGATCCGCGACGCCACGTTGTCGATCGCCGGGCGGATCGTGTCGCGGTAGGCGTCGCGCAGCCGGGAGTCGTGCACGGTGGCGGACACCACCGCGGCGAGCGTGCCGCGCAATCCGCGGAACGCCTCGTCGAGCGTGTCGATCGCCCGCCGCACCCCGGCCCGGTCGTCCGGCCACGCCGGGTCCCACAACGCGCTGCCGGCCCGGCCGAGCTCGCCCCTCACGTACTCGGCCAGGGCGAGCATGAGGTCGGCCTTGTCCTCGAAGTGCACGTAGAACGTGGACCGGGCGATTCCGGCGACCTCGAGGATCGCGTCGACCGCTGGACTCCCGTCCGGGTCGTCGGTGGCGATCGTCTCCAGCGCGCGCGAGATCGTCACGAGCATCTCGGCGCGGCGGCGGCCTCGGGCGGAACGGAACGTGCGGGCGGGCGTCGCCATCGAACACGGAGTCTAGGAGTCGTGACCGGCGGGCGCGTCCGGGGACCAGCGTGCCAATACTGCACCGACATCCGCGCCAGCCGCGACACCGCCTCGGCCCGGTTGCTGGCGTCGAGCTTGCGCAGGATGCTCGACACGTGGCTCTTGACCGTCTCGGGCGAGAGCACCAGCGACGCGGCGATCTCGCGGTTGGACCGGCCCTCGGCGAGCAGCTCGGCCACCCGGGTCTCGCGGGCCGTGAGCCGTGCGCGGCCGGCGTCGGCGGCGAACCCGGCCGGGGCGGACGCCACCTCGGGTGTGGGGAAGGTCAGGCCGAACCCCTGATCCACCGGCAGCGAGACCGGGGCATCGGTCATCTCGCGCGCGAGGGCATGGATCGACGACGACGCCTGCCGGACCTCGGACAAGAGCTCCGCGGCCCGCATCCGCATGACGACGAGGTCGAGCGCGGCGGTGATGGCGTGGCCGTAGGTGCCCAACAGCCGCCGTCCGCCGGCGTGATCTCGCCGTCGTCACGGGTGGCGACGAGGAGTGCGACCGCCCGGACGTCGGGCACGATCGGGACGATCGACAGGTCCTCGAAGCCCAGGGCGGTGGCGACGACGCTCGGCAGCCGGCTCGTGCGCGGGTCGTCGCGCGCGACCGGGCGCCGCACGATCTCGCTCTCGTAGCTCCCCGGCGCGAGCGCGATCGGGCCGGCCAGGGCCCGGCGGCGCAGCGCGTCCCCCGCCGGATGGCGCAGCGGCGTGGTGCCATGGGTGGTGAGCGACGCCTCGGCGACCCGCAGGACGAAGCAGGCGGTGAACGGGGTCGCCTCGCGAACCTGGTCGGCCGCCGACGCCAGCATCGTCATGGCGTCACCGGCGGAGCGTAGGGTCCGGTACACCCGCGAAACGTGGTCCAGAAGGTCCAAGGGGTCGGAGGGCTCCATGCCGCGATCCTCGCACGCGGTCAACGCGCCCGGCGTCACCGGGACCTACCGGAGCCACCCACCCGATCGGCCGGCCGCAACGGCGGTGATCCTCAGCGTCGACCGCGCTCCGAGGCCCGGAGGACGTGGCAGGACGGAGAGTCTGGACATGACGTTCGGTAATGAATATGCTGTCCAGGCGTCGTGGGGGGGGCGGTGGAACCGTTCTCCGGACGCGGTGTTCGGAGAAGCGGCTGGTGCGGCAGTGAGCCGTCGGTCGCCGCGGTGGGAGAGAAAGCAGTGATCAGCGAACTCATGACGGTCGATCACAGGCCAGGCGACCCGGGTGCGGTCGCCCACGACCTCCGCGAGGCCTTGACCGGGATCCTCGCGCTCGACGACCCGGCGATCGCCCGCCTACGGCACGCCCGCACGACGGTGGCGTTCCGCGTCGACGGCAGCGATGATCGGATGACGCTCCTGCTGGACCGGGATCCGCCCGAGGTCGTCGACGGCGACGCGGCCGAGATCGCCATCGACCTGAGCCCGGGGGCGGCGCGCAGCATGAGCGTCGGCGCGCTGCCGCTGCCCGGGGCGATCGTCGCCGGCGACGTCCGGCACACCGGCCCGGTCCGCGCCTACATGGCGATCGATCCGATCATCCGCCGCGCGCTCGCCGATAGGGCGGGACGCGACCCCGCGGACGTCGTCCCCGCGTCGGCCTATCCGCCGGGGATCGCCCCTGAGCTGCTGGCGATCGATCCGCATGGATCGAGCCTAGGCCGTTCGGATCTCCCGCGTCGCGGCGCGCGCACCGTCGGCGGAGGGCCGGGGGCCGGCCGGCGCGGCTCCGGTCGGGGGACGGGCAGCGGGCGGCCTGGAGCCGATCAGCGGGCGGAAGCAACGCCTCCCTCCGGCGATATGCAGATCTCGGCATGCGATATGCGATTTCTGCATACCGCCGGAGACGACACCGTCCTCGGGCCGGTGTCGGTCTCGCTCGTGCCGCGACGACTCCGACGACTCCGGGTGGGCGGGGGGGGGCGGCCGGCCGGGCGGCGAGTGGCGGCCGATACCCTCGGACGGTGACCGCGACCCGCCCTGCGGTGCCCGATCCGTCCCGGGCACCGGACACGTTCGATCCCACCGCGTACGACACGTTCCGGTTCGTCGGGGTGCGGATCGACGAGGAGACCGCGACCGTGACGCTGCGGTACGCGCTCGACGACGCGGTCGGGTTCGAGGAGACCGTGCGGTTCGACGACGTCGCCTGGCCCGAGGACCCGGCGCGCCGCGAGACGCTGCGCCGCCTGGCCCGGCTGCTGCACCTGCTCGCCGGCGTGTCGTACTTCAAGACCGCCGCGCCCGCACGGATCGCCCTCGCCGCGGACCCCGCCGACGGCGTCGCCGACCTGTCGCCGCGCCTGGCGGCGCTGCTGCGCGACGTGTACACCCTGGGTCTGGGTGAGTTCGCCTACGTCAACCAGCTCGATGTCCGCGAGCGGGGGGCGTGGCCGTCGGCAGATCCTGATGCGGGGTCGCTGGGTGCGGGGGCCGACGCCGAGGACGCGGATCCCCGTGAGGCCGAGGACGCGGCTGCCCGCGACGCGGGGTCCGGGTACGGGTACGGAGGGGATGCGAGCCGCGGCGGTGCCGAGGCGGGCGTTGGCGGCCAAGCTGACGGTGCCGAGGCGACAGCCGTGGCACGCGGTCCCGTCGCGCTCTCTGCCACGGGGCGGACGCTCGTCCCGATCGGCGGTGGCAAGGACTCGGTCGTCGCGTTGGACGTCGTCGAGCGGGCCGGGCGCGATGCGGTCTGCTTCTCGGTCGGCCGGGCGTTCCCGATCGTCGGGTGCGTCGAGGCGTCGGGGCGGCCGCACGCGGTCGCGACCCGCACGCTCTCCCCGAACATCGGGACGGTCAACGCGGCCGGAGCGCTCAACGGGCACGTGCCGGTGACCGCGGTCGTGTCGACGATCGCGCTGATGGCCGCCGTGCTGCACGGCGCCGATGCGGTGACGATGGCCAACGAGCGCTCCGCGTCCGAGGGCAACCTCGTCTGGGAGGGCCTGGAGGTCAACCACCAGTGGTCCAAGGGGATCGCGTTCGAGCGAGCGTTCCGCGAGCTGCTCGTCGCGGAGGTCGCCACCGCGCTGGACTACCGCTCGGTCCTGCGTCCCGCGAGCGAGCTGGCGATCGCCCGCGCGTTCAGCCGCCTGGAGCGGTACCACCCGCGCTTCACGAGCTGCAACGCCGTCTTCCGGATCGACCCGGGGCGGCGTGCGTCCAACTGGTGTGGTGACTGTCCGAAGTGCCGGTTCGTGTACCTGGCACTCGCGCCGTGGATCGAGCCGCCGGCGCTCGAGGCGATCTTC
>JBFWKS010000118.1:0-11882 GCA_050252545.1 Solirubrobacteraceae bacterium
GGACATCTTCTTGGCCTGCCGGATCGCGTCGCTCGTCGGCTCACCCCCGCTCGCGCGGGGAGGACGTGGCGCTCGGGCTGGTGGACTTGGCGGAGGACGGCTCACCCCCGCTCGCGCGGGGAGGACTTGACCATCTTGGTGTTGCCCCAGGTGAGCGCCGGCTCACCCCCGCTCGCGCGGGGAGGACCGCTCTGAGTCACAACAGGTCGCTACTTGACTCGGCTCACCCCCGCTCGCGCGGGGAGGACTTCGGGCGGGACCGCTTCACCGTGACCTTGGACGGCTCACCCCCGCTCGCGCGGGGAGGACTCGAACTGGCGGGACGCCGCGCGGTTGAGTGTCGGCTCACCCCCGCTCGCGCGGGGAGGACGTCGAGGATGATCGAGAGGCGGCGGTCTTGGTCGGCTCACCCCCGCTCGCGCGGGGAGGACGCGCTCCCCGCGTGCGGCCCTTCTGGCGGCCTCGGCTCACCCCCGCTCGCGCGGGGAGGACGCGGCGGCCGGCGGCAACCTCACGAGCGGCTACGGCTCACCCCCGCTCGCGCGGGGAGGACGGGCCGATCTCGGTCGGGGGTGCCGAGGACACCGGCTCACCCCCGCTCGCGCGGGGAGGACGCACCGACGCCGGGCGGGCTGCGTGGCGAGTACGGCTCACCCCCGCTCGCGCGGGGAGGACCGGAACAGATCCTTCTCCAGCTTCCGCGTCTCCGGCTCACCCCCGCTCGCGCGGGGAGGACGCCGGTCGCGCCTGGATCGAGGCCCAGGACACCGGCTCACCCCCGCTCGCGCGGGGAGGACGGGAACGGGTGATCCGGGTTCCACTTCACCTGCGGCTCACCCCCGCTCGCGCGGGGAGGACGGGCCAGCAGGACCCTCAAACCCACGATCGCCCGGCTCACCCCCGCTCGCGCGGGGAGGACTGCCGGACGCGGCGGAGGTCATCTTCCCGGACGGCTCACCCCCGCTCGCGCGGGGAGGACATCTCCTTCGTCGCCCCGTTCTTGGCAACGTCCGGCTCACCCCCGCTCGCGCGGGGAGGACCGGGACGCACCCGAAGAGGCCGCGTCCGTTGCCGGCTCACCCCCGCTCGCGCGGGGAGGACATCAGCTTTGCCTGGGCAGGCACCTTTCGCGCCGGCTCACCCCCGCTCGCGCGGGGAGGACACGAGCATCGCCAACGCGCTCATCGTGCGCAGCGGCTCACCCCCGCTCGCGCGGGGAGGACTCGCTGATGTCCTCTAGCAGATTGAAGCGCACCGGCTCACCCCCGCTCGCGCGGGGAGGACGAGGTTGTTATGGCTATGCGAGTGCCCGTCCACGGCTCACCCCCGCTCGCGCGGGGAGGACGCCGTGGTTGATTTGAGATCCAGTGTACCCAGCGGCTCACCCCCGCTCGCGCGGGGAGGACCTTGTTGTCCCGCTGAGTCTTGGTAGCCATGTCGGCTCACCCCCGCTCGCGCGGGGAGGACGTCGGCATGTGTCTACGACGGCCGTCGCACCCCGGCTCACCCCCGCTCGCGCGGGGAGGACGACTTGCAACCAGAACACACGGTCCCCGAGATCGGCTTACCCCCGCTCGCGCGGGGAGGACGAGCTCCGCGGGATCGCCGCCGAGCTTCTCCCCGGCTCACCCCCGCTCGCGCGGGGAGGACTCCTGGATCTCTCGGGTCAGGCGGTTGGTGTTCGGCTCACCCCCGCTCGCGCGGGGAGGACACGAACACGGCGGCGACGTCCCCGCGAATCTTCGGCTCACCCCCGCTCGCGCGGGGAGGACAGCAGCACACCCTCCAGCGCCGGGCCGATCTGCGGCTCACCCCCGCTCGCGCGGGGAGGACAATCAGCAGGTTGACCCCACGCGAATCACCGGCGGCTCACCCCCGCTCGCGCGGGGAGGACGGGTGGGTCTTGATCGTGTGGGCGCCCCTGGCCGGCTCACCCCCGCTCGCGCGGGGAGGACGATCTCTTGTTCCAGTAGCGCGACCTGGCTGGCGGCTCACCCCCGCTCGCGCGGGGAGGACGTTTGAGCATGAGCCGTAACTGCAACGCGGGACGGCTCACCCCCGCTCGCGCGGGGAGGACGTCCGGTCCTGCTCCGGATCGCCGCGGTACTGCGGCTCACCCCCGCTCGCGCGGGGAGGACGTGACGTTCTTCCGGGAGCGCGGGAAGGGGCACGGCTCACCCCCGCTCGCGCGGGGAGGACTTTCCGCGCACCGTCCACGCCGAGGCCCCCGTCGGCTCACCCCCGCTCGCGCGGGGAGGACCCCTCGCCGAGTAGGGCCTCCAGCCGTGCGGCCGGCTCACCCCCGCTCGCGCGGGGAGGACCCAAGGTCGATGGTCTTCGACTGCGCCGGGCCCGGCTCACCCCCGCTCGCGCGGGGAGGACTTTTCTGGGGTCGGCTCTTTTGGCGACCGGCTCGGCTCACCCCCGCTCGCGCGGGGAGGACAAGGCGCTCCTGGAGAGCGCGGACAGTGCCGTCGGCTCACCCCCGCTCGCGCGGGGAGGACTCCCGCAACTGGTCAACCTGCCCGGCCGTTGTCGGCTCACCCCCGCTCGCGCGGGGAGGACAAGTGCACGGTCGCGATGAACGGCGCCTCGGTCGGCTCACCCCCGCTCGCGCGGGGAGGACGCCGCGACCCCAGATGTAGAGCCGGGTGCGGTCGGCTCACCCCCGCTCGCGCGGGGAGGACCGCTTGCGCGCAAGGGCCATCAGGTCCGTCGTCGGCTCACCCCCGCTCGCGCGGGGAGGACGCGACCTCCGCGAACCCGCCGCTGTAAGTGACCGGCTCACCCCCGCTCGCGCGGGGAGGACTCATACTGTTAGCCTTTTGTTAGTAAATTTTTCGGCTCACCCCCGCTCGCGCGGGGAGGACGAGCAGGCGAGGTCGGGAATCGAGTAGTCGTGCGGCTCACCCCCGCTCGCGCGGGGAGGACCCCGCGATCCGGTTCGACGCTGGTGCGAGCGTCGGCTCACCCCCGCTCGCGCGGGGAGGACCCGGGGACGACTGGCGCGCAGGGCTTGAAGGGCGGCTCACCCCCGCTCGCGCGGGGAGGACGAGGTCGCCGTCTGGGACGAAGGCCGAGTGGTAGGCTCACCCCCGCTCGCGCGGGGAGGACTCGCGCAACGTCCGGTCAGACATCGGTTCCTCCGGCTCACCCCCGCTCGCGCGGGGAGGACACGGCCTGGCATTGGTCGGAGCCCTCGTGCAACGGCTCACCCCCGCTCGCGCGGGGAGGACGCGGTGCTGAGCGCGCCCTTCGCGGCGGTGGCCGGCTCACCCCCGCTCGCGCGGGGAGGACACTTCGGCTGCACTACAATGTTCCTGCATTTTCAAGGTTCGTGCGAATCGCCTGCGCGATCCGCGCTCCGAAGTGTCGGACGTCCCTACGATTCCAGCTCTCGGAGCAGCATGGGTAGGGCGAGCGCCGTCAGGCCGACGTTCCGCAGCTCGTCGACCGTGGCTGCAAGGGCAGTCGGGGTCGGCGGGCCACGCTCGCCGTAGTGCGTACCGAGCCGGTGCGCGACGGCCCGCTGCGCGGCCGTGATGAACTCCAGCGGCACCACTCGCTCGAGGCTGGACACCACGGCGGCCCAGCCGGCCTCCCCGGTGGCCTGGCGGGCTCGCCCGCCGCCGCTGACGACGACCAAACCTCCCACGGTCGCAATCCCGCGCTCCTCGGCGGCGACGGCCATCCGAGCGAGGGTTCGACTCAGCGTGTCTGCGTCGCCGATCGCCGTGTGACGGCCGGCCGGCTGAACGCCGAACCGACGCGCTGCCTCGTCCAGGCTGATCCGACCGCCGAAGCTCGCCGTGCACAACCATCGGCGCGGCGCGGCGAGGCGCGATCCGGTCGTGCGCGGATCGGCCTCGAGGAACGCCAAGTCGAATCGAGCGTTGTGGGCGACGAGGATGCCGTTGGACAGGTGCGGCTCGATCTCGGCGACCAGGTCGGTGAGCACGTCGCCGTCCGCGGCAGCCCAGGCAAGGCGGTGCCGCTCACGTAGCTCGTCGTCGAGCACGATCACGGCGACCTCGCGAAGCACGTGACGCTTCGGGTCCAATCCCGTCGTCTCCGTGTCGACCACCACCCACGCCCGCCCTGGTTGCCGCAGCGGCGACCCACCGACCCCGGGAGCGCACCAGGCCGACGGGGGCATGGTCCTCCAGCCGCGATCACGCACGATCGTTCTCCCGCAGGGGTAGCCGGATCAAGGCGAAGCCGTCGAGATCGATCAGCTCACGCGAGCGATCACCATGCTGCCGGATCTCAAGGCCCTGCTCGTTTCGGGCCGCGGCGATCAGGAGGCACGCTCCAGCCCCACGGTAGGTGCACACCCGACGCCACAGCCGCTCGCGCACCATCGGCGTCACGTCGCCGGTGAACACCCCGGCCTGGGGTTGCAGCAACCACCGGGTCAGGTCTCCGCGCAGGCCCGATGACACGCGCTCGACGACGATCACGGTCAGGCTCACGCGACCACGTCGTCCTCGGGCCGGCCATAGTTCCGTCCGCCGGGCACGGGTCCGTCCGGCCCCCAGATTCCCGACGGTCGAGCGAGATCCGCGTCGGCGTCACCGCCCTCGGGCCCCCGTTCCTCGGGCTCGAGATCAAACAGCCGAGCGAGATCGTCGACCACGCGGCCGAGGAGCCGCGTCTCGTGAAACTGGTCCCGCAGCGCATGGCGCGCCGTCCGCTCGACGTCGACCGCACCACTCTGCACGGCCCGAAACGCCGCGGGCACCGACGTCTCGGTCTTGTACAGATCTGCGACGTCGTAGACGAAGGAGAGCGCCTTGCCCGTGTGGACGAACCCCAGCCCGGGGCCATATCCGGCACTGACGATCGCCGCGTGGCACACCCCGTACAGGCAGCTGTTGGCTGCTGACAGCGCGCGGTTCACGGGGCTGGCGCGATCCCAGTCCTCCCGGCGGTAGCGACGTCCCTCCCACGGAACCCCGGTCTCGCGGCTCCATGCGCGATATGCGTCGCGGACCCGTGCTCCTTCTCGGCCACGGATCTGCTGCAACGTCAGCTCCGGGGGAAGGCGCTCCTCGAAACGCATCTCGTACATCCGCCGGACGACCAGGAGCCGGCGGCCCGGGTCGCAGAGCCACTCCGCCTGTCGTAGGAGCTGGCGGGCGCTGCGCGTATCTCCCAACCCGGTGGAGTACAGCCGCACCCCCTCCTCCCCCGCCCACGCGATCGTGCATCCGCACTCCGCCGCGTTGACGACCGCTCGGTGGGTGACGGTCGTCCCCGGGCCGAGCAGCAGGAGCGAGAGCGCGCCGACCGGCAGCGGGACCCGCCCCTGCTCGTTGACGAAGCACAGCGAGCGGCCGTCCTGCTCCAGCCGCCCGTACTGCAGGAAGACGAAGCTCCCCGAGTCCCGGACCTTCGGCAGCAGGTGGAGGTCGTCGATCCTCATCGGTGGTGCCTCTCACGCCGGCGCGACGCTCAGCAGCCCGCAGCCGTAGGCCTTCGCAGGGCCGATCCCGGACCGCAACGCGTCGCGGAACGCGACGGGATCGCGCACCTCGAGCCGGCCCTCGTACAGCACCGGACGAACCGTGACGCCGTTGTCGCGCCGTTGGCGCCACGGCGGCAAGGCGTCGATCCGCAGATCACTCACATCGCCGACCACCGTGAAGCCTGCGCGCTCGGCGCGGCGGTCGATCCAGGACCGCCGTTCCTCGTCGGTATCGAGCGGTACCCGTCGTGAATGGCGCCGTGGCTCCTCGCCCGGCCGTACGGCTGCGGTCTTGCGCGTCGCGTTGCCGAGCAGGCGAAAGCGCAGGCGTCGATTCTCCGCGATCCCGTCGAGCAGTGCATCAGCGGAGCGAACAGCCGCGTCGAGCACGTACCCCACCGGGAGCTGTGTCCAGTCAGGCGCGACCATCGACTGCACGAGCAACTCGGGAGTCTCGCCGCCACGACCGGGCGGTGGCCGCAGCGCGGACTCGACGCGGAAGAGCACCCCGAACGCCGTGCGCGGATCGGCACCGTCGTGTTGCGGAAACGCGCGCATGACCGTGCGGTGGAGCTCCACGGCATCGCCGAGGTCCCGGGCGACGAGCGGATCCCGCGGATGCAGTCGGAGACGGCTGAGATGCAGGGTCATCGTGCATCCACCTCCCGGGCGAGGGGGAGGACGCGCATCCGGCGCGTGCCGAACCGGCGCGTGACGAACGCCGCGCCGCGCGGCTGGTCGGCCCGCACCTCGCTGCCCGTGGGGTCCTCAAGCACGAGCTGCTGATGCGAGCCGTCCTCGATCGACTCGCATCCCTCGGGTCGCCACGCGTCGCGAAGCGCCGCCTCGAGACCACCGTGGAAGAGCGACGCGTCGTCGACGAGCACGCCGGCCGGCGGGCAGGACCGCCGGCCCAACGCCAGCGGCCAGTGTGGACCACGCACCGCTTCGCGCAACGCTCGAAGGCGCACGCCGTCCCCCCCCTCGAGCCCGACGACGAACGCCGCGTCCTGCAGGTAGTAACGCTCGGTCACGATCCCGCGACCTCGCGCCCCGCTGGAGACGGCGACACCGCCCGATCCCCCTGCCGCACCGACCGTGTGGAAGTCACGCAACACGCTGCCCGCGCGGACCACGCGCACCCCGAAACGGAGCGCCGCGAGGTCGTCGACGGCCTCGTCACGCGGGCGACCCTCAGCGGCGGCGAGCAGGCCGACGACACCCGACTTCGACGGCCAGAGGTCCGTGGACCGCACCTCGAATCGGCTCCCGGTCCCCCACGCCTGCAGGGGCCCGGCGAGCCACAGCCGTAGCGTTGCGACGCTCACGCTCGCCCCCGAGCGTGAGCGATCAGACCCTCGAGATCCGTCACTCGTGGCACCGCCACATCGAGGCGCTCGTCATCCAGGACTGAGAGGAGGACCGGAGCGATCTCGTCCTTCGCACGGCCGTAGACGGCGTTCAGGGTGCCGAACTCCTCGAGCAGCCGTCGACTCGAGTCGATCACCACCCCGTCCGAACCGTCGTTCCCGTGAGTCGCCCCGAACGGCGCGACGGGCGCGACGAACGCGTTGGCAAGGTTCCACGCGCCGCGACGACGCCTCACCGCGAGCACCGTCGTCGGGGGGTTGCGCGCCGCGAAGCTGTTCTGCTTGCCGGACGGGATCGCCGTCACGAACGCCTCCGTGAACGCGTCGACCGCCGCGCCGACGGCGGGGGTCGCCAAGTCCGCTTCGCCGAGGTTGACCGCGAGCTGCGCGACGTCGAGCACGGCGTACCGGTAAAGGCAACTGGCGTTGAACTGGATGTCGCCGATCATGTCGGCGCCCTCGGTCTCCTCCGGCCGCAGGTCGTCCACCGCCGTGAAGTAGTCCACCTCGTCGGCGAGCCGGTGGGTACCGATCGCATGGGCCACCTGACATGCCGCGTCGACGTTGCTCTCGGGCATCTCGGCGACCATGCGACCGAACAGCGCGACGTCGACCGCGTCAGACGGGGCGGTGAGCGCATCGCTAATGCGCTTGGTCGCAGGCTTCGACAACGTGGCCTTCTTGCGCTTGCCGCGGGCAGGCGTCTCGGCCGGTGCCGCGGTCAGGCTGGACGTGACCGCGTCGATCTCCTCACCGAACTCGGCAGCGACCTCGGCGAGGACGTCGAGATCACGGGCACGGAAGAAGACGAGCTGTCCCGTCTTGACGACCCGCGTCTCGTCGTCGCTCACCAGCTTCAGCCCAAGCGGCTCGGCTTCGAGCACGACCGCCGCCCGGTGGCGCGCGGCCTCGACCTCCAGGTCGTGCGGCGCGGCCGTGAGTCGATCGACGATCGCCTCGTGCGCCCGCTTGGTCCGCGTGGCGACGGTGAGCCCCGAGACCTCCGACCGGAACTGCTCGCGGATGGCGCGCTTCCACGACTGACTGCTGACCCGCGCTCGGCGGACACCGCCGAAGACGCACTCCTTCGGCCGGCCGGTGTCGTCGCGGTTGAGGTTGGCCGGAGCGAAGCTCTGGATGGCGTGCAGTTCAAGGATCATGCGGGCTCCTGGTCGGTTTCGGTCGTCGGATCGGTGGTAGTCATGGGGTCGTGATCGGCAAGCCCGCCGGACGGATCACCGGCATCGGATGCCCGTGGATCGCCGGTGCCGGCGGGCACCCAGAAGTGGAAGGCCCAGCGCCGCTGGACCTCGTGGTCGTCGCGATCCCAGGCCCCCAGGTCACGGACGAGCTGCGCCACGTCGAGGCCGAGCCGGTGGGCGCCAAGCAGCGCGACGGTCCGTCGGAGGTGGCGGGGCAGCTCGTCGCGGCTCGCCCCCAGCAACAGACCGAGGAGGTCCTCGACGTTCTCCGGGCGACGAACGGTCGTCAGGGCTCGCAGATCGCGCCCCAGCGAGCCTCCGCCGCGCTTGGCCCGCCGGACGTACGGGCGTCCCTGCGCCACGAGAGCGGCGACCACAAGGGCGTCGTCGAGCGTTCGGGAGATCTCATCCGACATGCGGAACGGTGACTCGAGGTCGATGTGACGACCGACGAGTCGCATGAGCTCCGGACTCGCGTCCCGATCCCCGAACGGGCGCCCCCCGCCGCGGCGCAGCGACGCCAACGAGCGCAGGGCGTTCGAATCGTGACGTTCAGCGGCACGATCGAGGCGGACGAGCTGCTCATGCAGCGCGTCGGCCACGGCATCGCGAATGAACGGCGACGGTCTGGCGGTGCTGGTCACGCGACGGGCTCCTTCGGACTGGCGGGAACGGATCTGATCTGCTTGTTGAAGGCGGTGCGACTGACGGCGTGCCCCTTCCAGGCCCGCCGTCCGACGATGTCGGCCCGGTGACGTGCCTCAAGCGTCGCCCATGCGTGGCGGCGGACCTCGTCGCCCCAGCTTTGGCGCAGACCCGCGAACGCGTCGCCGGGTCCGTCGCTCTTCGCAGCCGCGGCGGAGAGCCGTTCCAGCCAGCGCGGGAACGCCCGCCCGAGCTCGGCCCAGTAGGGCACCTGCCACTCGTCGGCGACCCGCAGGTCGCGCTGCGCGCCGGTCTCGTCCAGGAACGTCAGGCACGCGTTGCGCAGCGCGACGCCTCCCTGCTCCGCGATCTCCAGCAGCTCCGCGACGCACCTGATCCGGGTCTCGTCGTCGAGCATGTCGGCGCTCACCGGCAGCAGCGCCGACTGTGCTTCGGCGATCTTCGCCTGGTTGACCTGCAGGCCCGAGACCAGGATCTGTGGGCGTGCCGCTCCGTGTCGCTCGAGCGAGCGGAGGCCTTGCGCTACGACGCTGCGCGGTCGCTCGCCGACTGTCGAGACGCCGTGCAGCACGGCGTCAGCCGACCGCCAGAGACGCTTGCCGGGCCGCACCCGAACGAGGCCGGCCGTGCCGGCGTCGTCGTAGGTCACGGCGTGAAACGGATCTTCGGTACCCCCGTCGCGGAGCTTCAGGTGCTGGTGGATCCGACATCGACGAATCAGTCCATCGTCGTCGGCGAGCAACCGAATGGCCCTTGAGCGCCAGGTCAGACGGTCGAGCCATCCGCGTGGTGTCGATCCCTCCCGATCCGGTACGAGATCGGCCGCAACGTCCGCGTCGGCCGGCTCACCGGCCAGTGGCCTCTCCCACGACGGCACGCCGAATCCCGCCGGATCACCGACCGCCGGTCGTGGCGTGGCCGCGTTGGCGACGAGCGTCTCCCACAACGTGCGCCCCTGGACGAGCACCGCGAGCGCCTTCGTGCCGGGCGAGTCGGTGCGGTTGAACGGCTTTGACACGCCGCCGCCGGGCTGATGGTGCAGGGTCGTGATCAACGCCCGAGCCGCCTCGGCGGGGTCGAGCGCCGGCGGAGCATCATCGACGTGGTGGTCGAAGAGCGTGGCGTTGTTGCCGGAGGACCAGTCGAGGCGCAGGGCCGCGATCGTCGTGTCGCGCGCGGTCTCCGCGTCGACGGGCTGCTGCATGAACGGGCGGTCTGGGTGCAGGAGATCGAACCGGTCCCGCCACTCGCCCAGGTACTCCTCAAGCTCGGCGATGACCTCCTCGGGAGCCTCCAGCCAGGCGCCCCGGACGTCGTCGCTGCTCCTCTCGCCGTCCGCCGTCGGCCCATGCATCGCGGCCTGGAGCACCGCCACGAGGATCCGGGTCACCGCGACCTCCTCCGGCGCGAACGGCAGCGCCAAGCCGTACAGGTCCGGGGCGCGGCGGAACGCGTCCCGCAACGAGACATCCTCTGTCCCCTGAGGGCCGAGCACCGGCAACCACGGGCGGTCCACCAAGTCGAAGCTCGTCATCGTCCGGTCTCCACGATCACTCCCAGGTCAGGGTCCAAGCGCAGCGGCACCCGCACGGTGCCGTCAGGTGTCTCGACGGGTCGCGCACGCCCATCCACGTCGAGCTCGACGAGCGCGTGATGGCGTAGCGCGGCGTTCGCCGCCCACGATGCGGGTCGCAGGCGGCGAGCGGCCTTCACCCGCTGCCAGTCGCGCAGCACGGGCGCGACGACGGCAGGCTGCGAAAGCGAGACGCTTCGCGTCAGCAGCTCACGCGTCGCGATGCGGTCCGGCCGATAGCGCACCGATGGGAGCTCGTCGGCGCGAAGGACGACGATCGGGACGGACGGGCGCTCCTGCCATCGTGTCGTGACCACGGTGCCGTAGCGCCCTCGATCTTGACGAACGTCACCGAAGCGCCGTGGATCGTCCGGCTCGGGAAGCACTCGCTCCTGGTCGTTCCACGGTTCGGTCCCCGAGCGCGGGGCGGGGAGCAAGGCGCCACGCACGCCGTCGGCGGCGTCGAGCTGCTCCCGTGCCTTGTCGCGGTCCTGCGCGTCCGCGGCCGCGAGGGCTACGTCCTCGGCCGGTGTGGCCTGCCTCGGGCGCTCCTCGTCGTACACCGTGGCGATCAACGCATCGAGATCGTCGGGCTCGGTCACGGTCGCGCGCCCGCGTAGCGCCAGCCGGGTGCGTTGCAACACCGACCGCGCGTACACGCGATCGCTGGCGACCAGGAACTCGCGGTGCGCAGGGTCGCCCTCGACATCCACGAGCTCGAGGCAAGCCGTCGCGTAGGGGCCAGGTCGACCCGCGCGCTGGTGGCGATGCACGCGTCCCGCCCGCTGCACCAGCAGGTCGATCGGAGCGAGATCGCTGAGCAGGAGGTCGAAGTCGATGTCGAGCGACTGCTCGATGATCTGGGTCGCGACGACGATCATCCGCCGTGGCCGGTCGACGCGTGGATCCGAGGGGGGCCCGAGTCGAGTGAGCACCCGGCGCTCGATCGCGTCGCGCTCGACCGGCCGCTGACGCGCGTGCAGGAGCCGCAGTTCGACGTCCGCGCTCGCATCGGTGCGCAGAGCCGCGAACCGCGCCTGCGCGGAGGCCACGGTGTTACAGACGACGCCCACGCAGCCACCGTCCTCGACCGCATCGAGCAATCGGCGGGCGACCCGGCGGTCCGCATCCTCCGCGGGTACGGCGAGCTCGCGGATCTGCACGATCCGCGCTGGTCGATCGTCGGCGACCGAGCGCTGCGCGACCCCGGACGCGTCGGCGATCGTGACCCGCGGGTACGACGCCAGCGCCGCCTCGGATGCCGGCAGCGGGCCGGCCCCTCTCTTGCGCCGACGGCTCGCCGTGGCAGCCCGAACGGGCGTCGTCGCCGGGCGGCGCAGACCGCTGCGAAACGCATCCGTCAGGCGGCGACGCCGGTCGACGGGGAGCGTGGCGGAGAGCAGCACTACCGTGCAGTCGAGCGCCGCAAGCCACTCCACCAGACGGGTCAGCAACGCTGCCGAGTACGGATCGTAGGAGTGGATCTCGTCGAAGACGACGACCTTGCCCTGCAGCCCCCAGAGCCGCACGGTGCCGTGCCGTACCCACATCACCGCGAGCAGCGCCTGGTCGATCGTCCCGACGGCGAACGGCGCGAGCAGCCC
>JBFWKS010000119.1:0-11876 GCA_050252545.1 Solirubrobacteraceae bacterium
CCCCCCACGACCGCCGTTCCCCCCCCTACGACACGCTCAAGGGCTCGGCCTACCGCGGCGCTCCGGACGCCATCGCGGTGATGTGCTCGGAGGCGCCCACCGAGATCCTGTACCTCGAGCACATCGGGGTCACGTTCCACCGCAACGAGACCGGGCACCTGGATCTGCGGGCATTCGGCGGCGCGTCGATGAAGCGCACCGCCTACGTCGCCGACATCACCGGCCAGGCGATCCTCCACGTCCTGTACGAGCAGCTCATGAAGTACAGCGACCGCGTGGACCGCTACGAGGAGTGGTTCAACACCTCGCTCGTGCGCGGCGACGACGGCCGTTGCGTCGGCTGCGTGGCGCGCAACATCCGCACCGGCGAGATGGAGACCTTCACGGCGAAGACGACGATCCTCGCCACCGGCGGAGTCGGGCAGGCGTTCAAGCCGACGACCAACGGGCTGATCTGCACCGGTGACGGCATGTCCCTGGCCTACCGCGCGGGCGCGCGGCTCATGGACATGGAGATGATCCAGTACCACCCCACGACGATGACGGCCAACGGCTTCCTCATCACCGAGGGTGCCCGCGGCGAGGGCGCGCACCTGCGCAACGCCAACGGCGAGCGGTTCATGGTCGAGTCGGCGCCGAACAAGATGGAGCTCGCCTCGCGGGACGTCGTCTCGCGCGCCGAGCAGAAGGAGATCAACGAGGGCCGCGGTACCGGGCCGCTCAAGGACTCCGTCCTGCTCGACGTGACCGTCGTCCCGAAGAACCGCGTGCTCGAGGCCCTGCGCGAGATCGTCAACCTCGGTCGCGACTTCGCCGGGATCGACATCACGAAGGAGCCGATCCCGGTCCGTCCGGGTCAGCACTACACGATGGGCGGGGTCAAGACCGACTCCGACGGCGAGACCGACATCCCCGGCCTGTACGCCGCCGGCGAGGTCGCTTGCGTGTCCGTCCACGGCGGCAACCGCCTGGGCGCCAACTCGCTGCTCGACACCCTGATCTTCGGCAAGCGCTCCGGCGAGCACGCGGCGAAGGTCGCGGCGTCGATGCCGATGCCGACCGTCTCCGACGCGAGCCTCCGTGACGACGTCAAGGAGATCAAGTCGATCATCGACCGGCCCAAGACCGGGCGTCGCGTGTCGGAGATCAAGGAGGAGCTCGGCGTCTCGATGAACCGGTACTGCGCCGTCTTCCGGGACGAGGCGGGCATGACCAAGGGTCACGAGATCGTCAAGCGCCTCCAGGAGGAGGCCAAGACCGCCTATATCGACGATCAGGGCACGGTCTTCAACCAGGACGTGCTCGGCGCCCTGGAGCTCGGGTTCATGCTCGACTGCTCCGAGACGATCGTGAAGGCCGCCCTGGAGCGCAAGGAGTCCCGCGGGGCGCACTCGCGCACCGACTACACCGAGCGCAACGACGAGGACTGGCTCTTCCACCTGACCGTCGAGAAGGACGGAGAGGACGCCGGCGCCGACGCCAAGCTCGGCCAGTCGCCGGTCACCATCACCCAGTGGCAGCCGATGGAGCGGACGTACTGATGTCGAGCACCGAGACCAACGAGAGCGCCCCCACCGTCGAGGGGCTCCAGGAGTTCACCCTGCGGCTGCGCCGCTACGACCCGGAGTCCGGCAAGCCCGCGTACTTCGAGGAGTTCACCATCGAGCTGGAGCCCCACCGCTCCGTGCTCGACGGGATCCTCCAGGCCAAGGACGGTGAGGACGGGTCGATCGGGATCCGTTGCTCGTGTCGCGCGGCGATCTGCGGCTCTTGCGGCACCCGCATCAACGGCAAGCCGGGCCTGGCGTGCCACACCCACCTCGACGAGGCGCTCAAGCGGTCCGATGACGGCAAGATCACCGTCGAGCCGATGGGCAACATGCCGGTGATCAAGGACCTGATCGTCGACATGGACGCGGTCCACTGGAAGAAGCAGGCGCGCGTCACGCCGTGGTTGCTGCCGGCCGAGCCGCTCCCCGAGCGCGAGCACATCGTCCCGCGCGAGGCGATGGTCGACGTCACCCAGTCGATGGCGTGCATCCAGTGCGGCGCCTGCGTGTCGGACTGCCTGTCGATGGAGATCGACCCGCTGTTCGTCGGCCCGGCCGCCCTGGCCAAGAGCTACCGGTTCGTCGGCGACCCGCGCGACAGCCGCCACCAGCAGCGCCTGAACGACCTGGCCGAGGATCCGCACGGCCTGTACGCCTGCACCCACTGCTTCAAGTGCATCGACGCGTGCCCGAAGGGCGTCGCGCCGATGAGCCAGATCATGCGCCTGCGGCGGATCGCGTCGCAGGACCATCACATCGTCGACCGCAACAACGGCGAGCGGCACGAGATGGCGATCGTCAACAGCGTGAAGAAGTACGGCACGCTGAACGAGGCCAACATGGTCCCCGACTCCTACGGCGGCAAGCTCTCCCCCGCCGCTGCGCGGGAGATGGTGGCGTCGCTGCCGGTGATCACCAAGGCGCTGCTGCGGCGCAAGGTCACGCCCAAGACGGCGCTCTTCCATCACAAGAACCCCGACCAGAGCGAGATCAAGCGGATCTACCGCGAGGTCGGCGAGCGGGACGAGCGGCTCGAGCTGAACCTCTACATCACGCAGCCCGACGAGGATCCGGCGGAGGCCGCGGCCCACGAGGCCCACGTCGCCGAGGCCGCCGCCCGGGACGCGCAGGAGAAGCAAGGCACCGACAAGACGGAGGCCGGAGCATGAAGGTCGCCTACTGGCCCGGCTGCGTGAGCCGTGGCTTCACCCCCGAGCTGCACGGCGCGATGGCCAAGGTCGCGCCGGAGCTCGGGATCGAGCTCGTCGAGCTCAACCGCGCCAACTGCTGCGGCGCCGGCGTCATCGCCGAGCACAGCCAGGAGCTGGCCGACTCGCTCAACGCCCGCACCTTCGCGCTCGCGCAGAAGGAGATCGAGCAGGGCGCCGACCTGATGATGAACATCTGCTCGACCTGTCAGGGCGCACAGAGCGAGTGCCAGGAGCGCCTGGACGCGTCGGCCGCCTACCGGTCCGAGGTCAACAAGCACCTCACCCCCGAGGGCCTGGAGTACGCCAAGGGCATCGTCAACAAGAACTTCCTCTGGGTGCTCGTCGAGGAGCTGGGGCTGGACAAGCTCCGCTCGCTCGTCAAGCGGCCCCTGAAGGACTTGCGGGTCGGCCCGTTCTACGGCTGCTACATCGTCCGCCCGACCGACCGGATCGGGATCGACGACGAGCACCCGCGCGACTCGTACCTGGAGCTCGTGATCGAGGCGCTCGGAGGCACGGTCGTCGAGTACGCGGGCGCCCAGAAGTGCTGTGGGTTCCCGATCTCGCTGATGCAGAAGGAGACGTCGTTCAAGATGGCCGGTCGCCACCTGGGCGACGCCAAGGACGCGCAGGCCGACTGCCTGGTGACGCCCTGCCCGCTCTGCCACCTCAACCTGGACATGCAGCAGCCGGTCGTGTCGAAGCTCGTGGGCCGCGACCTGCAGATGCCGGTCCTGCACCTGCCGCAGATGGTCGGCCTGGCGCTCGGGTTGAGCCCCAAGGAGCTCGGCCTGAGCAAGCACGTCGTCAAGCCGACGTCGGTGATCGACTGGTCGACCTCGGTCGTCGGCTCGGTCGGTCAGCTCTCGGCTGCGTAGCTCGATCGACGACCGCGCTGCGGCCACCGGCCGCACTTGACCGACGGGCGTCCTCCGGGGCGCCCGTCGGCGTTCGTGGGCGTCTTCTCGGCCCACGGCCGTCGTGTACGCGACCCGGTGGCGTCCCGGACGGGGCCGACCGGCGGGGCGTGCGGTGACGGGTGGAACCGTCCAGCCGTCGACGGGTGCGCCGGCCCCTCGGTAGGGTCCCGACCGTGGTCCTTGGTGATCCCTCCTCGTCGGCTTCCTCGCCGCGCCCCACGGCCGCATCGCCGGGCGACGGCTCGGCGGTTCCCGCGACGGGTGCCGATCGTCGACGCCCGTTCCCCGCGGATGCGGATCGCCCTCGCGCATCCTCCCCGCGTCCATCCTCGGTGGACGCCGATCGCCCCCGTCGACCGTCCGGCGAGGGATCCGGGATCGTGGCCGGGCCTCCGCGGGCACTGGTGCCCGACGCGCTCCGGGTCGACCGTGGCGGTGGTGCACCCGTGGCGCTGCCCAGCGACGCCCAGGAGCGGCTCGCCGCTGCCCGGGACCGGCTGCAGGCCACCCGTGCCACCCGCACCGCCGAGGACCTGACCACGGGGCACGGTCCGATGCCGGCCGACGAGGCCGCTGCGGCCCGCGCCCGGATCGATGCCGCGCGTGCCCGCCTGCGCGACCGCCCTCGCCGTCGCGGCACCGGCCGCTCCCGCTGACCCCGCGCGGCGACGACCTGTGGGCGTTCAGGATCCGCGGGTCGCTCGCGACTCGGGAGCGTCGCGCTCAGGGTTCGAGGCCGGCGGCTGTGAGCGTGTCGATCTGGTCGCTCACCGGCCCGTAGAGGTCCAGCGGCACCGACACCAGCGGCGTCGGGTGGGCCACGCCCTGCCGCGCCGCGAACGGTGCCAGGACGCGGGCCGGCAGCGTGCGCACCGACGCGAGGATCAGCCGTCGCACCGCGCGCGGCAGGCCCGTACGCATCGCGAGGACGTCGGCCAGGCGGGGCTGCGACATCCACAGCCGTCGCGGACCGCCGGTCCGCGTCCACGCCGGTCCGCTCGTCACGGCCGCGTCGACCCGCCCGTCGTCCAGGGCCTCCAGCGCCTCCTCGTCGGTCGCGGTCCGCACGGTCCGTACATCCGTCCCCGGGCGCAGTCCCGCCGCGAGCAGCGCCGTACGGGGCTCGACGTCGCCACCGAGCGTCAGCCGCGGACCGAGAGCGAGCCGACGACCCTTCAGGTCCCGCAGCCGGCGCGCCCCGTCGCCGCGCCGGACCCAGATCTGCGACCGCGCACCACGCGCGGGGATGTCGAGCCCGGTGGCGTACGCCCCGGCCGTGTTGACCGACGCGACCCGGTCGGCGACCACGAGCGCCGCCGGATCGAACTGGGCCACGTCGATCCGCTGCAGCGCCAGGTCGGTGACCAGATCCTCCTGCCGCTCTCGGACGATCACGCGCACCGGGCAGGCCAGCAGGTCACCGAGGGTGTCGCCCAGATCGGTCGCCGCCCGACGCCCGACCGTGTCGCCGGCCGGGAGCACCAAGCCCAGCCGCACGGCCGTCTCGCCACACGAACCGTCGGCAAACCGCTTCGGCGGATCGTCGGTCGCTCCCGTGGCCGTGACGGTCACCCCCGCCACGACGAGGACCCCGACGACCGTGGCGAGGGCAGAGATGCGGGTGGTCAGGCGCGACATCGGTACCGCGAAGAGTGCCGGACCACGGCGGCCGACGTCAGGTGCCGACCGGGGCCGCGGCGGGGAGGGTCGTCTCGAACCGCTCCAGCACCGCGCCGATGCAGCGCCCGTCGGGCACCGTCGAGCGCAACTCCTCGCTGCCCTCCACCTCGGCCGTCACCACGGCCAGGCGCGCACGCACGCGGACCCGCCCCATCCGACTGCGGTGGACCACGCCGTACCCGTCGAGCTGCTCGAACATGCCGCCGGCGGCGTTCACGGGCAGGGCCGGACCGAACGACCGGACCGTCGCGCGTACGTGCCAGCCGTCGCCGTGCGCCGTCATGTCGGCGCCCGGGTCGCCCGAGAACGACGCCAGGCCCTTGGGGAGCAACCAGTTGGCCCGGCCACCGAGGACGCTCGCCGGCGAATCGACGACGATGAACGGGATGTGCGCGACCGCGCCGCGGCCGCGGCGGACCGCGATCGCCCCGATGATCTCGTCGTAGGAGCCGACCGGGGTGCTCTGGTAGCGCACGAACGCGCCGATCCGGCCGACGGTCCGGCCGCCGCGGCGGATCTGGGGCGGGACGAGGTCCCGCGCACCGCGGCCGGACCTCCCCCACCACACGAGCGATCGGGCGACGAGATCCCACGGGGCCGGCGCCGGGTCGGTCGGGAGCGCCATCGCCAGCTCGTCGGTCATCGCCGACTCGGGGATCGCCGGGATCTCCAGGCGGCGGCGGTCGGTCAGGGACGTCGTGTCGGTCACGTCAGGGCCTCACTGGGGTCGGCGCCGTCGGACGACGACGGCCGCGTCGCGTGGCGTGCGACAGGGCGACCGCCAAAACTTGACGGCAGCGTCACTTTAGTGGTTGGGGGCGCCGACCGCCACCGACCGTCGGGTACGTCGGCCGCCGCGCCTCCCGGGTACCCGGCGGATGACTACGGTACCCGCATGGGCTCCATCGACTCCGCCGATCCGATCCTCCTGGAGGTCGCCGACGGCGTCGCCCGGCTGACCCTCGACCGTGCCGACGCCGGCAACGCGATCGACCCGCCGTGGGCGGCGACGCTGCGTCGCCACGCGGAGGCGCTCGCCGACCGTGACGACGTGCGCGCGATCCTGTTGACGGCCAACGGGAAGGCGTTCTGCGTCGGCGGCGCGCTGGGGTACTTCTCCGAGGCCGGCGACGGTATCGGTGAGGCGCTGCATGCGCTCGCGACCGAGCTGCACGCCGGGATCCTCGCCCTGCAGGCGCTCGACGCACCGCTCGTCGTCGCCGTCGGCGGGGCGGCCGCCGGAGCCGGGCTGAGCCTCGTCGCCGGAGCCGACCTGGTCGTCGCGTCGCCGAAGGCGAAGTTCGCCGCCGCCTACACCGCGGCCGGTCTGTCCCCCGACGGAGGCCAGTCGTGGTTCCTCCCGCGCGTGATCGGCCTGCGGCGCGCGACCGAGCTGATCCTCACCAACCGTCGCCTGAGCGCCGAGGAGGCCCTCGACTGGGGCCTGGTCAACCAGATCGTCGCCGAGGACGAGCTCGAGCAGGCCGCCGCTCGCCTCGCGGCGACCCTCGCATCGGGCGCCACCGCCGCGTTCGGCGCGAGCCGACGTCTGCTGCGGGACGCCGCCACCGCCGAGCTGGCCGACCACCTGGCAGCCGAGGCCGATGCGATCGCCGGCAACGGCGCGCACCGCGACGGCCGCGAGGGCGTCGCCGCGTTCCTCGCCAAGCGCGCGCCGACGTTCGTCGGTGGTCGCGGTGCCCCCCGGGCCTGACGCTCCCCGAGGCCGACCGTCCGGGGCGTGCTGTCGACCCGGCCCCCGACGTCCGCGATCCGGCGCACCCCGCCCCGCTCGCACGCCGTCCGGTCCTGCGCGATGATCCGGCGATGCGCGCGATCCACATCACCGAGCTGACCGGGCCCGAGACAGCCGTCAGCGTCGTCGACGTTCCCGAGCCCGGTCCGACCGACGGGGCGTTCGCCGGGGAGGGCGTGCTCGTCGACGTCAAGGCCGCCGGCGTGTCGTTCCCCGAGCTGCTCCAGACCCGGGGCATGTACCAGATGAAGCCGCCGCCGCCGTTCATCCCGGGCAGCGAGGTCGCCGGCGTCGTGCGCTCGGCTCCGGCCGGATCGCACGTCAAGCCCGGGGATCGCGTCGCCGCGTTCTGCGTGCTCGGTGGGTGGGCCGAGACGGTCGCCGCCGAGTCGCGCTGGGTGTTCCCGCTACCGGACACCCTCGACGACGCACAGGGGGCCGCGCTGATCCTCAACTACCACACGGCGTACTTCTCGCTCGTGACCCGCGGGCGCCTGCGCTCGGGCGACACGGTCCTCGTGCATGGCGCAGCGGGCGGGGTCGGGACCGCGACGCTGCAGGTCGCCAAGGGCCTCGGAGCCCGCACGATCGCGGTCGTGTCCTCGGACGCCAAGGCCGAGGTGGCGCGCGATGCCGGCGCCGACGAGGTCGTGCTCAGCGGCGGTCCGTGGAAGGACGAGGTCAAGGAGCTGACCAACGGCGGGGTCGACATCGTCATCGACCCCGTCGGCGGCGACCGGTTCACCGACAGCCTGCGGTCGCTGCGGCCGGCGGGCCGCGTGGTCGTCGTCGGATTCACCGCCGGCGAGATCCCGACGGTCAAGGTCAACCGACTGCTGCTGGGCAACACCGAGGTCCTCGGTGCCGCGTGGGGCGAGTGGATCTTCCGCGACCCGACCTACGCCCAGAAGATCGGTGACCCGATCGCCGAGCTCATCGAGAGCGGGGCGGTCCGCCCGCCGATCGGTGCGCGGTTCTCGCTGGAGCGGGCGAGCGACGCGCTCCTGGCCCTCGACCGCCGGCAGGCCGTCGGCAAGGTCGTCCTCGACATCTGAGCGCCGCCGGCGGCGGCGCGGTGACCGACCGCGACGCCGTGGCGGTCGGATCCGCGGTCAGCGTCGTCCGGCGGCGCGCCGCCGGACCGTCCGCTCCCGCCGCCGCTTCGACGCGGTGATCCGCACGGTCCGCCGCTCCACGACGGTGCGGCCACCGGTCCGCCGGACGGTCGTCTCCAGGTGTCCGGTCACCGTCCCGCGCAGGTCGCCCAGCGACCGGCGTACCGACCGGTTCCGCACCCGCAGCCGGATCGTCCGCGACCCGCCCCGCAGCATGCGCTGGTCGCGCGCCAGGGTCACCATCCGCACGCGCCGCCCACGACGGACCCTCGCCCGCAGCCGTGTGACGGTGCGGATCCGCCCGGTGCTCGTCAACCGCACCCGCATGCCGTCCTCCAGCAGCGTCTGGGCACGGATCGCCCGGGTCGCGGTGAACCCCAGCAGCGCCGCGGCGGCGGGCGGGGGCGGCGCCACCTCGACCGGTCGGTCCAGGCGGAACGGTCCCCGCACCTCGTAGACGGCGCCGACGCCCCACGCCCGCTGCGACGCGAACGACATCCGTGTCCCGTCGGGCGAGAACGACACACCGGTGATCTCGCTCTCCAGCGGGCCGGGCATGAAGTGCTCGGCCCCGGTGAGCTTGCAGAACCGCGCGACCTCGCCCTCGCGGGTGATCATGCAGACGTCCATCGCGTCCGGATCGTTGTCGTAGCTGTCCTCGCAGACGAACACGTCGCCGGAGCGGGAGACGGTGATGTTGTCGACGCCCTGCAGCGGCGATTCGGGGGTGTCCGCATGGCGGTAGATGACCTCGATCCGCCGCTCGTCGGTGCGATACGCGTGGATCGTCTCGTCGCCGGTGGTGGCGATGTAGACGGTGCCCGCGTCGTACCAGATGCCCTCGGCCCGGGCGAACCGCGTCGCGCCGGCCTGCTGCTTCCGGGTCGGAGTCCGCGTCGCCCCGGGATCGTCGATCGGCCGCCAGACGACGTTGCCCTCGTCGGACACGAACGCGCACTCCAGGCGCCCGGAGGAGAGGTCCGGGTAGTGGTCGGGTGTGAACCGGTAGAGGCAGCCGTCGGACAGGTCCTCGGTCAGGTAGAGGTGCTCGTGGACCGGGTCGACGCACGCCGCCTCGTGCTTGAACACCCCGAGCGCCGGGCGCACCTCCGCCGGCGTGCGGCCGGTCGGGTCGCACTCCCAGACGCGGCCCTCGTCGACCTCCTCGCACGAGAGCCACGTGCCCCAGGGGGTCGAGCCTCCGGCGCAGTTCGTCGACGTCCCACCGAGGATGTTGTACGCCGAGACGATCCGGCCGTCGGGCGCGTAACGGATCGCGGAGGCGCCACCGATCAGGGGAACCTCGCTGTTGATCACCTGGATCCATCCGCCCTCGGGCGTCGGATAGGTGGCCTGGCCGTCGGGGAAGATCGGCAGGACGTAGCCGGTGCCCGCAACGCTCTGGCCGGACCGCGCGATCAGGCGCGACGTGAACCCGGCCGGCAGGCGCAGCCCGTTCCCGTCCGGATCGCCGAGCGGCCCGTACGGTCCCGGACCCGTGCGGGCGAGGGCCGCGTTCGCCGTCGCGGTGCGCCAGAACGCCGGACCGAACCCGGCCGCGACCGCGGCCGCCACCCCGCCCCGCAGCAGCGTCCGGCGGCGGATCCCGGCCGGCGGTGCGGCACGAGCCGCGGGTCCGGACGGGTCGGGCATGGCGGTCGGAGCGGTGGTCATCGGGTCCTCGTACGGATGGCGGGCCGGCCTGCGGACGCTCAGCGCCGCGCGGGGCGGCGGCGGACGGTCGCGGTGTCCCTGGTCTTCGCCGTGCGCAGCCTGCCGGTGCGGCGGGTCTGCCCGCGGACGACGATCCGGTGGCGGGCGCCGGCCGGGAGCGCGCTGCGGAGCGTGAATCGCCACGAGTCGGTGCCGCGCGCGCGGCGGGCGCCGCGCGGCCTGGCGCACGACGTGCGCTTGCCGTAGCGCTTGCCGACGAGCCAGCGGCACCGGCCGCGATCGATCCTCGCGACGGCGACGACGATCCGCGACGTCGTCGCCCTGCCGTCGACGCACGCCGATCCCTCGCTCGTGCCGCGCAGCACACGACCGCCGCGGCGGAGGCTGCGCAGCGACGATGCCCGGATCTCGGGCTGCGGGTCCCGGGCGTCGATGCATCCGGCCTCGGGGTCGACGACGCGCATCGCCCGGTCGTGGGCGGCGCCCTGCGCGGCGCGGGCGCGCTTGAGCGTGCGGTACGGCCCCTGGACCGCCATCCCGGCGGTGGTGGCGCTCTCGGGCTGGTCGGTGCCGATCCGGACCCACAGCGTGGTGCGCTTCTTGACCTTGACCGACGTCGCGATGATCGCTCCGGTGCCGTCGTCGGCGCAGTCGATCGCGTTGCCGCCGGTGGGGGCACCGGAGAACGCGGTGAGCGTCGACACGGCACCGCCGGCGGTGGCCAGTGCGTAGCCGCCCTTGCGCGGCAGCGTCACGCGACGCCACACCCCGGCCTGGGACTGGCAGCGCGGCTGGGCGGGATCGCCCGGCATCATCAGCGCGCCGCGCAGCTGCACGCCGGCTCCGCGACCGACGCGCAGGGTCGGCGCGCCCGTGGGCTCCTGTCCGGCGGGTGCGTCACCCGCGGGTACGACCGACTCGCTCAGCACGGCCACGACGGGCTCCGGAGCGTCGCCGGCCCGCCAGCCGACCTGCACCATGACGTTGCGTCCGGGACCGACGACGACGCTGACCGCGGCGGCCTCGTCGCCGCGGCTGCCGTCACCGGCGGTCTCGCGTCCCGAGCACGCCGACGGCTCGTCGAACGTCGATCGCGACCCGGCGGGTTGCACGAACGCCGCCAGGTCGGGGACGCTCGTCGACCCGTGCTGCGGCGCTGCCTCGACGGTCACCCGTCGGGCCTGGGGCGCCGCAGGCACGATCGCCCACGCCGTGCGCTCGAAGCTCGCGTCGCCGAGGCAACGGGGCACCTCCGCGTCGGCCGTGGCGCCGTCGAGGATCAACGTCCGCTGCCCGTCGGTGATCACGCCGTTCTCGGCGGTGGCGATCTCGAAGGTCTGGGCGTCGGCGGGGGCGTCGCCGGGGACGGCGGCGCCCGCGGGCGCCGCGGCGACGGCGAGGCCGAGGGTCGCGAGGACGATCGTCGTCGGCCTCCGGAGAGAGCGGAGCATCACGGGTTCTTCCTCGTCGCGTTTCGCTGATCGTGGAGTCGGGCGCGGCGGGCGGCGCTCCGTCGCCGGGTGGCGCGCCGCTCCGCGACCCGGACCCGGCGCTCCAGGTCTCGGGTCTCGGCGCGCGTGTCGCGTCGGCGCCGGCGGTCGAGGGCGCTGCCGGGACGGGCGGGCGCGTCGGCCGGATCCCGGCCGAGCGTCCGCGTGGCCGCCCCGCCGCCCCGGACCCCCGCGACCTGCTGAACCGCGTTCGTGCCGGTCGGCTGGACGAACCGGGCGAGCGTGCGCATCGGGGCGCCGTCGATCCGGATGTCGGACACGCGGTACTCGACCTCGAGCGCGTCGCGTGTGGCCCGCGCGACCGCCCAACCGTGCTCTGCGCCCTCGAAGTACCTGATGTGGCCGTTGACCGTCTGGATGACCGGCACCGCGATGCCGTTGAGCGGCTCCGCGATCCCGGTAGACGTGACCGAGCCACCGATGTACTCGGTGGCGACCGAGCGGCCGTCCAGCATCACG
>JBFWKS010000120.1:0-11669 GCA_050252545.1 Solirubrobacteraceae bacterium
CGCGCGACGGCAATGGCAATCAGGGCGACGGCTGCGTCCGCTGGAACCTGAACGCGAAGACCGGAAGGCTCACCGTCGGCGATCTCGAGGGCACGCTCCGCAAGGGCCGCCTGGAGCTGGACGACGTCGATCTGTGGCCGCTGACGGTCCCCGGGGCCGGCACGCGGCTTCACGTCAACCTGGAGCACCGTGGCTTCAGCGGGTTCTGTGGTCTCGTCCTCGGCTGCTCGACGTGGCACTACACGCTCGTGCTCAACCGCGACGGCGCGTTCGTCCGCACGTCGAGTCGCCTCTCGACGGCCGGCGGCAGTGGGACCGGGGTGCCGTTCGTCGCCGCGGGCAGCTATCCGCCCGACGAGTACGGGACCTACGAGGTCCTCGGCCGGGGGCGGATCCGTCTGGCCTACGCCGACGGCACCGTGACGGTCGAGACGATCGGGATCCAGCGTGACGCGAGGGACCGCCCCGACCCGGAGGGTGAGGGTCTCGTCCTCGACGACATCAACTTCTACCCGATCACGGACGATTGACCGTGGGGCGCCGGCGCCGTACCCGGGGCGCGAGGAGCCTCGGGCAGCACGGTGACGTCGCCGTCGGGGTCGCGCACGTGTGGGGGGATCCCGACCGAGGACCGCACGGGCTCACCGCGGTCGGTGCCGCCCAGGGACACCGACGACCCGGGTGAGGGCAGCGGGCTTGCGTCGCTGCGCAGCGCCTCGGGGAGTGCCGAGCGCGAGGCCACCCCGAGCTTGCCGTAGACCCGGCCCAGCTGGTTCTCGACGGTCTTCGGGGTGACGAAGAGCTCCTGGGCGATCTCGCGGTTGGTGCGACCGTCGGCGGCCATGCGGGCCACGCGCTGCTCGCTCGGCGTCAGCGCGTCGACGCCACTGAACATCAGGCGCCGCGGTCGGGCGCCGGCGACGAGGAGCTCGTCGTGGGCCCGTCGGGTCAGCGGCTCGGCCCCACACCGGCGGGCCATCTCCAGGCCCCGGCGCAGCGGCTCCCGGGCCTCGGTGCGCCGACCGTCGTGGCGCAACCGCACCCCCAGGTCGACCAGGCAGCGGGCGTGCTCCAGGCGGGCCGAGCTCGCCGCGAGCGTCCGCTCCGCCGCGACGAACGCGTCCACATCGGCGTCCTCCGCCACTGCGAGCGCGTGCGCCGCAACCCCGACGGCCGACGTCGTGCCCCACGCGTGCGCGAGCTCGAGCTGCTCCCGGGCCACGGCGACCGCTTCCGTCCGACGATCCAGGCGCACCAACGCCTCTACCGCTCCCAGGCGCCAACCGTCCTCCGGGTTGCGCAGCCCGACCCGGGCCGAGCGGGCGCCGAGCTCGCGGAAGTCCGCCAGGGCCTCGTCGATCCGGCCCTGCGCGAGCCGTAGGTGGCCCCGCGCACCGAACACCGGGTTGAGGCAGACGAACTCCGGCAGGTCCGGCCCGCAGCCGCTCTCGTCGATCGCCTGCTCGGCACCGTCCGGATCGCCGCGCCACACCAGTGCACGGGCGAGGTAGCCGAACAGCGGGGGCCGCACGAAGCCCGACAGCCCCGGCAGTCGTGCCGCCGCATGCGCCTCGGCCACGGCGGTCGCGGTGTCCCCGGCCCGCAGCGCCAGCAGGGTCAGGAGCGAGCAGGACGTGGTGATGCCGAACACCGATCCGCGGGCGCGCGCGTCGGCGAGCGTGTCCTTCAGGACCGTCCCGGCGAGCTCCAGCTCGTCGGTGTGCGCCAGCGCCCAGAGCGCCTCGTAGATCGGCATCGCGTCCGACGGGTCGGCCGCCTGGATGCGCGCATCCGCCAGCGACCGACGTGCGAAGGCGACCGTCTCCTCGGCAGTGCCGCGCGCCCACTTCCAGCAGGCGACGTTCGCCAGTTGCAGCAGCTCGGTGGGCGTTCGACCCGGAAGCCGCTCGTGCGCCGCGAGCCGCGTGCCGGCGCGGCCGACGGTGTCGGGATGCAGCAACGCGATCGACGCGAGCTCCGCCTCCACGCGCAGCACCACGTCGGGATCGAGGATCCCGTCGATCCGCTCGAGCTCGGCCTCCAGCAGGTCGACCGCGTCGATCACGCGCCCGACGGCGAACAGTGCCCGGTGGAGGGCCAGAGCCCGCTGGGGGCGCTCCGCGAGGTCGGTCGTGCGCTCCAGCGCGTCGGTCAGGTGCTCGACGGCGACGTCGAGCTCCTCGCCGGCGAGCCACTCCGTGTCGCCGAGCTCGGTCAGCACGGCGGCGTACGACCCGTCCTCCGGCGGCTCGCGCAGCGCTCGGCGGAGGTACCGTCGTGCCTGCTCCGGAGCTCCCTGGCCGATCGCGATCGCCGCAGCCGCGCGCAGCGTGGTGACGGTCGCCCTGTCGCCGGCGGGATCGGCCAGCAGCAGGTGCGCGGCCAGGACTCCGGGCGGCTCGCCGGCCCGCCCCAGCGTCTGCGCTGCCCGGGCGTGCATCGCGGCCCGCGCCGACGGTGGTGTGTCGTCGTGCACGGCTGCGCGCATCGTCGGGTGCAGGAACTCGCACGGTGACCCGGAGCGCAGGATCTCGGCGGCCACGAGCGCGTCGATCGCCGCTCCCGTGGCGGCGGTGTCGAGACCGGCGACGGCCGCCACGTGGCGCGGCTCGGCGTGCCGTGCGAGGACGGCGGCTGAGCGCGCGACGCGGGCGCACGACGCCGGTAGACGTCCGATCCGCAGCAGCAGCGCGCGGGCGACCGCGCTCGGGCCCAGCAGCTCGACCGCCGCCGGGTCGGCGGTGTGGGCGTCGAGGCCGTCGGCCTGCAACGTCCGCAGCAGTGCCTCGAGCAGGAACGGATTGCCCCCGGTGGCGGTGTGCACCGCCCGGACGAGGGCCGGCGGGGCCGCGCCGAGTCGATCGACGACCAACTGCCTGCTGCTCGCCTCGCCCAACGGTGCGGGCCGCACGGTCGTCGTGGCGGTGCGCTCGAGCTCGCCGAGCAGCGGCGTGGCCCGTCCTTCCTCGCCGGTGCGACGGGCCCCGACGACGAGGACGGGCAAGCCGTCCAAGCGGGCCACCAGGTGGATCAGGGCCCGCAGGCTCGGCGGATCCGCCCAGTGCAGGTCGTCGACGAGCAGCACGAGCGGCTCGGCGGCGGCGAGGTTCGACACGAGCCAGTAGAGCCCGTGTCGGATCGCGAACGCGGCGTCGATTCCGGACGGCTCGGCGGTGGGGGCGGGACCGACGGCGGGTAGGGCGAGCGACGCGGGACCGGAGAGCAACGCGGCCCGTCCGTCGTCACCCGCGTCGACCAGAGAGCGCTCCAACAGCTGCCGGACGATCCCGAACGAGAACTCCTGCTCCAGCGGGCCGCCGCGGGCGCTCAGCACGCGCACCCCGGGGCCTGCCGACTCGCGCAGCGCGTCCAGCAACCGGGACTTGCCGATGCCGGCCGGCCCGGTGACGAGGACGGATGATCCGCGACCGTCGTGGGCGCGGTCGAGCGCCCCACGCAGCGACGCGAGGTCCTCCGCGCGTTCGAGCAGCCACGGCATTCCGCATGCAGCGTACTCCGGCCCGGGGCAGGGGTTTCGAATTTTGAGGGGTCGTCCCTCATGACCCGGGGGTTCATGGCGGAGAGGCTGCCGCCGTGTCCTCTCCGGCCCGGATCGAGCTGCACTGCGAGATCGACTCGCTGCGGCCGCCGATCCGGGGACGGTTCCGCGATGCGGCCGGCCACTCCCGTGAGTTCTGCGGCTGGGCCGAGCTCGGATCCGCGCTCGTCGCGCTGGCGGAGGACGCAACCACCGACCCCCAGTCCCAGGAGCAGAGATGAGTTCGCAACCGCAGGATCAGGAAACCGAGCCGCGGCGCCGTCGTGTCGGGTCCGCCCACGTCGTGGCCGGAGTGGCGCTGTTCGTCGCCCTCGGTGGCACGAGCTACGCGGCGGTGACGCTGCCGAAGAACAGCGTCGGCGCCAAGCAGATCAAGAAGAACGCCGTCACGTCGTCCAAGGTCAAGAAGAACGCGATCACGTCGTCCAAGGTCAAGAACCGGTCGCTGACGCTGTCGGACCTGAGCACCAAGACCGTCAACGCCCTCAAGGGCGGCGGTGGTGCCGCCGGTCCGGTCGGTCCGGCTGGTCCCGCCGGGCCGCAGGGCCCGCAGGGCCCCACGGGTGCCACGGGCGCGACCGGGGCCGCTGGTCCGGCCGGGATCGTTCAGCCGGAGTACGCGGTGGACGACGGCTTCGACAACATCACCCCCGGCAACGACCTCGTCGTCGTGAGCGACACCGTTCCCAGCCGCCGCTACGCCGTCACCGCCAAGGTTCAGATGCACTCGAACGGCACCCAGCAGGTGCAGTGCGACCTCGAATCCGGGGGAACCGCCATCGACACCGCCCGTTGGGTACCGGCCGTGGTCAACACCCAGGTCCCGATGGCGCTGCAGGCGGTGACGGCCGGCCCGGTGACGAGCCTGCGCGTCAAGTGCTACGCCGGCAATGCGAGCACCCTCGCGGTGTCCTACCGCAGCATCATCGCGACCCCGATCGGGTGATCCTCGCCGGGCCGGTGCGGACGGGCCGACCGTCATCCGCGCCGGCCCGGCCGGAGCCCCGCTGGCCGCAATCCCGCGAGCAGTACCGCTGAGAGCCACGCTTGGGCATGAACGGCGTGTCGCAGCGAAGGCACTTCCGCGCCGTGAGCCGGTCGGGTCGGTTGCGCCCGCAATGCGTCTCGAGCGTCGCCGCGCAGTTCGGGCAGACGATCCGGAGGTTCTCGAGGCGGTTGTCGTCGTGGACGCCGTTGACGTGGTCGAGGATCAGGGACATCCGGCGTCCGCGCCAGAGCTCGCCCTGTCCGCACATCTCGCAGGTCCGCGTCTTGAGGCCCTCGGCGTAGAGCCGCTCCTTCAGGGTCCCGCGGCGGTAGAGCGAGCCGGGAACGAGGATCTCGCCCAATGGGGTGGCGGGTCGCCTGGGCGGCGCAGCGCGTGTGAAGTGCGCGGTGGAGATCTCGAGCCGGTCGATCCACGAGCGGATGCTCCGGTGGTTGCCCCCTGCCGCGCGAAGGCCGAGCTTCCGCAGGACCTCGGTGAGCGTGGCGGACGTCGCCACCGCCTCGCGAAGCTCATCCACCGTCCAGGACCTCGAGCGCGACACGAACATATGTTCGCATCTGGTCAGGACGGACGGCCAGCGTCGTCCAGAGGGTCATCCATGCTGAGGAGCGAGGGCTCGAACCCCGGTTTGCGGGACCAAAACCCGCCGACTTAGCCTGTTAGTCGACTCCTCAAGGGGCGTCGGGTCAACGATAGCGACGGGGCGGCTCGGGTGGTCTTCAGGGCCACAGGCGGCGCCCGCTCAGGCCACCGGGCTCGCTCCCGTTCGCCGGGCTTGCGCACCGGCGGACCGCCGGCGCGTCAGGGGTCCCGGTGATTACCCTGCCGGTCGTGAGCACCTCCGATGCCCCGACCGTCATCGTCCTGGCCGCCGGTCGGGGCACCCGCATGCGCTCGGCGACGCCGAAGGTGCTGCACGAGATCTGTGGTCGCCCGCTCGTCGGCTGGGTCCTCGCCGCCGCGACAGGGGCGGGGGCCCACCGCGTCGTCGTCGTCGACCAGCCCGCGCGGGTGCTCGACGGCCGGCTGCCCGACGGGGTCGACACCGTCGCCCAGGTCGCGGCCGAGCACGGTGAGGGAACCGCCGGGGCCGTCGCCGCCGCGGCCGGCCTCATCGACCCCGATCGGCCGGTCGTCGTACTCGCCGGCGACGTGCCGCTGATCACCGCCGACGCGATCGCCGCGCTTGCCGCTGCCCACACGGCGTCGACGGCCGCCTCCACCATCCTCACCACCCGCCTGGACGACCCGACCGGGTATGGCCGCGTGGTGCGCGACACCGACGGCCACGTCGTGAAGGTCGTCGAGACGAAGGAGCCCGGCGACGCGACCGACGAGGAGCTGCGGATCGACGAGGTCAACGCCGGGATCTACGCGTTCGACGGACGACTCCTCCTCGACGCGCTCGGCCGCGTGGGGGACGACAACGCCCAGGGCGAGCGGTACCTGCCCGACGTGCTCGGCATCCTCCGCGGCGATGGCCACGCGGTCGCCGCGCACCGGCTCGACGACCCCGCGCTCGTGCTCGGCGTCAACGACCGCGCACAGCTGGCGACCGTGCGTCGGGTCGCCCAGGATCGGATCCACGCCGCCCACCTGCGGGCCGGCGTGACGATCGTCAACCCGGAGTCCACGGTCATCGACCACGGCGTGACGATCGAGCCCGACGCGACGATCGAGCCCGGCTGCGTGCTGCGCGGCACCACGACGATCGCGGCCGGTGCCGTCGTCGGGCCGCACACCGTCGCCACGGACGCCACGATTGGCGCCGCGGAAGTCGTCCACAGCCACGTGCTCGGCGCGACCGTCGAGGCCGGGGCCACCGTCGGCCCGTTCGCCTACCTGCGCCCCGGCACCGTGCTGCGCCCGTCGAGCAAGGCGGGCGCGTTCGTCGAGATCAAGAACAGCGACGTGGGGGAGGGCAGCAAGGTGCCGCACCTGTCCTACATCGGCGATGCCGACATCGGGCCGGGCGCGAACCTCGGCGCGGCGACGATCACCGCGAACTACGACGGGTACCGCAAGCACCGCACCACCGTCGGATCGGGCGTGCGGACCGGCGTCGACACGACGCTCGTCGCCCCGGTCTCCGTCGGCGACGATGCCTACACCGGCGCCGGGAGCGTCGTCACCAAGGACGTTCCCGCGGGGGCGCTCGCGGTCGCCCGCGCGCGCCAGCGCAACGTCGACGGATACGCCGAGCAGGCCGGCGCCCGCGCGAGGTCCGACGCGGAGGGGCGAGGCGCGTGACTCGGCGCGTCGGCGCTCGTCCGTCGTACGGACGTCCACCACGGGCGCCCGGTTTCGGTCGCGCCCCGTGGCCGGATGGTCGGTCCTGACACCTGTCGATCCGCATCGCGGCCCGCCGGGGGGATACCCTCCGGCTCGCGCCGTCCTCGTCAGCGACGACTCGGCCTCCTCGCCCCGCCCCCGTCCCCGGACCGCACGATGACCAGCGCTCCCCCGTCGCACGCCGACGGCCCGACCTCCAGCCTCAACCTGGGCTACGAGAAGCGTCTGATGCTGTTCAGCGGCCGGGCGAACCCGGACCTGGCCGACGCCATCGGGCAGCGACTCGGGGTCGCCCCGGGGCCGGTCACGCTCAAGACGTTCTCCAACGGCGAGGTCTACTGCCGGTTCGACGAGTCGATCCGCGGGGCCGACGTCTTCCTCGTACAGCCGACCTGCGGCAACCCCGTCACCGGCGTGTCGGCCAACGACGCGCTGATGGAGCTGCTGGTGATGATCGACGCCGCTATCGGGGCCAGCGCCCACCGCGTCATCGCCGTCACCCCGTGGTACGGGTACTCGCGCCAGGACAAGAAGAGCGCTCCGCGCGAGCCGATCACCGCCCGCCTGGTCGCCCGGATGCTGGAGTCCGCCGGCGCCGACCGCGTCCTGACGATGGACCTCCACGCCGGCCAGGTGCAGGGGTTCTTCCAGATCCCCGTCGACCACATGACGGCGATGATGATGCTCACGCAGTACTTCCTGGACCTGCAGCTCGACGATGACCTGGTCGTCGTGGCCCCCGACGCGGGCCGCGTGAAGCTCAACAAGAAGTTCGCCGACAAGATGGGCGCCGACCTGGCGATCCTCGACAAGGAGCGCCCCCGGCAGCAGGTCGCCGAGATCGGCCACGTCATCGGCGACGTCCGCGACAAGGTCGCGATCATCGTCGACGACATGATCGACACCGCCGGCACGCTGCGGGCCGCCGGCGGAGCCGTCAAGGCCGCGGGCGCGAAGTCCGTCTACGCGGCCGCCACGCACGCGGTGTTCACCGGCAAGGCGTACGAGAATCTCGCCGCGTCGCCGTTCGAGCAGATCGTCGTGACCGACACGATCCCGCTGCGCCCCGGCGCGCCCGACAACGTGCGCGTCATCTCCTGCGCCAACCTCCTCACCGACTCGATCCGCCGGATCTTCACCGACGACTCGGTGAGCGAGGTCTTCGAGGGCGAGAATCAGCTCTTCTGAGCGCCCGACGGGGCGGTAGGCTCGCGACCGTGTCGGTGTCCGCCGTCCAGCTGCTCGTCGACCGTCTCGGCCTGACCGACGACGAGGTCCTGCGCGTCCTCGACGTCGATCCGCTCACCCTCATGGCCGGCGAGGTCGCGCACAAGCCCGAGCTTCCCCTGCTGCTGCGGCTCACCGAGGCGCCCGCGGAGCGGCTCGGGCCCGCGACGCTGCGCCGCTGGCTGCGGACGTCGGGCCCGCACGGTCGCCCGATCGATCGACTCACCGCCCGCGAGTTCGGGGCGTTCGAGGATGCACTCGAGACGCTCGACGATCGGGGACTCGTCGTACGGCGCGCGCGATGATCGACCTTGTCATCCTCGGTGTGAACGCGGTCGGAGCGATGCACGGCTCCCTCGCGGAGCACGGCCACGCCGGTCTCCGATGCCGTCCGTCCCGGCCCGAACCCCGTCCCCCATCCACGGAGCACAACTGATGCCACGCACCGTCAACCGCGCGCTCATCGCGCTGGCGATGACCGCTGCGGCGACCGCGGCCATCCCGGCCACCGGCGCCACGGCGATGACCAAGGGCCTGCAGGACGACCCGATGATCCTGTCCGATGACCCCGAGCTGCGGAAGGCGTTCTGGGACGACGCCAAGGCGGCCAAGGTCAAGGTCGTCCGCACGCTCGTCCGCTTCAACCGCGGCAACGACGAGATCGGTCCGACCGAGCTCTTCCGGCTCCGGCGCGCCGCCCAGGAGGGGAAGGCGTACGCCAACGCCAAGCTCCTCGTCGGCCCGTACGTGTCGCTCGGACGCGACTACAGGCGCAAGGTCCCCGCGAAGGTCGAGCGGCAGTACGTGAGCTTCATGGGCTCGGTCGCCCGCGGCATGGCCGACCTTCCGGTCTACGGGTACCTGACCTACAACGAGCCGAACTACAAGATCGCGTGGCCGCAGGGCACGTCGTCGTCGCGCCGGTGGGTCAAGCTGTCCAACCGGGTCTACGACAAGATCAAGCGCAACGACCGTGGCGCCAAGGTCTTCGTCGGCGAGGTGTCGCCGAACGTCCGCAACCAGGCCGGATCGAAGAACCCGGGCGCCTTCATGCGCGCGGCGCTGTGCCTGAAGAGCAACTACAAGCCCTCGTCGCGGTCGAAGGCATGCCGTACCAAGCTCAAGGGCGACGGCGTCACCATCCACACCTACGACTTCACGCGATCGCCGACGAAGGCCGTGCGGAACAAGGACTGGTGGACGCACGGCAACCTCAAGACGACGGTGAAGCAGATCCGGAGCCTGGCCAAGGCCAAGCGCCTGTCGTCGAAGGCGTCGCGCAACATCCACATCAGTGAGTTCGCCTACCGCACGACCGGCTCGTTCAAGACGTCCACCTCGCGTGCGGCCAAGTACCTGAAGCAGGCGTGGAGCTTCGCCAAGAAGCAGAAGATCAAGAGCTTCACCTGGTACCAGCTGCGCGATCCCGGCCGCGGCGAGACGTGGCGCTCGGGTCTGCAGAGCAGCAGCGGCAAGTCGCGCAAGACCTGGACGACGTTCCGCAGGCTGCGGTAGCGGGCGACGCCGACCGGCGGTGATCGCCGGTCGACCGGTGGCCTCGACGACGGCCCCGCATTCGTGCGGGGCCGTCGTCGTTCGGCGGCGAGCCGGTGAGCGCGGGGGAGGAGTGGCGGCCGGAGGGGCGCGGAGGCTCAGGCCTCGTCCGCGTCGCGATGCTTCCCGGGCCAGGCGCCGAAGACGTGCTCCCACACGTGCATGCCATAGCGGCTGACGGCGGCGCTCGTGCCGGCGAACACCGCCGCCTGCAGCGCGACCGCGCCGACCGCCTTGAGGCCCGGATCCTCGCGAACCTTCGGATCGGGCACGGGATCGCCGCCGTTGAGGCGGTCGACCGCCGCGCCGGCCAGCCGACTCGCGACGATGCCCAGGAGGATCCCGACGGGCTTGAAGAGCAGTCCCATGCGGCGCAGGCTACCGCCCCACCCAGCGTCGCACGGGCGTGCGACGGCGATCTGTCGCGGCGGCCCGGCGCGCGAACGGACCGCGGTCTGTTACAGATCAGCGGTGCGACGCACCAGGCTCCTGCTCATTCCGCTCGTCATCGTCGCGTCGGCCATGCCGGTCACCGCGGCAACGGCCACCGACGGCACGGCACCATCAGGCGAGGCACAGGGCTCCCCGTCGGTCGACGCGACCAAGGCAGCCCGCTCGAAGGCGGTACGTCCCGCGGCGACGCCACCCGCCGTCGGAGCTCGCGATCACGCTGGTCCCGAGCGTCGCTGGACGGTTCGCGGCCGGTGGTTCATGCGGATGGATCCCGGGGACGTCGGCCGCGACGAGCGCTGGTACGCCCAGGCCTCGACCGAGGGCTGGACGACCGGCACCGTGCCGAGCGTGTGGAATGCCGAGGACCACGGCCCGGCGTCGATGCAGGGCGGCGTGGCCTGGTACCGCCGCGAGCTGCGGCTCCCGGGCCTCCCCGCGGAGCAACGGGACGACGGCCGCTGGATCCTGCGGTTCGAGCGCACGAGCGTTCACACGACGGTGTGGATCGGGGGCCGACGGATCCTGCGGCACCGCGGGTCGTTCGAACCGTTCGAGGTCGCGGTGCCGGAGCGCGCGATCCGCCGCGACGGCACCGTCAGCATCGTGGTGCGGACCGACAGCACCCGCACCGCATCCGACCTGCCGCCGGGCGTCACGCTGAAGGACGGCACGCCCAGCGGCGGCTGGTGGAACGAGGGAGGCATCCCGCGGGAGGTGACGCTCCGACGCGCCGACCAGGTCGATCTGGAGGCGGTCCAGGTCACCCCCGACCTGCTCTGCGAGGGCTGCTCCGGGGTCCTGCGGGTGCGGGTGACCGCGACGAACGTCGCCCGGGGGACGCGGGCGGTGCTCATCACCGTCCGCGCCGCCGGACGGACGATGCGGCTCGGTCCCGTCCGACTGAAGTCCGGGGCGTCGAAGCTCGTCAAGGGCACGATGAAGATCCCCGCGCCGCACGTGTGGACACCGAAGGATCCGCACCTGTACCCGGTCACCGTCGACGCGACGCTGCGCGGCAGGAAGCCCGCCGCGCGGGTCGGCGACCGTGTCGCCCGTCACCGGTTGCGGACCGGCTTGCGGTCGGTCCGGGTCGTCGGCGGACGGTTGGAGCTGAACTTCCGCCCGGTCAACCTGCGCGGGGTCGGGATCCACGAGCAGCACCACACCCGCGGCGCGGCGATGACCGACGGCGACCAGGACCGGCTGCTGCGCCAGGTCCGCGCCCTCGGTGGCCTGCTGATCCGGTCGCACTACCCGCTGCACCCGCGGATCTACGAGGAGGCCGATCGCCTCGGTCTGCTCGTGTGGGCCGAGGTGCCGGTGTACCAGGTGCGCTCCAGCGAGCTCGTCAAGGCGTGGGTGCGTGACGCGGCGGTCGACCAGCTGCGCACGATGATCCGCACCAACGCGCACCACCCCTCGATCATCACGTGGTCGGCAGGCAACGAGCTGGCGACGATCGTCGGGCCGTCGATCCGCAACTACTTCCGGCGTGCGCAGCGCGTGCGACGCCAGATGGACGCGAGCCGCCCGCTCGGGTACGCCCGGCAGACCGGGGTGCACCACGGATGCAGG
>JBFWKS010000121.1:0-11625 GCA_050252545.1 Solirubrobacteraceae bacterium
ACCGGCTGCAGCAGTGGTGCCACGGCGGCACCGGCCGCGGTTTCCTCGTCCTCGACGGCGACACCGGACTGAACGACCGCACCGTCCTGCGTCCCGACCTGCAGTGGTTCGCGGCCGGCCGCGACATTCGCGCCGAGGAGCGCCGGTCGCTGCCGCTCGGCGACCTGGTCGTCGAGGTCCGCTCCCCCTCGACCTGGTCGCGCGACATCGGCATCAAGCGCCGCCTGTACGAGCAGCACGGGGCCCGCGAGTACTGGCTCGTCGACCTGATCGCCCGCAGCGTCATCCGTCTGCATCGCGACACCGACGCGACCGGGCTCGACGACGGTGTCGAGCTGACCGAGGACGAGTCGCTCACGACGCCGCTGCTGCCCGGGTTCGCCCTGCCGGTCGCCGACGTCTTCGCGGACCCGACGGCGGACACGACGTGATCCGCGCGCCGCGCCCGGCGACGGCCCCGACCGAGCCACGTCCGACGGCGGACGGCCCGACCCGACCTGATCCACGCCCGACGCGCAAGACTCCCCGGCATGAGCCCGACCCCGTCGCGCATCTTCGTCCCGGGCCTGCTCGCCGGGCAGGTCGTCCTGCTGAGCGGTGGCGGCAGCGGCCTGGGCCGCGCTGCCGCGCTCGAGCTCGCCGCACTCGGCGCGGACGTGACGATCTGCGGACGTCGCACCGATCCGCTGCAGGAGACGGCGGCGCTGGCCGAGCAGGCCGCCCGCGCGCGCGGTGCGGCCCCGGCCGGCAGCGACGACCCGGCCGCGGCGGGCACCGTCCACACGGCGCCCTGCGACGTACGCGAGGAGGACCAGGTCGACGCGCTTGTCGACGCGGTGCTGGAGCGTCACGGCCGGATAGACACGCTGGTCAACAACGCCGGCGGGCAGTTCCTGGCCCCCGCCGAGACGATCAGCCCCAAGGGGTTCCGCACCGTCATGCGGTTGAACGCCGAGAGCGCGTGGCTCATGTCGCACGCCGTGGCGACGAAGGCGATGATCCCCGACGGGGACGACGGCAACCCGCGCGGCGGCAAGATCGTCAGCGTCACCCTGTCGCCGCACCACGGGCTGCCGGGGATGGCGCACAGCTCGGCGTCGCGGGCCGCGGTCGAGAACCTCATGCGGGTGCTGTCGATCGAGTGGGCGCGGTTCGGGATCCGGCTCAACGCGATCGCCGCCGGCCAGTTCGGGACCCAGACGTTCCTCACGAAGTACCCGCGCGAGATGGTCGAGTCCGCCGCCGCGATGGTGCCGTTGCAGCGACTGGGGACCGAGGACGAGTTCGCGTGGCTCGTGGCGTTCCTCTGCTCGCCCGCGGGGGACTTCTTCAGCGGGTCGGTGCTGACGATGGACGGGGCGCGCGACAACCACCTCGGCCCGTGGCCCGACGTGATCGGCAACGCCGACGCCGACGGCAAGCCGCTGCAGGAGGCACGCAAGCCGAGGGCGTGATCGCCCGGGTGAGCGCGCCGGGTCGGGACCGCGACGGACGGCACGGGTGGCGGGTGGCGGCGGGGACGCGCGGCGGATCGTGAGCGGTGCGCGCTAGGACGTGCGGCCGGTGGCGAGCGCGGCGGCCGACGCCGCGATGGGCTGCCGCCACCCCGCACCGCCGCTCCGTGCGGCATGCTTCGGGTCGCTCATGACGCATCCTGCCGCCGCGCAACTCGCCGTCGACGTCCGTGAGGCCGAGGACGGCGGCGTGACGCTGACCGTCCGCGAGCTCCGCGACCGGTTCGGACTTGCCCGCCTGACCCAGGCCGGCCGCGAGGCGATCGGCGGCGACCTGGAGGCCGCGGGCCTGCTCATCTCCCCCGCCCTGACCAACCGAGACGCCGCAGCGCTGACGTCCGAGGTCACGATCACCGCCGATCCCGAGTCGGACACCGAGATCGACGATGACGAGGTCGCACCCGCGGTGCCGCCCGCCAGTAGCCGCGGCCAGTTCCCGCCGCCGGGGCAGGACGTTCCCGAGCCGTCGCGCGGCCTGGTGGCCACGGTCGCCCGCCCCGGGGTCCTGGTCGCCCTGGCGGCTCTCGTCGCGGCGCTCGTCCTGCTCGCGCGTCGCGGCCAGGATCGCTGAGACACGACGGCGACCCGCCCCACGACCGGACGCAGGTGTGGGTGCGATGCAGAACAGCGTCGTGGCATGGGCAGAGGTCGGCAGGCGCGGTACGGATCTGACGGGGCGTGGCGAAGCGAGCCGCTCGAGCGCGGATCGCGCAGTCGGCAGCGCGAGGTGGGATGCCACCCGGGAGCGTGAGACCGGCGATCAGGCCGCCCGAGGTGCGGTGACGTCCACCGTCACCTCACGGCCCGGAACGGCGACCGCCGCTCGGACCGCCGCGATGATCGCGGAGCCGTCCAGTCCGCACGCCGCGGCGCCTGCGCTCAGACGGTCCTCGTCGTCGGCACCACCCATGCCCACGAGCTCGATCATCACGGGCGCATCGTCCCGAAGTCCGACGTACACGCCGTCGGCGACCTCGCGGACGACACCATGCCGAGCGTCGGCGACGAAGATCACCGCGACAGCACGGGCTCGAGGGTCGTAGGTCGCGCGCATCACGCCAGCTCCATGACGGTGACGATCCGGTCGTGATCGTCCGTCTCGGTCACCACGACGATAGCGCGACCGTCCAACGCGAATCCGTGGTGGCTCGTCGATCCGTGGCGGTGCATCACACGACGATGGGCGGTCGCTAGGACCAGCTCGACATCGCGAAGCGCGATGCCGCGTTCGGCGAGGCGGTCGAGGGCATGATCAGTGAGGTCCACGGGCGCGACTCACCGCGAGCGCTGCGGTCTCGAAGACCGTCCCAGCCCGACCGGTGACGCAACCAGGCCGAGAACGTGACGACTTCGTGCCGTCTCCGTGGAGGATCCGTTGCTCGAGGTCGCCGCCGTCGGTGCCCTCGGACCCCGTCGTGCCGTCCGGCCCCTGCCAGACTCGCCCCATGGACACCGCGCACGTGATCGAAGCGCTCCAGCGTCTCCCGCTCCACCCCTACGACGACGTCGCCCCGCGTGCGGAGGGACCGCCGCCAGCCGGTGGGCTGTACGCCTGGTGGCAGACCGCCGGTGCGCTGCCCGGGGTCCCCGGCCTGCGTCCACACACCGGGGACCCCGGATGGGAGCTGCTCTACGTCGGGATCGCGCCGCGAGGTCCGTCGTCCCGGGGGACGCTGCGGCGACGGCTCGCCAGCCACCACGGCGCATCGATCGGCCGGTCGACGTTCCGGATGACGCTCACGGCGCTGCTCTGGAAGCGGGAGGACTGGTCGCCATCGTGGACCGACCGCCCGACCCTCGCGCCGCAGGACCTCGCCGCACTCGCCGCATGGCAACGTGAGCACCTGGCCGTGCAGTGGGTCGAGCATCCACAGCCGTGGGCGGTCGAGCGCGAGGTCATCGAGGCGATGTGCCCGCCGCTCAACCGTGACCACAATCGCGGCCACCCCGCCCACACGGCCGTCGGCTTGGCCCGCGCCACGCTACGGCAGGCCGCGCAAGCCAACGCCGCCTGACGATGCCCGGCACGGCACCCCGCCCGCCCGTGCCCCGGCCGGTGACCGCCGGCCGGCCACATGATCGCGTCGACGTCGCGGCTCGGATCGCCAGGCGCTCGCGCAGTCGGGCGCCCACCGGACCCGTACGCTGCGCGAGGCCCGTTCGTTCCGATTCGCAGGAGCCGCCCCGTGTCCCGATCAGCCGTCCTCGCCTCCGTCGCCGCCTTGGCGCTCGCCGTCCCGTCGATCGCGCTCGCCGCAACGCCCCGGGCGGGCACGTTCAAGGCGCCCAAGGGCCAGATCGTCCGCGGCTACGACCTGAAGTTCACCGTCGACCGCAAGGGCAGCAGGATCAAGAACGTCGTCGCCCACGTGCTCGAGACCTGCGCGGGATCGTCGACGTCGCAGATCACCACCGTCGGTCCCGGCCTGACCTGGAAGGTCAAGGGCGGCAGGTTCAGCGGGCGCAAGACGGAAACCGCCCACGGGGTCACCGTCTACACCACGCTCAAGGGCCGCTTCACGAGTGCCACGACCGCCAAGGGCGTCCTGCGCCAGGAGTCGATCGTCGCCGGATCGGTGTGCGACACCTACGAGCTGAAGTTCACCGCCAGGCGACGGTGAACGGTGGTGCGGGGGCGCCCCGCGTCGCCGGTGGCCAGGATCGCGGGGTCGCGTGGCTCACCGTGCTCGTCCCGCGATGGTTGATGCCGGCCGGCGTCGGCCGCCGCCTGTTGCTCCCTCCCCCTCCCCGACCTCAGCTCGTCGCGGACCCCGATGCCACGTCGGCCAGGAGGTCGCGCGCCCCGAGCCACGAGCCCCGGCGACCTTCTGCGCGAGGCTCGAATTGGACGGTGCCCACCGCGCCTCCGACGTGCGCCACGCCGCGTAGCGGTACTTCGACCACGTCGCCGGATCGGGCGACGCGGCAACGAACTCGCGAGGCCGCGACCGCGGCGACGAGCTCGTCCGGCGTCTCCCTCATAGCCGCATCATCGTCGAGCGCGTCGACGGTGCCAACGCGAGTCGGTCATCGCCGGCCCGCCCTGGCGGGGCGTCACGCCTCGCGCGGCACCAGCCCGGCCTTGTGCAGCATCTCGATCAGCGACGGGCGCCGGCGATGGTGCTCGTGGAGCAGGACGAGGTAGGTCTCGAACTCCAGGACGAGGTCCGCGGTGGTCGCCACGTCGCGGGCCGACCGCAGGATCCGGATGGCGCGGGCGTAGTGCGGACGGCCCGTCTCGATCAGCGTGCGGTCGGCGACCTCCAGGTACACCCGTAGGGCGTGCATCGGCTCGGATGCCTCGCGCCGCTCCGCCAGCTGCAGCCAGGTCCGATCGTCGATCTGCTCGGCCGCCGCCACGGCGGCGTCCCACGCCTCGTCGTCGTCGCCGTCGGCGAGGAGCGCGTGGACGTACCCGCGTAGGTCGCGGCCGCGCAGCGCTGCGCGTGCACCGTCACGCTCGACCGGCCAGGTGTCGAGCGTCTCGGCAGCGCTCTGCAGCTTGGCGTACGTCGACGAGGATGCGGCCCGCTCGTGGTGCGCCCGCCGTAGCCGCAACGCTTCCAGGGGCGCGCCGAGTCGCTCGTGGGTCGCGCACGCCAGGTCGACCAGGCGGTCGATCTGCCACCCGTCGGCGTCGATCCCGCGGGACGTCCACCCCAGCACCAGGTCGGGCCGGTCTATCTCCTCCATCGCCTCCGCGACCGCCAGGTGCCGACCCCCGTGGGCCAGGTCACCGCCGATCAGGCGCACGATCGCGTCGACGTCGCGGTTCACGATCGCCAGCCGCTCACGCAGGTACCGGACCGCGAATCGGTCCCTCCCGGTGCCGGCGCCGGCCACCACATCGCCATCGTCGGCGTCGGCGTCCGTGCCGGTGGCAGCGTCGACATCGGTGTCGCCACCTGCGGCGGTGTCGACCGCCTCGCGGATCGCCCGCAGCCCACGCTCCCCGAGGGCGTCGGCGTAGCGGACGGGATCGGCGTAGAAGAAGTCCTGCGCATCCCCCAGGTCGAACTTGATGATCCAGCGGGCGAGCTTGCGCGGATCGACGACCCGGCCGTCGCAGGCACGGGCGTGGGCGTCGAGCAGCTCGCGGGCCACGTCACCCATCTGCCCGCCGGAGTCGTCGGCGCGCAGGATCGCCTTGACGGTCCGGTCGATCGACTTCTGGATCACGTCGACGAGCTCCGCCGACGGGGCGTCCGCGGCCAACGCCGTCAGCTCGGTGACGACCGGCCGGGCCTGCGCGGCCCACTCGTTGCTCTCTCGGTACCCGAGGAATCCCCGGACGCTGCGCAGGCCCTGCCGCGCCGCCACCTTGACCGGTTCCAGGTCCCCGGACGCACGCGCGGCAGCCAGCCGCACCTCGTGCTCGACGTCGCGATGTCGATCGGCCGCGGCGATCAGGAGCTCCACGACGCGCTCCTGCGCCAGCGCGGCCACGGTCTGGTCGATCGGCACGTCCTTGCGCTCGGCCACGGCCGAAGTCTCGCAGCGGCCGGGCGAACGGGCGTCGGCCGGGAGCGCCTGCCGGTCGCTCACCCCGTCTCGATCACCCGCCGGCACCGTGCCGCCCGGTCCGCGACGAGGTCGACCAGGCTGTCCGGCAGCGCTCGACCGAGCGCCACGACCTCAGGCGCCCGTGCGGCGTCGGCGACCGCGTCGCCGGCGATCGTGGCCAGGTGCGTGGCGCGGTCCACGAGCGCGTCCGCGTCGAGTCCCAGGTCGTCGGCCACCGCGGGCCACGGGTTGCGGTGGGGGAAGACGCGGTAGTCGCCACCGAGCTTCATCGCGAAGCGCAACGACCGCTCGTGATCGCCGTACGGCAGGGCCGACGCGATGTCGTACAGCGGTGCCAGGCGGGTCTGGTCACCGGCCAGCAGCAGCGAGTAGTTCTTGGCGTGGGCGTCGGTGCCGCCGACGAGCCAGTTCCAGATCAGCGCGTCCGCGAACCGTTCGACGGCCGCGTCCGCAACGGACGACGGGAGCGCCCCGCGCAGCAGCGTCGCGATCTGCGGCGGCCGCGGCCCACCCTCGTTCTGGTACTTGCGCGCCGGCGGGCTCCCCAACGCCTGGCAGAGATCCTCCTGGTGCACGCGCGTCACCGTGCCGTCGGCACCAACGCGACGGTCGTAGCGCTCGACCACGACCGCCGTCTCGGTTCCGAACGACGCGATCCGGGTGCGCGCCACGAGCAACCCGGCGCGGCGGGCGGCGTCGAGGCACAGGTGCTCGTTCAGATCGTGGTCGTCGAGGCCGTGGATCGCCGGCTTGAGGATGTGGGTCGTGGGCGTCCCGCCGGAGGGCACGCCCCAGCGCCCGTCGCGGTGCAGCAGCGCGGTCTTCGCCTGGGCACCGGCGAGGCTGAACTGCCCGGTCAACGTGCGGCCGAGCCAGCTCGTCGCGTCCTCGCGCAGGTCGCGCAGCCGCTCGCCGACCTCGTCGTCGGTGAGCCATGCGACGTCGCCCCCACGCGTGAGCGCGCGGTCGAGATCCTCCGGCCGGGCGAACCGCACCGCACCGGCGCAGTCCTCGCCGACCGGGGTCGCCAGCAGCGCGAACGGTGATGTCGTCGCCACGTGGAACCGTCGCCCCCACCGTCGCAGCACGGCGCCGTCGTCGGGCAGCAGGCCCCACAGCCACGGCGTGACGACCCCGTCGCCGTGCGTCCGCGCCTCGATCGGCATCGACAGTGACAGCGGCGTGCCCGCCGATATCCGCCGATAGTCGTCGTCGTACTCGAACCGCAGGCGACCCCCGGACAGCCGGCGCAACGTGCCGGCGACCCGGTCCTCGAGGATGACGTGGAGGAGGTCGGTCATGGCGCGTGTCGGGCGCGGGGCGCGTGGTCGGCGAGCGCGTCGGCGGCCGGGACCTCCGTGGCCGAGACATCAGCGGCCGGGGCGCCGGCGGCCGAGCCCGGTCCGTGTAGCGCGCCGTCGTCGGACCTCCCCGCGCCGCTCGCCGAGGACTCAGCCGTTCCGCTGATCGAAGACGCGGCCCCGTACTCGTCGAGCAGGGCGTCGAGGTCCACCGCCGGAGGACGCTCCGACGCCGCTCCGCCGTCCGTGGGCCGCAGCTCGATCCGCAGATCGAGCACGTCGAGCAGCCGGAGCACGAGTCCCAGCTCGACGCCCGACTTGCCGCCCTCGACCGCGCTCAACCACTGCCGCGAGACCCCGGTGCGCGCCGCCACGTCGGCCTGACTCAGACCGAGGTCCTGCCGGCGGCCACGCACGGCGGCGGCGATGTTGCGGAGGGTGGAGGGCGTCATGGCTGTCGGCGCTCGACGACATGTGCGTGTCGTCTATGAGCGTTGACAATCCTACTGTGTCGACGTTCGGCGACTTGGGATTCGGCGGTGCCCAGCGCAAGCGTGGTGCGTCTGCGGGCGAGGTGTTGGTGTCACTTTCGGAGTCGATGCTTTTGGGTGGCGACAGCGTGCTGGACCTCGAGCGGTTGCGAACGGACGAGGCCGGGGCGGAGCTTCGGGCGGTGAAGGACGTGCCGGCCGCGTCGACGATGTGCCAGCTGATGACCCGGTTCCGGCGGTCGCACCTGCGGGCCGCGGAGCACGCGTTTTCGGGGTGCGCCAACAGCATGGATCTGCAGCTCGGACGGGCGGCTGGCGGGGGACGATCGACGCTGCCCGCAGGCTGACAACGACCGAACCACGGCGAATCGACCTGAACCCGCGACTACCCAGGAATCACGGTCAGATGCCGGCGACCCCCTCGGCCTCGGCCGTCCGCAAACAGGTCCTCAGCGCATGTTCCTGACGATCGAGTTCCGGGCGTCCTGCATCTTCTTGACGAAGCTCGCCATGAGGTCGAACGCCTCGTTGCGCCGGTTCGTCAGCGACTGCAGGCGCAGCATGTCCATCTGCTGGCTGTTGGTCGCCGAGGCCATCTCACGCTTGACCCGCGCGATCGCGGCGTGGGCGTCCTCGAGCGACGACAGGCCGGACTCCGGGGAGAAGCCCGCCACCTGGGCCTGCAGGCGACCGAGCAGCTCGGTGAGGCGGACGGTCTGCGCGTTGCGGGCCTGCAGCTCCTTGATCTGCTCGGAGAGCTGGGTCTCGAGCAGGCTCACGCGCTCGCGCTGGACCAGCATGAGCGCGGTCTCGATGTCCACCGTCTGGAGCAGGTCGGCCCCGCTCGCCGCCGCGGTCGACAGGTCGATCGTCCTCGGCGCGGCGCGCGTGACCGTCGACCGCGCTGAGCGACCGTTCGCTCGCCGTCGCAACCGATCCCGTTCCCGCTTGACCAGCCGCGTGACCGCCCGCGCACCGGGGGTCAGCACACGACCGCGTGCGAGGCGGATCGTGTTGAACACGCCGTAGCCGGAGTCGCCGGTCGGCGTGATGTTCCAGCGGCCGGAGAGCCCGGTCTGGAGCGACCCGTCGAAGACGGCGCTGCGCACGCTCTCTCGGGTCACGGGGCCGCGGCGCGCGGCCCGGTCGATCGCGCGCAGCAGCGCGGTCATGCCGTTGTGGGCGAAGACCGTGAACGCCGCCGGTCGCCGGCCGAGGCGGTGACTGCGGCGCGCACGGGGGTTGGCGTGCGCGGCCGGGGTCGTCAGGCGCATGACCGACTGGGCGCGGCCGAGGCGCCGGGCGAACGCGTCGTTGGCGAGCGCCTCGCCGGCGAAGATCAACGTGCGCGGCGACGCGGCGTGCAGGGCGCGGATGACCTTGGCGGCGCCACTGGAGGGCGATCCGCCGTAGACGATCGCCCGGGGCCGCTCGGCCTTGACGTACCGGACGGCGGTGGCGAGTCCGCGGCCGTCGGGGGTGACGACCCGTCGGCCGATGGTCCGCACGCCGCGCCGCGGGCCGTGCTCGGCGAACGACGCGGTCAGCCCCCGCCCGTAGAGCCCACCGTCGTCGACGAGCAGCACGCGCTTCCGCACGCGGAGGTTGCGGGCGTAGGCGACGAGCGCCTCACCCTGGCGGCCGTCGTCCGGGATCGGCCGGAAGAACGTGCGCGCCCCGGTCGGCTGCAGTTCGGCCGCGCGATCGGCGGACGTCAGGCTCGTCGCGGTGCTGACCGGCGACAGGTGCACGAGCCCGGCGCGGTTGACGATCGGCATCGAGAGCGCCGTCGCCTCGGAATCGCCCTCGCCGACGTACGCGATCGCCGTCGGGTCCGCCGCAGCGCGCCGGGCGTTGGCGACGACCTTCTTCGCGTCCCAGCGGTTGCCGCGGGCGTCGTCGAGCCAGACGAGCTTGATGCGGTGCCCGCCGGCCTTCGCGTCCCGAGCCTTCGTCGCCGCGCGCAAACCCCGGGCGACGAGCGCGGCCGACGGCGCGGCACGGCCCCTCCGGGGCAGACTGACGTAGACCCGGGCGACCGGCGTGGCCGCACGCGCCCGCGTGGTGGCGCCGGCCGATCGGGTCGGCGCGGCCGTGGCGGCCGGACCGGCTGCACCGGCTGATGTGGCGACACCGGCCACACCACCCGATGCCGCGACCCCGGCCGACGCGGCCGGCGGGACGGTGACGAGCGCCGCGGCCACGGCGGTGGCGGCCGCGACAATGCGGACAGAGGCGAGCATCCGGCCAGTCTCGTGCCCCGCGCGCGGATCCGCCCGAAGGTTCGACCATTCGTCTATGCGGAGCGGTGGGTCGAACAGCTCGAACCGGGGGCACCGGCCCCTTCGGCGACGGCGTCCTCGTGGTGCGACGGCCTCGCGTCGTAGGGCGGACTCGAACGCGGCGAAGCGCCCTCGAGTTGCAACGTCCACGACGACGTCTACGTCGAGCGTTGGCCGTGGTGCCGGCGCAGCCGGATCGGTGATCCACACGCCGAGGGTCGCCCCGCCGACGAACACGACGTCGTCCACGAGGGGGCCGAGTGCGGTCGCCGCACTCTCCGACGGACCATCGCTCACGCCCGTACCCCGCCGAACAGCCGCTCGCGGAGAAGATCGGCCGCCACCCCGCGGCCCCGTGCGTCACCCACGTGTCTCGGTCTCACGTATCGATACGTGAGACAACGTCGGCGTGAAGGCGCGGATTCGGCCGTGAAGCGGACAGGGGGCCTGTCAGGATCACCCCGTCCCCCACGACCTGATCCCGGATGACGACCATGCGCCCCGCATCACCGCCCACCCGCGAGGACCGCTACCGCGGCGCGCTGCTCGGCCTGGCGGTCGGTGACGCGATCGGGACGACGGTCGAGTTCTCGCCGCGCGGGACGTTCGCGCCGGTGACCGACATGACCGGCGGCGGACCGTTCGGGCTGCCCGCGGGCGCTTGGACCGACGACACGTCGATGGCGCTGTGCCTGGCCGACAGCCTGCTGGACCGGCGCGATCACGACCCGGCGGACGTGCTGCGCCGCTACGTCGGGTGGTACCGCAACGGCGAGCGGTCGAGCACCGGCACGTGCTTCGACATCGGCAACGCGACCCGGCAGGCGCTGGAGCGGTTCGAGCAGACCGGCGACGCGCAGGCCGGCACCGCGTTCCCGAACGCCGGCGGCAACGGCGTGCTCATGCGCCTGGCGCCGCTGGCGATGGCCTGCGGCTACGCGCGCGGTGCGGCGATCACCGCGACGATCGCCGAGTCCAACACGACCCACGGCCTCCCCGCCGCCCGCGATGCGGCCAAGGTCCTCGCGGCCCTGCTCGTCGACGCGCTGCAGGGCGGCGACCGACTGTCGGTCCTCGGTCCCGACGCGCCGTTCGTCTCGGCCACCTACCTGGACGACCTCGTCAGCACGGTGACCGCCGGATCGTTCCGGGCCGCGGCCTCCACCGGCCGCGAGGCCCAGACGGGTTCCGGGGCGTCCGGCACCTCGGGGGCCGCCTACGACTCCAGAACCACCAACGCCCCTGTCATCCCGGAGGGGCCCGCGATCCCGGCCGCCCACGTCCCGCCGGGCATCGTCGGGTCGGGGTTCGCCCCCAAGGCACTCGAGGCGGCGCTGTGGGCGGTGTGGTCGACGACGACGTTCGCCGACGCGGTCCTCGCCGCCGTCAACCTCGGGGACGACGCCGACACCACTGCTGCGATCACCGGTCAGCTCGCCGGCGCGCTGTACGGGGCAAAGGCGATCCCCCACCGTTGGCGGGAGCGGGTGCACCTGGGCGACGAGTTCGTCGA
>JBFWKS010000122.1:0-11584 GCA_050252545.1 Solirubrobacteraceae bacterium
CGTCCGAACCGCGGCGGTGCGTCGCCGGCGCCCGCGACGCACCGCGACCCTGAGGGCGATCCTTCACCGGAAGGGGTGGGCGGGGGTCCGGCACCACGCTAGGGTGCGGCCCATGGTCGTCGTGATCATCGTCCTCGTCATCGTGGTCGCGCTCGCCGCGATCTGGTGGATCCGTACCCGCTCCGCGGCCGACAGGGCTGCCATCCCGGCACCGGTGGACCCGCTGGCCGAGGGTCCCGGCGGCCCCCTGGACGGGCTCGGGGTCGGTGCCGTCGTGACGCACGGTGGCCACGACTACGTCGTCCGGGGTCAGTTGCGGTTCGACGAGGACGGCTACGTCTGGCACGAGTACCACCTGGACGCCGGGGCCGGCGAGCGCGCGTGGCTGTCGGTCGACCTGTCCGACGGGACCGACGTCGCGCTCTGGCGCCCGATCGAGGCGACCGGCGGCCTGGAGCCGGCCGGTGGCACCGTCGACTGGGAGGGCGTCAGCTACAAGAAGGTCGAGTCCGGCCGCGCGCGCTACACCTCCACCGGCACCACCGGCCTGCCCGACACCGGCCAGTCCTGGTACGCCGACTACCGTGCGTCCGACGGTGCCCGCCTGGCGTTCGAGCGCTGGTCCGCCGAGGGCTCGTGGGAGGTCAGCACCGGCGAGGGCATCCCCGCCCATCTGCTGGAGATCTACGCCGCGGGTCGGGCCGGCGGGGGTGCCGTATGAGCACGCCCGATCCGACCGGCGCCGCCGTCACCGCCGCCCGGCGCGCGCTCGACGCGAGCCGCGAGGCGGTCACCCGCACCGTCACCGCCCGGGCGCAGGAGCTCGCCGAGGCAGCCCGGCTCGAGCAGCGGGCGGCCGCGGGCGGTGCCCTCGGCGACCTCGCCGCCACCGCGAAGGTGCACGCCGCGCGGGCCGCCGATCTGGAGCCGCGGATCGAGCAGCTCCGCGACCTGGCCCGCCGGGCCGAGGTCGCCTTCGAGGCGCTGCGCAGCTCCGCCGGGACCGGTCCGGCCACGGACGATCCGGACGTGGACGACCCGGCGACCCCCGCGACCTGACGTGCTGACCCGACTCGAGATCCCGTTCGCGGATGCGGCCGCGGCCGATCTGGCGTGGTCGCTCCGCCCCGGAGCGGTCGCGTCCGGGGCCGTGGCGCGCCTCGACGTGCCGCTCCCCCGACGGGCCGACCGGCTGTGCCTCCACGTGCTCGGCGCATCGCACGCCGTCGAGGTCGAGCTCGACGGCACCGCGCTGACGGAGATCGTCGCCTGCGGGGCCCCCGACGGCCGACCGCTCGCCGATGCGCCCGCGGTCGTCGAGCGTCCGGGCCTGCGGTATGCGTTCTCCAGCACGGTCGAGCGACCCGCCGCCGCCGAGATCACCCGCCTGGCGGAGCGGCTCCAGGACGAGCTGGCGGGCCGGGACGACGCGCTGCTCGCGCGGTTTCCCGGGGCGCCCGAGGCCATCACGGGGTTGCGTGCGCGTCCCCGTGGCGCCGCAACCGGCTGGGAGACCTGGCACCTCTACCCCGAGCGTCGCGAGGTCGTCCGCACCTACACGACGGTGCTGCTGCTCCCGGCCGGGACCGACGACGACCGCGACGACCTCGTCGTGCCGCCCGCGCTCGCCGGACACGGAGTCGGCCGGTGACCCAGCGCGCCAAGGGCCGGCTGCTGCTGATCGGCGGTGGCGTCGTCGCGATCCTCGCGCTGCTCGCCGTCGTCGGCGCGTTCGCGTCGGTGGGCGGCAACGTCGAGAAGCACATCAAGTCGGAGTACCGCGCGGCCGGCACCGACCAGGGCGCCAGGCTCTACACGAGCGACAAGCGCATCGACGAGGTGGTGGACGACATCGCCGACGCCTGGAAGCCCGCCGACCGCCTGACCGATCCCGGTGGCGTCTTCCTCCGCTACGCCGATCAGATCGTCGCGGTGCGCCCCCGCAAGCCGTCGGGCACCGACATCACCGTCGACGATGCCTCCCGTTCGTACGCGCGGTGGTTCCCGTTCGTCGGCGGCTGGTTCGGCACCTACTCCGGCCGGGCCGAGGGCTTCCGCGGCGGCGGTCCGGGGAGCGGCAAGTGACGGGCCGGTGTCGTCGGGGACTGGCGATGGCGGTCGCCGGCCTGCTGGCGGTCTCCGCCGCCCCGGTCGCGCTGACCCCATCCGCCGTCGCCCAGGGATCGACGACCACGACCCGTCCGGGAGGCGCGACGATCGTCGACCCGCCGGCCGGCGACCCGGTGGACCCGGCCGCGAGCCCGGCTCCCGGCACGACACCCGGCGCCACCACGCCCGAGATCCCCGCCGCCAGCGTCCCCAACGGCGCCCTGATCGACGGCCCCGACCGCGCCGAGCTCGCCCAGGCACTCGCCGAGGCGACCACGGAGACGGACGTCTGCTTCGCCTACACCGTGAACGTCAGCGGCGGCACGGGCGGTCGTCCCTCGTCCGACCAGGTCTCCAACGGTGGACCCGACCGTTCCTCGCCGGTCGGCTCGTGCAGCAAGGGCACGCTCGCCCTCGACGTCTCGATCCGCTACACGTGCAACTCCTGCGAGAGCGAGGACTCCGCGAGCTACCGCGTCTCGAGCTCCGTCGCCGGCCTCTCCGGCTCGGACGCCAAGCGTCGCCTCGAGCGTCTGACCGGCATCGACGACAAGGCGTTCCTCGGCGACGACGACGACCTGGCGCTGCGCAACGCGACCGCGGCGCTGCCGCTCCTGGTCGGCGGCGACCCGGCGACGCCCACCGCGCAGGCCGCCGCCCCGGACGGGGACCGGCTGACCGGGAAGCCCGGCAGCGATTGGCTCCGCGCCAACGGCATCGGTGCGCTCATCTCGCTCGTGGTCCTGATCGTGGCGCTGGTCGTCGCCTGCGCCGGGTTGCGGATGCTCCGCGCCGCGCGCCGCGCGAGCGGGCGCGGCGCGACGTTCGGTGGACGTCCCGCTCCCGCCGGATCGGCCGCGAGCACGACGAGCGGGTCGGGCACGACGGCCGCGACGGGCGGGCCGGCCACGCCGGGCAGAACCGGCGAGACCACCACGACGACCGCGCCCAGCCGCTGGGCGGCGATCCCGCCGAGCGACCCCTCCCCCACGAGCCCGTCCACCGGCGAGAGCCCCGCGCCCGATCCCGACGACGCCGACGCGTCCGACGACGGCGCGTCCGACGCGGTCCCGGAGTACCGGGTCCGCAGCGCCGACGACGAGCCAGCGACCGGTGGTACCCGCGACGAGCCCACCGACGACCGACCCGGCGACGACCCGACGACGACTCCATGAACGACGACCTGAACGACCTCCTCGACGGCCTCGGCGCCGCGGCCGCCTACTCGGCGGTCGGCCTCATCGTCCTGATCGCCGGGTTCATCGCCGTCGACCTGGCCACCCCGGGCAACCTGCGCCGTCAGATCTGGGAGGACCGCAACCTGGACCTCACGATCGTGCTGGCGTCCGGCCTGCTCGCCAACACCATGACGGTCGTGACGGCGATCCTCTCGTCCCACGACGAGCTCGGCAAGGGCCTCGTCGACACGCTCGGCTACGGCCTGCTCGGCGCCGTCATGATCGGACTGGTGTTCCGCATCGTCGACCTGTTGACCCCGGGGGACCTCGGCAAGATGGTTGCCGACGACGATCACCACCCCGCGGTCTGGGTCACGTTCGTGACGCACATCGCCGTCGGCGCGGTCGTCGCCGCGTCGATCTCGTGATCACGACGCCCACGTCGTGAGTCCGCCCGCCGCCCCGGCATCCGACGGGGAGGTCCCGGCACGGAACGGGGACGGCCCGGGCATCCGCCGTGGCGCCCGGGCGCTGCTGCTCGTCGCCGCCGGCGCGTGCGCCGCGTGCGCGCTGGTCTACGAGCTGGCGCTCATCGCCCTCGGCGGGGTGCTGATCGGCTCCACGGTCACCCAGACGTCGCTCGTCATCTCGACGTTCGTGTTCTCGCTCGGCATCGGGGCGCTCGCCGCCAAGCCGCTGCTGCCACGGCCGCTGGCGTCGTTCGTGCTGGTCGAGAGCGGGGTCGCGCTCGTCGGCGGGTTCTCGGTCCTCGCCTGCTACGCGGCGTTCGCCTACACCGGCGTCTACACGCCGGCGGTGATCGTCATGTCGTTCGTCTGCGGGCTCCTCGTCGGGGCCGAGATGCCGTTGCTGATGGAGCTCCTGCAGCGGATCCGGCGGCAGGCCGCGGCGCGCGCGGTCGCCGATCTGACCGCCGCCGATTACGTCGGGGCGCTCGTCGGTGGCCTGTCGTTCCCGTTCCTGCTGCTGCCGCTCCTGGGACAGCTCCGCGGGGCGCTGGCCGCCGGGCTCGTCAACCTGGCGTGCGCGGCGTTGATCGTGCTCGTCGTGTTCGGTCCCGACCTGGACCGGCGCCGGCGCGCCGCCGCGGCGACGGTCCTCCTGGCCGGTGCGATCGTCATGGCGCTCGGGCTCGCCTATGCGGGCCGGTTCGAGGTCTCGGCCCGTCAGCAGCTGTACGACGATCCGATCGTCCACAGCGAGCGCACGCCGTACCAGGAGATCGACGTGACGGAGAGCCCGACCTTCGGCGGCACGCCCGACGTGCGGCTGTTCCTCAACGGCGACCTGCAGCTGTCCAGCCGCGACGAGTACCGCTACCACGAGGCGCTCGTGCACCCCACGATCGCTGCGTCACGGGACAGGATCGCCGGCGGGGGCACGACGGGATCCGCGGATCGGAGGGCGGCCGGCACCGCATCGGCGCCCGGCGACGGCCCGGCCGCGGACGACGGCCTGCGGGTGCTCGTGCTCGGCGGCGGCGACGGGATGGCGGTGCGCGAGGTGCTGCGTCACCGCGACGTGACGCACGTCGACGTCGTCGACCTGGATCCGGCGGTGACGCGTCTGGCGCGTTCCGATCCCCGGTTGCGCCGGATGAACGCGGGCTCACTCGACGACCGCCGGGTGCGGGTGACCAACGCCGACGCGTTCGGGTGGGTCCGCGAGCGCTCGAGCGACGCACCGGCGAGCGAGCGCTTCGCGGCGGTGATCGTCGACTTCCCCGACCCGGACGACCAGGGCCTGGCCCGGCTCTACAGCGCCGAGCTCTACGGCATGATCCGCACCCGCGTCCTCGCTCCCGGCGGCGTGATGGTCGTGCAGTCCGGGTCGCCGTACTTCGCCGCGGACGCGTTCTGGTCGGTCGGCGAGACCCTGCGCCTCGCCGGCTGGCGCGCCCGCCCGTACCACGTCGACGTGCCGACGTTCGGGGACTGGGGGTACTGGCTCGCGGGAAGGGCGACGGGCTCCGTGCCGGGCGACAGGCCGCCCGCGGGGGCGACCGACGACGCACCGGGCGACGACGGCGCCGACCGCGACGCTCCGCCGTTGATGCTCGGCACGCCGCCGGACGGCCTGCGATTCCTCGACGCCGACGTCCTCCGGGCCGCCGCCGTGTTCCCGCCCGATCGCGGCCCGCGCGACGTCGGGCCCACGACGCTCGACCGCCCCCGGATCCTCGACTACACCCGCCGAGGGTGGTCCGACTACTGACCCGCGGGCGGACCGCGCCACGGACGCCTATCCTCGGCACCATGCTGCCGATCGTCATCATCGTGCTGACCGGGGTGGCGGTGGCGAGCTTCCTGCTGGCGCTGCGGGCGTCCGCGCGTGCCCCGCGCGGAACCGAGCTGGCGTCGGTCGGCAGCGGCACCGTCGCGTCGCACGTCGACCGGCTCACCGTGGGGGCGCACATCGACTGCGACGACCGCAGCTGGACGGTGGTCGGCGCGCAGCGCGACGCCGCCCCGACGGCCTCCCCCACCGGTGCCACGTCCGGCGACCGGGCAACCCCCGGCCGCGCGCTGTGGCACCTCGAGGACAGCGGGCAGCGCGCGCTGCTCGAGGTCGACCCCGCGGTGCCGGACGAGATCGTCGTGTCCGTCGGGGCCGAGGCCTCCCGCGACCTCGACCCCGACCGGCCGCTGGTGTGGCGCGACCTGACCTGGAGGCCGCTCGACGGATCGGCACCCGAGCCGGACGACGCGCCGACCCAGCCGCGGACGCGCGCCGTACGCGGCGAGGGGATCCGTCACCTGCGGCACGCCCACGAGCCGCTCGCGAGCACGGCGACGTTGGAGCGGGCCGCGTTCGCCAACCCGGAGCTGCCGCGTCGTCGGTTGACCTTCCTCCGCGAGGTGACGGACGGCGGGACGCCCGGGCCGTGGGCCGTGTGGATCGGTGACCGACTGCCGGTGTCGATGCTCGACGTGTACCCGCCGCAGGACTGATCCGCCCGTCGCGGGACCGATCCGTCGTCGGGGTGCGGCGCCGCACCCGGCGCGACGTCCTCTGTCGCACCATGCGCGGGCGGAGCCGTCCGGTGGTCGCAATACCTTGGGTTGCGTGAGTTGGCACCAAGGGCGCTTGGCGGCGTTCGACATCGAGACGACCGGCATCGACGTGGAGACCGACCGCGTCGTGACCGCGGCGGTGAGCATCGTCGGCGGCGGCCTGCCGACGGAGAGCTTCGACTGGCTCGTCGATCCCGGTGTCGAGATCCCGGAGGGCGCGACCGCGATCCACGGCATCACGACCGAGCACGCCCGCACCAACGGCCGCCCGGCGCCCGAGGCGATCGAGGAGATCGTCACGCTGCTCACCGCCCAGGTCACCACGAGCGTGCCGATCGTCGCGTTCAACGCCCGGTTCGACCTGACCTGCCTGGATCGCGAGGCGCGCCGCCATGGCATCGTGCCGCTCGTCGACCGGATCGGCGGCCCCGATGCGCTGCTCGTCGTCGACCCGTTCGTCGTCGACAAGCAGATCGACCGGTACCGGCGCGGCAAGCGCACCCTCGGCGCCGTGTGCGAGCACTACCGCGTGCCACTCACCGATGCCCACGCGGCCGACGCCGATGCCCTCGCCGCCGCCCGTGTCGCGTGGCGCCTCGGCCAGCAGATCCCGCAGCTGCAGCAGTTCGAGCTGGGTGCCCTGCACCGCGAGCAGATCGCGTGGGCGGACGAGCAGGCCCGGTCGCTGCAGGAGTACTTCCGTCGCGAGGGTCGCGACGAGCGGATCGAGGGCGCGTGGCCGATCGTGCCGCTCGCCGTCGCCGCCTGAGCCCCGCCGGCCCGGTTCACGGCCCCACGGAGAAGCCGCCACGGTCCTACGGGAACCGGGTGACGCGGCGTCGGACGGCCCACATCGGGCCGAGCGGGCGGCCGGGGCCTACCCCTCGTAGACCGCGCCGGCGCCGACGATCGCCTCGACCTCGATCTCGACGAGCAGCCGCGGGTCGACGAGCGCGGCGACGCCGAGCGTCGACGTCACCGGGCGCACGCCGCGGAGGCGATCGCCGTGCACGGCGAGGATCGCGTCGCCGTTGGTGGGCAGATCGACGACGAAGATGCGGGTGCGGACGATGTCGGCCATCTCCGCCCCCGCGAACGACAGCGCCTGCCCGATCGTGTCCAGCGCGATCTTCGCCTGCTCGGCCGCGTCGGCGGGCACCGGCTCGTCGTCGGACCGGGCGGCGGTGGTCCCGGACACCAGGACACGGTCACCGATCCGGATCGCCCGCGAGTACCCCAGCTCGGTCTCCCACGGCCCGCCGGAGTGGATCCGCTGGACGCGTTCCTGATCACGACTCATTCCCACAACCCTATTCACCGGGCCGACACCACCCGACGCCGCCGCCCGGCGGAACGGTCTGCGGGAGCGACGCGGACCAGGCACGTGCCCGGGTCGACCCCGTGCCCGGCGCCCCGTCCCCTAGTGCCGGAAGTGCCGGCGGCCGGTCATGACCATCGTCGCGCCGCTGGCGTCGGCTGCGGCGATCACCTCGTCGTCACGGACCGATCCGCCGGGCTGGATCACCGCGCGGACGCCGGCGTCCAGTCCGATCTGCAGGCCGTCGGCGAACGGGAAGAACGCGTCGGACGCCATCGCGGCCCCGGTCAGGTCCAGGCCGTGCTCGGCCGCCTTGGCGACGGCGATCCGCGCGGAGTCCACGCGGCTCATCTGGCCGGCGCCGATGCCGAGCGTCGCCCCGTCACGGGCGTAGACGATGGCGTTGGACTTGACGTGACGCATGACCCGCCAGGCGAAGAGCATGTCCCGCCACTGGTCCTCGGTCGGCGCCGCCGCGGTCGACACGGTCATGCCGTCGCGGTCGAGGACGACGCCGTCCGCATCTTGGACGAGCGCGCCGCCGACGACCGGGCGCACGTCGAGCCGGCGCTCGCCGCGCAGCGCACCCTCGTCGCCGCGCAGCAGGCGGACGTTGGGCTTCTGCGTGAGGATCTCGAGCGCCTCGTCGTCGTACCCGGGCGCGAAGACGACCTCGACGAACTGCTTCGACAGACCCTCGGCGGTGGCCGCGTCGACCGGGCGGGTCAGCGCGATGATGCCGCCGAACGCCGACACCGGATCGCACGCGAACGCCTTGGCGTACGCGTCGGCCAGGCCGTCGGCGATCGCGGCACCGCACGGGTTGTTGTGCTTGACGATCACGCAACCGGGCTCGTCGAGCTCGCGGGCCATGCCACGCGCGGCGTCCAGGTCGAGCAGGTTGTTGTACGACAGCTCCTTGCCGTGGAGCTGCTCGACGCCGCCGAGCAGGTGCGCACGCGTGCCGACGCGGCGATAGTAGGCGCCGCGCTGGTGCGGGTTCTCGCCGTAGCGCAGGTCGCGGTCCTTGACGAGCGCCTGGGTGATGTCGTCCGGAAACGGCCGGCTCACGTCCGCGTCGGGCGCACCGCCGAACTCCGCCTGCTCCCGCAGGTGGCCGCTGATCGCCGCGTCATAGCGGGCGGTCGCGGTGTACGCCTGAAGCGCCAGCCGGCGCCGTGTCTCCAGGCCGAGCGACCCGTCACCATGGTCGCCCAGCTCGGCGATGACGTCCCCGTACTGGGCGGGGTCGGTGAGGATCCCGACGTACCCGTGGTTCTTGGCCGCGGCGCGGATCAGCGACGGGCCACCGATGTCGATGTTCTCGATCGCCTCGGCGAGCGTCACCTCGTCACGGGCGATCGTCGCCTCGAACGGGTACAGGTTGACCACCACCAGGTCGATCCAACCGATCTCGTGGAGCGCCGCCGCCTGGGCGTGCGTGTCGATCCCGCGGACGCCGAGGATCCCGGCGAACAGCCGCGGGTGCAGGGTCTTGACCCGCCCGTCCATCATCTCGGGGAACCCGGTGACGTCCTCGACGCCGATCACGGGAAGCCCGGCCTCGTCCAGCGCCTTGAGGGTTCCGCCGGTCGACACGAGCTCCGTGCCGGAATCGACGAGCGCGCGGGCCAGGTCGACCAGGCCCGACTTGTCGGAGACGGAGAGCAGCGCACGGCGAACCGGCACGCGATCGGGGGTGGGGACGTCCAGGGGATCGAGCATGGGGCGGTCCCAGGATACGAGTCGCCGACGCGCCCCGGCAGCTCGGCAACACGACGAGAGCAGGTTACGTCCCGTGGATGCGTAAGGATCCACGCGTCCGTCGGCAATCGAAGGATCCCATGTCCCGTCTCCGCGCCCTCGCCCTTCCCGTCCTTCTCGTCGCCTCGCTCGGCCTTGCCGCGTGCGGCGGCCTCAGTGAGGAGGAGGCCCGGGAGCGCGCGACCGACATCACGCAGAAGCTGACCAAGGGGGAGATCACCCCCAAGGAAGCGGTCCAGCAGCTCCGCGACCTCGCGGACGACGCCGACATCCCCGACGAGCAGAAGAAGCAGTTCGACCAGCTCGAGAAGCAGCTCGACGCGATTCCGGGCCAGTAGCGCAGGTCCGTCCAGAACCCTCCCCCACCACCCACAGGAGAACCCATGCCGTCCATCCGCGCCTTTGCGCTCCCCGCCCTTCTCGTCGCCACCCTCGGGCTGACCGCCTGCGGCGATGACGACGAGCCCACGACCGCCTCGACCGGCACGACCGCCGCCGACACCACCCCCGCCGACACGACGGCGGACACCACCACCACCGAGACGGACACCACCGCGACCGACGGTGGCGACACCGGCTCCGGTGCCGACGTCGCCGGCCTCGATGCCGATCTCCAGAAGCGCATGACGGAGTACCAGGAGAAGTGGGCCAAGCGCAGCCAGGAGCTCGGCACGAAGCTCGCGGGCGATCCGAGCAACGCCAAGTCCGAGGCCACGAAGTTCTTCGACGAGTTCGAGAAGGACACGCAGGACCTGCTCGACGACGTCAAGGCGTCGGACCTGCCGGACGAGGCCAAGAAGCAGTTCGAGGACGGCTCGAACCAGATCAAGACCGCGTTCGAGCAGATCCGCAAGCAGCTCGACCAGCTCCCCGGCTGATCCACCGATTCGCCTGACCCGGCGGCCGCACGGCGGCCGGGTCGCCCCAGGCCGACCGCGGTCCGCCCATGCGGACCGCGGCGCTCGGCGCCTTCCGCGCCCGCCCACCGGCCCGCCGATCTCCTCGCTCGCCCTCTACCCTGCGTCGAGCGTCCGACCCAGAGGAGATCCCTGTGCCGTCCTTCCGCGCTCTCGCGCTGCCCTTCGTACTCGTCGCCACCATCGGCCTGACCGCCTGCGGCGATGACGACGACAAGCCCTCGAGCTCGTCGGGCACCACCACGTCGTCGACGTCGTCGTCCGGTGACGCATCGGGCCAGACGACCCCCAGCGCCCTCGACGGGATCAGCGACGACGCCAAGGGCGAGGTCGAGAAGATCCAGAAGGATCTGCAGGAGAAGATCTCCGACGTCACCAAGCGCACCCAGAGCGGCGACCTGAAGACCAAGGACGCCCAGAAGGAGCTGACCGGCATCGTCGAGGACGGCGTCGAGCGCCTGAAGAACGTCGACGGCGTGCCCGACGAGTTCAAGGATCAGATCCAGACGCAGCTGGATCAGCTGAAGAAGCAGCTCGGCAACTGAGCGAGGCGTCGGGCCCCACGATCGGGCGGCACAGCCGATCGCCGGCGGTCGCGGACGACCGTCCGCCGGCCCGCGGCGGCCGCCGGGCGCCGCGCGTCAGCGTCCGCCGAGCAGCACCCGGCGGGGCGCGTCCGGATCGCGACGTGCCGCGCCCCGCGCGATGATCCGCACGGCCTCCGGCAGCAGCCGGTGCTCGAGCGGCCGGATCGCGGCGTGGGCCGCGACGGCGTCGGGCGTGTCGTCCAGGACGATCGCCTCCTGCAGCAGCACCGGCCCGGTGTCGACGCCGTCGTCGACCAGGTGGACCGTCACGCCGAACACGCGCACGCCGTAGTCGACGGCCTGCTCGATCGCCCGGATCCCCGGGAACGCGGGCAGCAGCGACGGATGCACGTTGACGACCCGGTCGGGGAACGCCCGCAGGAACGTCGGCGTGAGGATGGCCATGTAGCCGGCGAGGACGACGAGACCCACCTCGTGCCGGTGGAGCCAGCCGGCGATCGCGGTGTCGCGCTCCTCGCGGTCGGCGTGCGCGTCGCGCGGGAAGGCGCGCCACGCCACCCCGGCCCGCTCGGCGCGGTCGAACGCCTGCGCGCCGGGCCGGTCACCGGCGACCGCGACGACCCGGGCCAGGTCGCCGTCCGGCGTGCCCGCCGCGAACGTGTCGAGCAGCACCTGCAGGTTGGTGCCCGTGCCGCTGGCGAGGACCCCGATCCGC
>JBFWKS010000123.1:0-11477 GCA_050252545.1 Solirubrobacteraceae bacterium
ATCACGGTGCTCGGCGGTGGCGGTGCCGGAGCGGGTCCGAGCACCCCGACCTACGACGGGCCGGTCACCGTCGAGGGCCGGACGTTGACCTCGTCGGGCGCGCACTGGGCCCAGCTCGGCTTCGTCTACGGCCAGATCGTCCGGATCGGCCTGGAGGCGAAGTGGACGGTGACGTCGGTCAACGGCACGAAGCTCGGCCTGTCGGGCCCGGAGCTGCCCGCGGGGCTGGACGTCGGCACCGTCCGGATCGAGGGCTTCGCGCCGTCGCCGCTGGTCGTCTTCGGCGGCACGTCCCAGGACGGCACCTGGTACTCCGGCGACACCGAGAAGCAGGTCTCGCGCTCGTTCGGCAGCAAGCCGTACCCGAGCCAGCTGGGCAACGGCACGCCGGCCTTCGTCTTCCCGGTCGCCGCGCCGTTCCGGTACTTCGGCAACAACGTCATCGACGCGAGCCGCCTCTACGCGGGGGCGGCGGCCGACCAGGTCCCGGCGTTCGGGATCACCGCCTACGGCGGGGCCGGCAACGACGTCATCATCGGCAGCCGCACGCGCGACATCCTCGTCGGCGGCAGCGGTGGCGACGTCATCACCGGCGCCAACGCCGTCATCGGCGACCTCGTCGACCAGAACAGCGGCGTCAACGTCGACATCGTCACCCGCGCGCTCGCGCTGCCGACGACGAACTACAGCGCCCACGCGGTCGCCGACCCGCTCGTCGCGTCGATCGGGCTCGTGCCGATGATCCTCGGGCTGCCGCCCACCATCTCGGGCCTCGTCAACGGCATCGTCGGCGGACTGCTGCCCGGGTTGCCGCCGCTGCTGCCGGCGATCCCCGGCGTCACGGTGACGCCCGGCACGACGCGGCCGCCGACGCCGACGGTCACCCTCGACCCGGCCGACCGCAGCGTCGACGCCCAGGGCGTCTGGGTGACGAGCAGCCGCAACCCGCGGTTCGTCGTCATCCCGGCGCTGCTGACGTCGCTGCCGCTGTACGCCAACGGCCAGTACGGCTACGCGGTCAAGGTCTACCTCAACGGGGTGCTCCAGACCCGCGAGCCGCTCGCCGACGGCGACTACGTCGTCACGGCGACGCTCACCGACTACTACGGCAACACGTCGGCCCTGGCGACCGGCGTGAAGATCCTGCGCGTCGACGGCAGCGCCCCGGCACCGCCCGGTGGCGCGTCGCAGTGGGGCCTGCCGCCGAGTGGTGGGCCTGTGAGCGGGCTCGCGCAGCTGCTCGTCCCCGGTGGTGCCGCGACCTCCGAGCTCTCGCTGCTGCAGGGCCTGAGCCCGGTCCTCGCACCGGCGCTGCGGATCACCCAGGACCTCACCACGTGGTTGCTGGCCCCGCTGGCGCAACAGCTCGCGGCGCTCGGCCTGTCGCCGGCGATCCCGATCCTCGACAACGTCAACCGGATCCTGGCGCCGCTCGAGGTCGTGCTGCAACCGATCGGCGAGCTGCTGTTCCACACGTTCGCCGACGTCCCGCCGTTGCCGTTGCCGGAGCAGGTCGCACCGTCGTGGATGCTGCCGGACCTCGATACCGGCATCGTGCTGCCGCCGATCCTGCCGGACATCTCCTGGGCCTGGACGCTCGTGCCCGAGGTGCCCGCGCTGCCGCCGCTGCCGTCGCGCCCGCCGACCGATCCGCTGCAGATCCCGGTGCCGGTGAACCCCGACGGGATCGCCCTTCCGACCTGGCCGGCCGGCGTGCCGCTCCCCGAGCACCTGGCGTGGCCCGAGTGGATGGCCTGGCCGTCCTGGCTCGGCTGGCCGCCGGTGCCGGCGATCGACCCGCTCGACCTGCCGGTCCTGCCCGGCTGGGACCTCGGAGACGCGCCGTCCTGGGACGTCCCCGACCTGCTCGGCGGCCTCGACGCGCTGCCGTGGCCGGAGGTGACGCCGCTGCCGCCGCTGACGTGGCCCCCCGTCGGCGACGGTCCGTCGATCGATCCGCCCGACGACGATCCAGGTGGGGACCCGTCCGATCCGACGACCGGTGAGCCGGGGACGCTCCCGCCGCTGCCGGAGGTCGAGCTGCCGGACGCCGGCGGTGTGATCAACGCGGTGCTCGACGTCGACCTCGACGAGGACGGGCTGGACGTCGAGGTCGTCGGCGGCCTGGTCGGCGTCGAGGTCGGGACCGGCGGGATCGCCGTCGAGGTCGCCCTACCCCTCCTCGGAGGGGTGCGGATCGGCCTGTTCTGAGCCTCGTCGACACGCCGTCCGGGCCTCGAGACCCCGTGCCGCCGGTTGGTCGCGGGCCGATCCCGCAACGACTGTTCACATGTCCCGCCTCTGGCCCGGTAGCGTCACCCATGGGTATGGGGTACGGGGAATCATCAAGGGTCACCCGCTGGGTGGCCGCGATCATCGTCGCGCTCGTGTCGGGGCTCGCCGGCGTGGCGGCGTCGTCCGCCGTGGCGGCCGAGCGCGCGGCGTTCTCGAAGGCACCGCCCGGAGAGCGATCAGTCACCCGCACGGCGCTGCCGAACACCACGGCGACCGCGCGGTGGATGCCCAACCCCGCCAACGCGACGTGGACGTACGCCTGGACCGACGACGCGTTCCTGCGGACCGTCGTCCGCGAGCGGTACACCGTCGCCAAGCGCACCGACACGACCGTCGACCTGCAGTGGACCACCGAGGACGCCGGAAACGGCCCCGAGGTCCCAGCGTCGCAGGGCACGATGAGCTACGTCTACTCCGACTCCGGGCTCGTCAACACGAACTGGACGAGCACCGCCCCGCCGCCGGTGTTCCCGGTCCTCTGCGCGTCGGCCACGCAGTGCGGCAACTCGCTCGCCTCGACGCACTACCAGCTGATCTGGGGCAGCCGGGCCCCGGTGCTCCAGGAGCCGCTCGTCGCCGGCGGCAGCTGGTCGTCGACCGGCGGGCAGGGCGGCGACGTCGCGAGCAGCAGCCGCTACGCCGGTCGCGAGCGGGTCGTCGTCCCGGCGTTCCCGCGCGGCATCTACGCCGCGAAGGTCGTCACCGAGATCGCCCAGGCCGGTGCGATCGGCGACCCGTACGGGAGCGGGACCCGGACGACCTGGTGGGCGTTCGGGGTCGGCCCGGTCCGCACGGTGATCGCGCACGCCGGAGGTCAGGTCACGCGATCGGAGCTGCAGTCGACGAACCTCACGCCGCGATCGGCACCGTCCGATCGCGGCTACCTCCCCCTGATCGAGGGTGACGTGATGCGGTTCAGCTACCGCAACTCACGCCACCTGCGCAAGCCCTCGCGACAGCGGTTCACCGTCGCCCGGGTCGCCAACAACAGCGCCCGGGTCGACGTGCGCGACACCAGCGGTCCGATCAGGATCGCGGGCAGCTACGTGTTCGCCAGCGGCCTGTCGGGCGTCGTCAACACGACGACCGCCACGAGCGCACGGACGAGCGTGCGGTTCCCGCCACTGGGCCCGCGGCGGCTCCCGGCGAAGAGCCGTCGCCGGTTCTTCACCCCGCTGGACCTCTTGACCTACGGCTTCAACCCGGTCGTCCCCGCCTACCCGGCGCAGGGCCAGACCTGGCGCAGCAAGCGGAGCGGCCGCGACCGCCAGATCTACGGGGTGACCGGCCTGACGAAGGTCATGGGGCATACCCGGATCAAGGTCCCGTCGGGCACCTACCGTGCCCTGCACCTGCGCTCGACCCTCAAGCAGGCCGGGTTCCGCTACGGGTCCGGGACCCGCGACGTGTACCTCGCGCCGCGGGTCGGCCTCGTCAAGCTCCGCTTCCGTCACCGTGACGGGAGCGTGTCCACCGTGGAGCGTCTGCGATGAAGCGCCCGCTGCTCGTCCTGTTGCTCGCCGTCGTCGGGCTCGCGACGACGCTGTCGACGGCCGGCGGCGCGTCGGCGGTGACGATGTCGATCGGCGACCCGACGCAGACCGACGTCACGGCCACGAACCCGGGCGGGACCGAGGGCACCGGCGCGAACACGACGATGACCTTCCCGGTCACGCTCTCGGGACCGGCACCGCAGGGTGGCGTGAGCGTGGACTACACGACGCTCAGCGGAACCGCGACACCGGGCGTCGACTACCAGACGACGAGCGGGACCCTGGTGATCCCGGAGGGCGAGCCCGGGGGATCGGTCGTCGTCACGGTCATCGGCGACGCGCTCGACGAGCCGGACGAGACGTTCCGCGTGGCGCTGACCAACGCGGTGCCCAACGGCGTCGTCTCGATCGCCGGTGGCGGCGTCGGGACCGGGACGATCCCCGACGACGACGACGCACCGTCGATCACCGTCGCCGATGCCGATGTGCAGGGCGGCGCGGTGTCGACCGGCACCAACCGGCTCGTGATCTTCGACGTCAAGCTCTCCGCCCCGAGTGGACGCACGGTCAGCGTCGACTACGCGACCGAGGACGACACGGCGATCGCCTGCACGAAGCAGACCTGCGACAGCCCCGACGACGGCGACTACGTCCCGCTCGTGGGCACGCTGACGTTCAACCCCGGGGTGACGAGCCTCCAGCTGTCGGTCGTGGCGATCGGCGATTCGCTCGACGTCAACAAGCAGTTCCGGCTCCGCCTGCGCAACACCACCCACCTGCGATCGGCGTCGACGCAGTTCCGGACCTCGGACGTCGGCCTGCCGGTCACGATCCGCCCCGGCACCCCGGGGGCGCAGACGACGACGATCACGGGGATCACGACCGGCAACGCCTTCGACGTGACGCTCGCCGACCCGGTCGAGAACGGCCAGCCGGTCCCGTTCTCGTTCACCCCGACGTACACCGACGGCGTACTCGTCGGCGGCACGACGCTCACCTCGACCTCCGCACGGTTCACCACGGCCGACGCGGGCAAGGCGATCACCGTCGCCGGCGTCCCGAGCACGATCTTCCAGTACCAGACGCCGACCCAGATCATGCTCGCCGACGACCCGGGCCTGCCGGTCAACACCGGGATCGCGTTCTCGTACCTCGTCGACAGGCACGACGCGAGCCTCCTCGGTGGCGTCCACCAGACGATCGGGAGGCCGCTCGCCCTGGGGCGGATCAAGAGCGCCGGGCCGGTGGCGTCGATCGGCAACGCGACGGTCACCGAGGGACCGGCCGGTCGCGAGACCGCGGTCGCGTTGACCGTCACGCTCGACGACCCGAGCCCGCAGCCCTTGAGCGTCGTCTACGCGACGGCCGACGGGACCGCGAAGGCGGGGGAGGACTACCGCGCGACCAGCGGACGGCTGACGTTCGCCGCCGGGCAGACGAGTCGCACGATCACCGTGCCGGTGCGGGGCAACGCGCTGCACCAGGCCGACCGGTCGTTCACCGTGACGCTCAAGGATCCGGTCGACGTGCGCCTGGGATCGACCGGCAAGACCGCCACCGTGCGGATCACGGACGACGACGCGGCGCCGCGGGTCAAGGTCGCGGACACCACGATCGCCGAACCGCTCGCCGCGACCTCGACCGCGAGCGTCGTCGTGTCGCTCACCGGACCGAGCGGCAAGGCGCTCGACGTCGAGTACCGGACCGCGGACGGCACCGCACGGGCCGGCGTCCACTACCAGGCGAGCAGCGGCAAGCTGACGTTCGCGCCCGGCGAGACGAGCAAGACGATCGCGATCTCCGTCGCCGGTGACGGCCTCGTCACCGACGACCAGGCCTTCCACCTCATCGCGACCGACACCGACGGATCGCCGGTCCGTTCGACGGTCACCATCGTCGACGGCGACCTGACCGACGACCTGACGCCGCGGGCGTCGGTCAACGACGTCACCGTCCGGCTGGGTGACGGCGACCCGGTCGCGCGGTTCACCGTCCGACTCGACCGCGCGCTGACGCGGACGAGCCTCGTCGCGTGGCGCACCGTCGACGGCAGCGCGAAGGCCGGCCGCGACTACCTCGCCGGTACCGGGGCACTGGTCTTCGCCCCGGGACAGCTCACCGCGACGGTCGACGTCCCGGTGGTCGCCGACGATCTGCCGGCCAACCGCACGTTCTCGCTCGAGCTGTACGCACCGGTCGCGATGGTGCTCGGCGACGCCTCCGGCGACGCGGTCCTCATCCCGACGAGCGACCTCGCGCTCGCGGGGTCGGTGTCGGGTCGGTCGGTGCGGTCGAGCACGGTCCTCTGCCGCAAGGGACGTCGATGTGCCGGCCTGCGTGTCGGATGGACCGCGCCGAGCCGTGGACGGGTCCGGGCCCAGATCCGCGCGACGGTGCCGCGCACCGGCAAGAAGCGGGGGAGTGGTTCGGGAACGAAGGCGGACACCGTCATCGTCGTCGCCGACCGGCGGGTGACCGCCAGGCGAAAGGGCCGCGGCAACACGCGCGTCAAGCGCGCCGCCGGCGCCCGGACGAACACGATCATCGCGAAGCTCCGCAAGGCGAAGGTCCGCCGGGTCACCGTGCGGATCACGCACGTCGACCGCCTTGGCCGGCAGCGGGCCTACTCCCGGACCGTGCGTCTGAGGCAGTGACGGTGGACGCCCCGGGTTCATCACGACGGCGGCTCGGTGCGGCGTCACGTCGGTCGCTCGGCATGCTCGTCACCATCGTCGGACTCGCGGTAGGCGGCTGTGGCAGTGACCCGCTGGAGGCCGAGCGGGACGAGGTCATCGACTACATCAACGCGGTCAACGCGGTGCACGTCGACGCCGCGCCGACGCTCGAGGCCGCACGTGAGACCTATGGGCGGTTCGCCGAGCAGAAGCTCACCGGCGTCACCGCCCAGCATCGTGTCGAGGCGATCGAGCGACGCCTGCAGGGGATCCGGGGTCAGGTCGCGATGGTCCCCGCGCCACCACAGGCGTCGCGCCTGCGTGCGCGGACCCTCGAGGTCTACGACGCCAACGCCGCGATCGCCCAGCAGACCGTGCTGATGGCCCGATACGCGGTGGAGGAGAAGCGGGCGTTGGCGACCCTTCCGGCACTCGGCGGGCGGTTGGAGCGGCGGTTGCGGACCCGACGCGACGACCCGGAGGGCCAGGCCTCGGCGCTGACCGCGTACGCGGCGGGCCTGCACCGCGTCGTCGGGCGCGTGCGACGGCTCCGACCGCCGTTGCTGCTGCGTCCCGCACGCGACGCACAGGCCGACCGGCTCACCCGATCCCGATCGATCGCCCTGCGGCTGCGTGCCGCGATCCTCGTCCGAGACCCGGAGACGGTCGTCGAGCTGCTCGACCGGTTCGAGTCGGTCAACCGCCGTCCCGTGAGCCGCCGGGCGGTGAAGGCGGCCTTCCGGAGCTATCGCCGATACCACGAGACGCTCGGCTACGCCGAGCGCGCCGTCCACACCGAGACGGCGCACCTCAACGGCCGCTACCTGGACCAGGAGTGAGCGTCCGCAACGGGCCGGGCTTCGGTTCCGGGTTCGGTCGCGTTGTCGCCCGGAGCTCCAGGTTGTGGTCGGCCAACACACGATCAGGCCGCTGCTGGGGTCCATCCACACCGGGTAGCGGGGGCACGCCAGGTTAGGCTCGTGCCGGGACCACGCACCACAAGGGGAGGACCACGAGATGGCGACGATCGAAGCGCCCACAGATGTCACGACGATGCACGAGGCGTTCCGTCGGGGGGTGGCGGCGCATCCGGACCAGGTGCTCGTGCGCACGCTCGACGACGCGGTGTCGTGGACGTGGCGCGAGGTCGCGGAGCGGGCCGGGCGGATCGGCGGCGGCCTGCGCGGCCTGGGGGTCGAGCACGGCGACGTCGTCGGCGTGATGCTCAGCAACCGGCCGGACTTCTTCCCGGTCGACCTCGGGATCATGGGCATCGGTGGGGTCCCGGTGTCGCTCTACCAGACCTCCTCGCCCGAGCAGATCGCCTACATCGTCGAGGACGCGGCGGTGCGGGTCGTCGTCACCGAGCAGGTCTTCCTGCCCGCGGTGCTGGCCGCGCGGGAACGGATGCCGTCGCTGGAGCACGTCGTCGTCGTCGACGGTGCCGCCCCGGAGGGCGTCCTGTCGGTGGCGGACCTCGAGGCTCGGGCCCCGGGCGGGTTCGACCCCGTGACCGAGGCCGAGCGGCTGCGGCCCGACGACCTGCTCACGCTGATCTACACGTCGGGGACGACCGGTCCGCCGAAGGGCGTGGAGCTGGAGCACCGGCACCTGCTCGCGGCGATGAGCGCGATCGGGAAGGTCGCGCACCTCGAGCCGGGCGGCAAGGTCATCTCGTGGCTTCCGGCGGCGCACATCGCCGAGCGCGGCGCGCACTACTACGCACCGATGATCTTCGGCCTGGAGGTCACGACCTGCGCCGATCCGAAGCAGATCGCCGCGTACCTGCAGGGCGTGCGGCCGACCTGGTTCTTCGCGGTCCCGCGGATCTGGGAGAAGCTCAAGGCCGGGCTCGAGGCCCAGTTGGGCGCCCAGCCGCCGGAGCAGGCCGAGGCGGTCCGCAAGGCGCTCGACGCCGCGATCCAGCGCGTACGGCTGCTGCAGGCGGGCGAGCCGGTCCCGGCGGAGCTCGAGGCCGCGGTGCAGGCCGCCGACGAGCGGGTGTTCTCGAACCTCCGCAAGATGCTCGGCCTCGACCGGGCGAAGGCGATCAACGTCGGCGCGGCACCGACGCCGGCGGTCGTCATCGAGTTCTTCCACGCGCTGGGCCTGAACGTCGCCGAGATCTGGGGCATGTCGGAGGGGTGCGCGTGCGGGACGCTCAACCCTCCTGAGCGGATCAAGATCGGGTCGGTCGGGCCGGTCGTGCCCGGCATGGAGATCCGGCTCGCCGACGACGGCGAGGTCGAGCTGCGCGGCCCGACGATCATGCGCGGGTATCGCAACCAGCCCGAGAAGACGGCCGAGGCCTTCACCGGTGATGGCTGGTACCGCACCGGTGACGTCGGCCGGATCGACGATGACGGCTACCTGTGGATCGTCGACCGCAAGAAGGAGCTGATCATCAACGCGGCGGGGAAGAACATGTCGCCGGCGAACATCGAGGCGGCGATCAAGTCCGCGCATCCGATGATCGGCCAGACCGCGGTCATCGGTGACGGGCGCTCCTACAACGTCGCGCTGATCGTGCTGGATGCGGATCTCGCCCCGGCCTGGGCCGCCACGCAGGGGATCGAGGACACGTCGCTGGAGGCGCTCGCGGTCCACCCCGACGTCATCACCGAGGTCCAGAAGGGCGTCGACGCCGGCAACGCGACCCTGTCCCGCGTGGAGCAGGTCAAGCGATTCCACATCGTCGCGGGGGACTGGACGCCCGGTGGCGACGAGCTCACCCCGACGATGAAGCTCAAGCGCAAGCCCATCGACGCCAAGTACGAGCCGGAGATCTCCGCGCTCTACGCGTAGGAGGACCGGTGGGGCCGCGGGGGCGGTCCCACCGTGGCGTGCGCGGCCCCGCGAGCGGGCTGCGCGCCGATCGACGGGACGAGCGACGGTGACGGCGCGCCGCGGCTCCGGCAAGGGGGCCGTCACCCTGCCGCATCGTGGGCGCCTGCAACGGACGAATCGCCCACTGGCCGACGGCCGGTCGGTGTGGGAGGGTGCGCCCAAATGTTCCGGGTGCGTCACGACCCGGTGATCGCGAGTCCCGTCCCCACACCGAGGAATCCGTCATGGCCACCGAGGCCGTACCACCCACCCCGGGTGCCGACCCACCCCTCAAGCGCGCGATCTCGCGCAACATGCTCCTGCTGTTCGTCATCGGCGACGTCGTCGGTGGCGGCATCTACACCCTCGTCGGCGTCGTCGGGGGCGAGGTCGGCGGCCTGGTCTGGCTGCCGTTCGGCCTGGCGCTCGGCCTGGCCCTGTTGACCGCCACCGCCTACGCCGAGCTGGTGACCAAGTATCCGCAGGCCGCCGGCGCCGCGCTGTACGTCAACAAGGCGTTCCGCAAGCCGTTCTTCACCTTCATGGTCGCCTTCGCCGTCATGGCATCGGGCATCGCTTCCGCGTCGACGCTGTCCCGCGGCGTGGCCGAGACCTACCTGCCGCGGCTCTTCGACGCCAACCCGTCCGACACCCAGATCGTCCTCATCGCCCTGGGCTTCCTCCTGATCGTCGCGGCGGTCAACTTCCGCGGCATCAGCGAGTCGGTGAAACTCAACGTCGTCCTCACGCTCGTGGAGGTCGCGGGTCTGCTGCTCATCATCACGATCGGCGTGGCGGCCCTGATCGACGGCGTCGGCGACGTCGGCAACGCGTTCTCGACGGCGGACGCCAAGGCGGCCGGGAACGACGTGAGCCTCGTGCCGGCGGCGCTCGCCGGGACCGCCCTGGCGTTCTACGCGCTGATCGGGTTCGAGGACTCGGTCAACGTGGCCGAGGAGGCCAAGGACCCGGGGCGCGACTTTCCCCGCGCGCTCTTCGGCGGGCTGGCGTTCGCCGGCGTGATGTACCTCGTGATCGGGATCATCGCCCCGGCTGTGCTGCCGTACACGACGCTCGTCGACGACAAGACCACGCCGCTGCTGGAGATCTCGCAGCTCGGACCGCTCTCGGTCGAGATCAAGATCTTCGCCGCGATCGGTGTCCTGGCGCTCATCAACGGCGCGCTCATCAACATGATCATGGCGTCGCGACTGACCTACGGCATGGCCCGCCAGCGGATCGTCCCCTCGATCTTCGGACGGGTCCACCGGGGCCGCCAGACGCCGTGGACGGCGATCCTCTTCACGACCGCGCTGGCGATCATCCTGACGGCCACCGGCGACGTGTCCGAGCTGGCGACGACCACCACGACGTTGCTGCTCGGCGTCTTCGCCGTCGTCAACGTCAGCGTGCTGGTGCTGCGCGGCAGCCCCGTCGAGCACCGGCACTTCGTCGCCCCGACCTTCCTCCCGGCGATCGGCGCGGTCGTCTGCCTGACGTTGCTGGTCTACCGGATCGCGGACGGCACCGACTCGCTCGCACGGCCGTTCCTGCTGCTCGGGCTCGGGGTCGTGTTCTGGCTCGTCAACTGGGTCGCCACCCGGCGTGAGCCGTCGGAGTTCGACACCGGCCTGATCGAGAAGATCGAGCACCCCGACGACCTCGAGGATCCACCCCCGATGCGGTAGATCCCTCCGACCCGACCCGACCCGACCCGACCCGACCCGCCGCCGACCGCCGCCGACCGCCGCCGACCGCCGCCGACCGCCGCCGACCGCCGCCGACCGGCCAGCGGGGTCCGGTGGCGTTCGGGAATCCGGTCCGCCCGCCCGGCTGGCCCGCGGGGATGCGCGGGACCGGTGGCCACCGGATCGTCCCGGATCGACCTCACCCCGCAATCCGATCCGCCAACGGGTCACCCAGCGACCACATCCCGGAGCGGATCGGCACCGCCGGCCCGGCCCGACAATCCGATCCGCCAACGGGTCACCCAGCGACCACATCCCGGAACGGACCACCCTGGCTCCGTCGTGATCGCCGCCCCCCCCCGCCGTGACCGCCCCCGCCCCCCCCGGGCGTGGCGGGCCATCGCGCCGCAACCCTGCTCGCCGGCAGGGGGCCGCCGGCACGGGCCGCACCGCGATCCAGCTCTTGGTGAGCGGACCGAGGCGCTCGCGATGGACGGTGG
>JBFWKS010000124.1:0-11473 GCA_050252545.1 Solirubrobacteraceae bacterium
CCGTCGTCGCTGATGTCGATCTGGGCCTCGAACTCCTCCTGGAGCCCGCGGATCGTCTCGCCACCCTTGCCGATGATCATGCCGATCTTCTCGGTGTCGATCTTCACCGACAGGATCCGCGGCGCGAACTCCGAGAGCTCCTCGCGCGGGGCATCGATGACGCCGGCCATCTTGCCGAGGATCTCCAGGCGCGCGTCCTTGGCCTGGGCCAGGGCGTCGCGGAGGATCTCGAACGACACGCCGGTGATCTTGATGTCCATCTGGAGGGCGGTGATGCCCTCGGCGGTGCCGGCGACCTTGAAGTCCATGTCGCCGAGGTGGTCCTCGACGCCGGCGATGTCGGTGAGGACGATGTAGTCGTCGCCCTCCTTGATCAGGCCCATGGCGATCCCGGCCACGGGGGCCTTGATCGGCACGCCGGCGTCCATCAGCGACAGCGAGCTGCCGCAGACGGAGGCCATCGACGAGGAGCCGTTGGACTCGAGGATGTCCGACACGATCCGGATCGTGTAGGGGAACTCCTCCGTGGTCGGGACGACCGGGATGAGCGCACGCTCGGCCAGCGCGCCGTGACCGATGTCACGACGCTTGGGGCCGCCCAGGCGTCCGGCCTCACCGACGGAGAACGGCGGGACGTTGTAGTGGTGCCAGAAGAACCGGTTGGTCTCCAGGCCCAGCGTGTCCAGCCGCATCTCCTCCTTCAGCGTGCCGAGCGACGCCACGGAGAGCGCCTGCGTCTGGCCGCGGGTGAAGAGCGCCGAGCCGTGCGTCCGCGGTGCCGTGCCGGTCTCGATCGTGATCTGGCGGATCTCGGTGGAGTCGCGCCCATCGGGGCGGATCTTCTGGACGGCGATCCGGTCGCGGATGGCGGCCTTCTCCAGGGCGTCGACGATCGACTTGACCTGCTTGTCGACGTCGGGATCCTCACCGCCGGTGGTGAACGCCGCGACTGCGTCGGCCTTGGCGGCGTCGGTGGCGTCCTGGCGCTCGAGCTTGTCGACGACCTGCGTGGCCTTCTCGATCTTCTTGCCGTGGGCCTTGGCGATCTTCACCTGCAGCTTGTCGTCGATGACCGGGGCCTCGAAGGCCATCTTCTCCTTGCCGGCCTTCTCGCGCAGCTCCAGCTGGGCCGCGACGAGCTTCTTGATCGCGTCGTGGGCGATGTCGAGCGCGTCGAGGATCTCGGCCTCGGGGATGAGGTCGGCTCCGGCCTCGACCATGAGGATGCCGTCGGCCGTGCCGGCGACGATGAGGTCCAGGTCGCTTGCGCCGGTCGCCAGCAGCGACTCCTCCGGCGGGTTCACGACGAACTGGCCGTCGATCTTGCCGATCCGCACTGCGCCCACCGGGGTCGGCAGCGGGATCGAGCTGATCGTCAGCGCCGCGGACGCCCCGTTCATCGCGAGGATGTCGTAGGGGTGCTCGTGGTCGACCGAGATCGGCAGGGCGACGATCTGCGTCTCGTAGCGCCAGCCCTTGGGGAAGAGCGGCCGGATCGGCCGGTCGATCATGCGGGCGGTCAGCGTGGCCTTCTCGCCGGCGCGACCCTCCCGCTTGAAGAAGCTGCCGGGGATCTTGCCCGCGGCGTAGGACCGTTCCTCCACGTCCACCGTCAGCGGCAGGAAGTCGAAGTCCTTCAGGCGACCGGTGGTCGCGGTGCACAGGACGATCGTGTCGCCCTGACGGACGGTCACCGCCCCGCCGGCCTGCTTGGCCAGCTTGCCGGTCTCGAAGGTGATCTCCTGACCGGAGATCTCCACGGTAACCGTGGTCACGTCGGCGTGACTCATATGTGTGTCCTCGTGGCACGCCCATCGGACCTGGCGTGCGGCGTCTTCGCTCTTCTGTGATTCCGAACCTGTCGAGCGTAGCGGAACGACCTGTCGCCACGGGCAACTCCCCCCACCGCCGGACCGTGGCGCCCCGGATACCATCGCCGCGTGCCCGCGCCGTCCGCCTGCCCTCCTCCACGCCCGCGCCCCGCAGGACCCGCCATCGCCCGGCCCGTGGTCGCGGTCGCGGTGGCGGTCCTGGTCGCCGCGACGGCGCTGCTCCTGCTCGCCGCCCGCCCGGCCGGCGCGTGTGCCTGTGGCGTGGCGTTCGACGCGTCGGTCTCCGCCGAGCGCGCGCTGATCCAGCTCGACGGCGATCGGCAGGAGCTGATCCTGTCGCTCGATCTGGCGATGCCCTCGCCCGGGGATGGCACCGGCACGACCAGGGCCGCCCCCACTCCGCCGTCCGGCCGACGTCCCGCCGTCGTGCTGCCGGTGCCGTCCACGCCGAGGGTGACGCAGGTCGACGAGGACCAGGCGGGGCTCTTCGCCGAGCTCGCGGCCGCGACGGCACCGACCCCCGCGCCGAGCGACGACGATGACGGGGACGGCGCGACCGCGGGCGCGCCCACCGGCGGCGTCGACGTGATCTCGCGCGAGACCCTCGGCGGCTACGACGTGTCGGTCCTGCGCGCCGGCGAGGCCGGAGCGCTGCGACGCTGGCTCGACCGCCACGGCTACGCCACCCCGGCCGCCGTCGAGCCCGTCCTCTCGAGCTACGTGCGGCGGAAGTGGGCGTTCGTCGCGTTCCGTCTGGCCGGGCGTCCCGAGGCCGGCGAGCACGCCCTGCGCCCGCTCAGGATCCGCTTCCGCAACGACCGGCTCATCTACCCGCTGCAGCTCAGCGGGGTCGGGACCGCACCGGTCTCGGTCGAGCTGTACGTCGCGGGAGGGCACCGCGTCGTCGCCGAGGGATTCGACACGCACTACGCGGGCCCCGTCGCCGGAATCACGTCGCGTCTGACGCCTCCCGTCCGCGACCTGCTCACCGGCGGCTACCTGACCCGCCTGGAGATCCGCAACCGCCGACCGCAGTCGATCACCGGCGACGTCCTGCCCGAGCAGGCCACGAGCGACCGCGCGTTCCAGCCCACCGGCGACTACCCGTTCGAGTCCGCGGACGGGTTCGGAACCGCTCCGCTGCCCACCGCCGAGGAGGACGACGACGAGTTCGACGGTCCCCCGGTGGCCGCGTGGCTGCTGCTCTTCCCCCTCCTCGGCGTCATGCTCGTGGGCGTGCGCCTGCTGCTGCATCGTCGCGGACGCACGTCCTGACCGGAGGGCCGTCGAACGGGCCGTCGCCCGCCCGGCGGGCCGCCGGCCGACGCCTCCGCGCCCGGGACCTCGCGTCCTCGGCGACGCCCCCCGTGCACCGGGTCAGCCCGGTGCCGGTGGGGCGCTCCCGATCAACGCGGCGATCCAGGCGTCGTCCGGAACGCCGTGGTCGACGGGACCGTCGCCGGCGAGGATCGCGGGGGTGCCGACAGCGCCCAGTCCCAGCGCCTCCGACAGGTCGGCGCCGACCCGCCGGGTCGCTTCGTCGTCGCGCCGGTCCGCGTCGAGGCGTCCCACGTCGAGGCCCAGCTCCCCGGCGATCCGCCAGAGGTCCGGGTCGTCGGTCCGCGCAGGATCGGCCAGCAGCCGGTCGAGCAGCGGCCAGAACGCGGCCTGGCGCGCCGCCGCCTCCAATGCGCAGGCCAGCGCCCGGGGACGCGGGCCACGGGCCCGCAGGACCAGGTGGCGCCAGACGAGCGTCACCGGGGCGGAGCGCAGCCGCCGCGTCGCCTCCTGGCAGCGCGGGCAGGTCACGTCCCCGTAGAGGACGACCAGCGGACCGGCGCCTGCGCGATGGTCGTCGGTGCGGACGCTCCGCGGGTCGTCGGGCACGGCGGGGTCAGCCGGCGACGGCCGCGAGGCCCTCGCGGACCTTGTCGACGCCGGGCAGATCTCCGGGCGAGTCGGCCAGGTGGCTCCACGCGACGACCCCGTCGGGCCCGACGACGACGAGCGCGCGGTTGGTCATGCCGGCCGGCTCGAAGTACGCCCCCAGCGCCCGGGACGCGGCACCCTTCGGCTCGAAGTCCGAGAGCTGCTCGATCGACACGCCGAGCTTCTCGCGGAACGCGGTCTGCGACCACGATGCGTCGGTGGAGACACCGTAGAAGACGGCGCCGGCGGCCTCGAGCTCCGGCACGACCTCCTCGTACACCTGCAGCTGGTCGGTGCAGACGGGGCTGAAGGCGAAGGGATAGAAGACGAGAACCGTGGTGCGACCCTGCAGGTCGGCGTTGGTGAAGTCGCTGCCGTCCTCGCGCTTGAGGGCGATGTCGGGGACCGGCGTTCCGGGAGCGATGATGGTCATGACCGCGGATCCTAGGGGCCCGATGGCCCCGAGGACGACAACGCCCCCGGGGTTCCGGGGGCGCGGGTGCTGCGGGGCTCGGTGTGAGCCGGGGCTACTTGCGCAGCCCGAGCTCCTTGATGAGGGCGCGGTAGCCGTCGAGATCGTCGCGGCGCATGTAGTCGAGCAGGCGACGGCGGCGACCGACGAGCATCAGCAGGCCGCGGCGGGAGTGGTGATCCATCTTGTGATCACGGAGGTGCTCCGTGAGCAGGTTGATCCGCTCGGTGAGGAGCGCGACCTGCACCTTCGTCGAACCGGTGTCGGTCTCGGACTCACCGAAACGACTGACGATCTCGAGCTTGCGATCCTGTGTGAGCGCCGACATGCGACGAGGGAAGGTAACAGAACCCGTCGCGAGCGGTGGCGACCGTCGCGGTCAGACGTGCGCGGCGACGATGCGGCGACTGTCCTCGACGTCCTGCCCGATCTGGCGCACCAGGGCGTCGACGTCGTCGAACCGCTCCTCGCCCCGCAGCCGCTCGAGGAACTCCAGCTCCAGCCGTCGTCCGTACAGATCGCCGTCGAAGTCGAGCAGGTGGGCCTCGACGAGGACGCCGAGCGCCGTCTCGAACTGCGGACGGATCCCGATCGACACCGCCGCGGCGTGCTCCGCGTCACCGTCGACCCGGGCCCGGCAGGCGTACACGCCGTGGGCCGGCAGGGCGTGGCCGGCCGGCGGCGTCAGGTTGGCGGTCGGGAACCCGATCTCGCGGCCGCGCTTCTCGCCGTGCTCGACCGTGCCGGCGAGCGCGAACGGGTCGCCGAGGATCCGGGCGGCACCGGCCACGTCTCCGGCGGCGACGAGCTCCCGGGCGCGGGTCGAGCTCAGGCGCTCCCCGTCCCGGGCGAGCAGCGGCACGATCACGGTGTCGAACCGCGGATCGGTGGCGAGCAGGCCGGGCGTGCCGACCGCACCGTGCCCGAAGTGGAAGTTCTCCCCGACGCGGACACCGCGCGCGTCGAGGCGGCGGACCAGGACGTCGTCGATGAACGACTCGGCGCTCTGCGCCGCCGTCTCGGCGTCGAACGGTACGAGGACGAGCTCCTGCACCCCGAGCCGGCCGATCAGGTCCGCCTTGCGCTCCAACGTCGTCAACTGCGCCGGAACCCGCTCGGGGTGCAGCACCGCAAGTGGATGCGGATGCAGGGTCAGGGCCGTGTCGGCACCCCGGATGACCTCGCGGTGCCCCAGGTGCACGCCGTCGAACATGCCGACGGCGACGGTCCTGGGGCGCGGACGGACGTCCTCGAGGGGCGTGATGCGCGCGCTCACGGACGGAAGCCTACGACGGGATGGAAGCGACCGTCCTCCTCGCGCGCGGCGAGCGCCACCAGCCCGTCCTCGTCGAGGAGCGCGAGCTCGTCCGCGTCCGGTGCGTCGACGAGCGTGATCCGCTGGCCGTGACCGGCGCGGCGCGCCGTGTCGGGGTCGAGCACGACCGTCGGCAACAGCTCACGCACGGTGTCCACGAGCGGACGCGGACGCCAGTCGGACGGATCGTCGCCGACCGGCAGCGCGTCCTCCACGCGGTACGGCCCGATCGCGGTGCGGCGGAGCTCCTCGCAGTACGCGTCGCCGAGATCCGCGATCAGGCTCCGCACGTAGGTGCCGGACGAGCAGCGGATCCGGAAGGCGGACCGGTCGCCGTCGTGCCAGAGCCGCACGAACTCGTGGACGGTCACGTCACGCTCGGGGACGACGACCTCCTTGCCCTCGCGGGCGAGCGCATAGGCCCGTCTCCCGCCGATCCGCACCGCGGAGTACGCCGGGGGCCGCTGGCGGACGATCCCGACGGGCAGCGGCGGCGGCTCCGGTGGCATCCGGCCGGTGCGTTCGATCTCGCCGTCGACGTCGCCGGTGCTCGACACCGCGCCGAGGCGGGCGACGGTCTCGTAGGTCTTCTCGAGCGCCATGAGGTGCCGCTGGAGCCGGGTGGCCCGGCCGACGAGGACGAGCAGCACCCCGGTCGCGAACGGGTCGAGCGTTCCGGCGTGCCCGACGCGTCGTGCCCTGCGGCCCCCGAGCGCCCGCCGTACGCGCGCGACGACGTCGTGGCTCGTGCACCCCGCCGGCTTGTCGAAGGCGAGGACCCCGTCGGGCACCGCGGCCGCGGCGGGCGGCACGGTGCGGCGGGTCGACGGCGACGGGTCGGGCGACGGACCGCTCACGCGGCGTCGCCGACCTGATCGTTGAGGAATCCCACCAGCGACTCCTCGTCCAGGTCGGTGGTGAAGCCGGCCGCCTGCGGATGCCCGCCCCCACCGCCGGCGCGGGCGATCACCGACACGTCGACGACGCCGTCGGCCGAGCGCAGGGAGACCTTCGTCCGCACGCGGCCGTCGGGACCGTCCAGGACCTCGCGCGCCAGTGCCGCCACGCGCGTCTCCTCGACCCCGCGGAGCTGGTCGATGATCCCCTCGGCATCGCTGTCGACCGCGCCGGTCTCGTCGAAGTCGCGGCGGCGCAGGTGCGAGAACGTCAGCCGGCCCCCGTCGAGCCGACGGACCCGCTCGAGTGCCCGGCCGAGCAACGCCACCTTCGCCCACGGGAACCGCTCGTACAGCGAGCGGTAGACCGGGAAGGGCTCGACGCCGGCCGCGATCAGCTCGGCGGCCATCTGGTGCGAGCGTCCGCTGGTGTTGCCGTACATGAACCGCCCGCTGTCGGTGACGAGCCCGACGTACAGGGCGAGGGCGATGCTCGGATCCAACGCGACCCCCAGGTCCGGGAGCAGTCCCCAGAGGATCTCGGTCGTGCACGCCGCGTCGTCGTCGACCAGGTCGAGGTCGCCGAAGCGGGTGTTGTCGTGGTGGTGGTCGATGTTGACGATCCGTCGGGCACCGGCCCGCACCGCGACCGCCGCCGAGCGCTCGGCGTTGCCGCAGTCGACGAAGATCGCCGTCCGCTCGGCCAGGTCGACCGGTACCTCGGTCGGTAGCGGGATCGACTCCAGCTGCCGATACTCCCGCGGCAGCGGCAGATCCGCCTGTCCCAGGACCGGTACCGCGTCCTTGCCCATCGCGATGAGGATCCTCACCATCGCGACCAATGACCCCAGGGCGTCGCCATCGGGCTGCTCGTGGGTGACGACGACGAACCGGTGCTCGCCCCGCAGGAGATCGATGAGGGCCCGGCGCGCGCCGGCGTCCGAGCCCGCGTCCGCGCCGGTCATCGCCCGGGTTCTCCTCCGGCCGACGGCCGCTGGTCGTCCGCCGCGGGCCCGTCGTCTCCGTCCACCGCGGGAGGTGGCGGGTCGTCGAGAAGCTCCTGGATCCGCATCGCGCGGTCGATCGTGTCGTCGAGCTCGAACTTCAGCGTCGGGGTGTTGCGGAGCTTCAGCTCCTCGCCCACGCGCCGCTGGATGTAGCCGTGGGCGGACGTCAGCCCGGCGATCGTGTCGGCCGGGTCCGCGTCCTCCGACGGCAGCACGCTGATCAGCACGCGGGCGTGGCGCAGGTCGGCGCTGGTGCGCACCGCGGTCACGGTGGCGAACCCGATCCGCGGGTCCTTCAGCTCGCGCTGCAGCACGTCGCCGAGGACCTCGCGGACGGCCTCGTCCACGCGGCGCATCCGGTCGGGCTTCACGCGCCCGACCGGCCGTTGGTGCGGACCGCGTTCACGACAGGGCCCGCTCCACCTTGCGGGTCTCGTAGACCTCGATGACGTCGCCCTCGGCGACCTCCTGGAAGTCGCGCAGCACGACGCCGCACTCGAACCCGGTGGCGACGTCCCGGACGTCCTCGTTGAATCGCTTGAGGCTCTCGATGGCCGTCGTCGCGACGATCTCGCCGTCGCGACGGACGCGGGCCTTGCCGTTGCGGCGCAGCCGCCCGCTGGTGACGTAGCAACCGGCGATGTTGCCGACCTTCGATGCGCGGAAGATCGCCCGCACCTCGGCCTCGCCGACGGTCTCCTCGACGGTGTCGGGATCCAGCAGGCCCTCCATCGCGTCGCGCAGGTCCTCCAGCGCGCGGTAGATGATCTCGTACTCGCGGATCTCCACGCCCTCGCGGTCCGCGACGCGTGCGGCGTCTCCGACCGGTCGGACGTTGAACGCGATGATGATCGCCTCCGACGCGGCGGCGAGCATGACGTCCGACTCGTTGACCCCGCCGACGCCCGCGTGGACGATGTCGATGAGGACCTCGGTCTGCGGCAGTCGGGCGATCTCGTCCTCGAACGCCCCGAGCGAACCTGCGACGTCGGCCTTGAGGATGAGCGTGAGGCCCTTGGGCACGCCGTCGGTGCTCCGCTTGAACACGTCCTGGAGCGCGAACTTGCGACCTGCCCGTCGGGCGATCGCCTCGGCCTTGAGGCGCGTGGCGCGCTCCTCGGCCCGTTCACGGGCGACCCGCTCGTGGTCGACGACGATCGCGTGGTCACCGGCGGCCGGCACCCCGTTCCAGCCGAGCACGACGACGGGGTCCCCGGGGCCGGCGACCTCGATCCGCTCGCCGGTGTAGTCGATGAGCGCGCGGACCTTGCCCCACTCGGCGCCGCTGACCAGCGCGTCGCCGATCTCCAACGTGCCGCGCTGGATGAGCACGGTCGCGATCGGACCCCGGCCGGGGTCCAGTCGGGACTCGATGACGATGCCGGACGCCTCGGTGTCGGCGTTGGCCCGCAACTCGAGCAGGTCGGCGACGAGCCCGATCATCTCGATCAGGTCGTCGAGGCCGTCGCCGGTCTTGGCCGACACGTCGACGAACTCGGTCTCGCCACCCCACTCGGCGGGGTTGAGGCCACGCTGGGCGAGCTCGGTCCGCACGCGGACCGGGTCCGCGCCCGGCTTGTCGATCTTGTTGACCGCGACGATGATCGGCACGTCCGCGGCCCGGGCGTGGTCGATCGCCTCCTCGGTCTGCGGCTTCACGCCGTCGTCGGCGGCGATGACGATCACCGCGATGTCGGTGAGCTGCGCACCGCGGGCGCGCATCGCGGTGAAGGCCGCGTGGCCGGGCGTGTCGAGGAACGTCACGCTGCGGTCCCCACGGTGCACCTGGTAGGCGCCGATGTGCTGGGTGATGCCCCCGGCCTCGCCGGCGGCCACCTCGGTCTCGCGGAGCTTGTCCAGGAGCGACGTCTTGCCGTGGTCGACGTGTCCCATGATGGTCACGACCGGCGGGCGCTCCTCGAGCTCCGCGTCCTCGTCGTCGAAGACCAGCTCGGTGGGCTCGTCCTCGGCCGCCGAGACGATCTTGATCTCGCGCTCGAACTCGCCGGCGAGCAGCTCGATGGTGTCGTCGCCCAGCGTCTGGGTGAGCGTCGCCATCTCGCCCATCATCATCAGCTTCTTGATGACCTCGGGCACGGGCACGCCCAGGTACTCCGCGACGTCCTTGACGGTCGATCCGGAGTTGATCTTGACGACGTCGATCGCCTTGCCCTGATCGCCACGGCTGAGCGGCGCCAGCGCCTCCTCGATGCTCTGACGGCGACGGCGGCGACGCGGACGGCGGTTGGGCGGTCCGCCCATGCCGGGTCCGCCCGGGCGGCGCGGACCGCCCGGCTGGTCGATGACGACCCGCCGCGTTCCGGGTCCGCCACCGGGACGGCCGGGTCCGCTCTTGGCACGGTCACCGGCACGCTGCGGGCGTGTCGTGGCCGGATCCGGCATCGCGATGATCTTGGGGCCGGCGCCGCTGGCGGGCTTCTCGCCCGGGGCCAACGGGCCGGTGGGACGATCGCCGCGCTTGCTGCGCAGGTCCTTCTCGGGCGGCAGGAGGTTGCCGTCCTTGTCCCGCGCCACGGTGCGCGAGGGCGGCGCGTCGGTGACGACGCGGCCGACGTTGGGGGAGCGCGGCGGCAACCCGACGGAGCGCGTCGGGAGCCGCGGCCGCTCGCCGAGCGGCCGCTCCGGCCGGCTCGGACGATCCGACGGTGCGGGACGATCCCCACCGCGCTGCGGCCGGTCACCACCACGCTGCGACCGGTCGCCCGGGCCGCCGGGACGCTGCGGACGGCCGCCGGGACCACCGGGACCGCCGGGACGCTGCGGACGACCGCCGGTCGGGCGGTCGCCGCCGCGCTGCGGGCGATCGCCGACGGGGCGGTCGCCGGGGCGCTGCGGACGGCCACCGGGGCCGGCCGGTCGCTGCGGCCGGTCGCCCGCACGCTGGGGCCGGTCGGTGGAACGAGCGGCCGGTGCGGCCGGCCGTGCCGGCCTGGCCGGCGGGGTCTGTTGGATGACGCGCGGTCCCGTTCCGGGAGCGCGTCCGTCGGCCCCGTCCGGGCGGGCTGCCGGCCCACGGGCGTTGCCGCCCGAGGCGGCGGGCCGCTGGGCGACGGCACCGGGTCCGGGCGGGCGGACCGGCGGACGCTGCGGGATCACGGGACGCGGCCCGAGCGGCGCATCGCCACGGGGTGCGGGTGCGCCACCGGCACGGGCGGGGCGCTGCGGCTGGCCGCCGGGGGCGGCGGGGCGGGCCGGGCGCTGCGGCTGGCCGGACGCGGCAGGGCGCACGGGGCGCTGCGGCTGACCACCGGACGCGGCGGGCCGGGCCGGACGCTGCGGCTGACCACCCGAAGGCACCGGACGAGCGGCTCCGGCGGACGCCGATCCACCTCCGGCCGCGGGCGGCGTGGCGGCCCCGTGGGCCGCGATCAGGCGGGCTGCGACGGACTCGTCGATGCTCGAGGACGCGGTGGACACATCGTGCCCACCGGCCTGGAGGGCATCGAGCACCGTCTTGTTCGCCAGGCCGTGTGCCTTGGCGATCTCATGGACGCGCTTCTTCGACATCAGTGAAGTGAGTGTAGAAAGTCAGGATCGATACTGGTGGCACGTCGGAACGCGCGCGGGAACGCGCCACGTCCGACGGCGGTCTGGGCGCACGTGTGGTCGCACACGTACGCCCCGCGCCCCGGAAGCCTGCGGTCGGGATCGGCGACGGGCCGATCGCCGTCCAGGGCGATGCGCACGAGCTCCGCCTGCGGGGCGCGTCGGCCGCAGCCGACGCACCGCCGCTCGGGGTGCTGCGTGGTCAGGCCGACGGGAGGTCCTCGACGATCCCGTCATCCCCGGCCGCGGATTCGGCGCCGTCCTCTGGAACGACCTCGTCCGCGGCCGCGAGGGCATCGTCGGCGACGGCCTCCTCGCCCTCCGGCGGGTCCGCATCGTCGAGGGGGACGGCCTCGTCGCCCTCCGGCTCCGCGCCCTCTTCCGCGTAGCCGTCGTCACCGACGGGCTCGCCGTCGGCGTCGACCGGTGCCTCCTCGAGGACGCCGAGCTCCGCG
>JBFWKS010000125.1:0-11370 GCA_050252545.1 Solirubrobacteraceae bacterium
CTGTGACGGCGACGACGAGCCCAGCGCGCTGGATCCCGGCGCGCTCGAGCCCCCACATCTCGGTGGCGTCGCCGTACTGGACGGCGTGCTCGAGCTCCTCCTCGATCGTGAGGTAGCGCTCGCGGACCTCTTCGATCAGGGTCACCTCGTGGCCCTTGTCGATGAGCTCCCGGGCGAGGTTCCAGCCGACCTTGCCGCCTCCGGCCACGACGACGTACATCAGCGCACCCTCCCGGGTCCGGCCGGACGGCGCACCGCGCACCGGGCCAAATGGCCGCCCGTGACCGGCGGCATCTAGGCCACCTCGCCCAGTGCGGCCTCGAACATGCTGATCGCCTCGAGCGTCGGGCAGATCGTACGCACGCCCTGCTCCGCGAACCACGTCGCACGCGCCGGGTCCATGACGCGGGCGATGACCGTCTCGACCTGGAACTTGCGCTGGGCGACCTGGGCGATGACGAGGTTGGTGTTGTCACCCGACGTCGACGAGATGAACACGTCGGCCTCGGCGATCCCCGCCTCTCGCAGCGCCTCGACCTCGATCCCCTGGCCGACGGTGAATCGCCCGCCGACCTCCTCCCACGTGCCGGGCAGCCCGGCGTCGAGGCGCTCGTGGCTCAACGGGTCCTCGTCGAGCACCGAGACGGCGTGGCCCTTGGCGAGCATCGACTGGGCAACCGCCGAACCGACCCTTCCCGCCCCGACGATCAGCACGAACATACGCGCGGGACTGTAGCGCGGCGCCCGCGGCCCACGGGCGGGCTGGCGCGTCCGCGGTCGCCTCGTGCACGTGAGTCCGAGCCGAGAGCCTCCCGCAGGACCGGCGCGCCGGGGCCGCGCGTCCGTGCGATGGGACGTTTGCCGCCGTATCCGGCGGGGTTCGTCGCACCCTCCCCGGGCGGGCGGGCCAGGCCTCCGTGCGATGGGACGTTTGCCGCCGTATCCGGCGGGGTTCGTCGCACCCTCCCCGGGCGGGCGGGCCAGGCCTCCGTGCGATGGGACGTTTGCCGCCGTATCCGGCGGGGTTCGTCGCACCCTCCGTGCCCCCGAGCGTCCCCACCGCCCCGACGGCCGCCCCTTCCCCGACGGCCGCCCCTCACCCGCCGCGATCGAGCCGCTCCAGCCACTCCTCGTCGTCATCGAGCTCGTCGGCCTCGGCCGCCCGGGCCTCGGCGTCGAGCATCTCTCGCTCACCGCGGAGGAGCGCGTCGGACTCGTCGACCTCGGGGGCGGTCAACAGGACCTGGCAGCCGGCGTGGTCGATGACGTAGCGGCCGACCGCACCGAGGACGTCGCCCCGTCCGCCCTTGGCGCCCAGGATCGCGGCCGAGCGGCCGGTGGACGACCGGGTGCCCGACGGAGGGGCGACCATCACGATCGCCTCGCAGCCGCGCCGCTCGGCTTCCTCGACGATCGCCCGGCCCCGCGAGCGGGCGCGGACGGCGGACGTCGCCACGCGCACGCCGTCGTACTCCTCGCCGACCGCGCGGGCCCGGGCCAGGGCGGCGCGGGCGGCGTCACGGCGGGCGTCCGAGATCGGCGCGTCGATCGCCTTCGCCACCGGCACCACGTGGATCCAGACCGCCTCGATGACCGCGGCCTCCTCGTCCGGATCGGTCTCGTCCACGCCGCCCGCCAGCCGTCCGGCGGTCTGGATCAGGTCGTCGTCTAGGCCACTGCCGATCAGCGGCACGAGGATCGACCCCCACTCGCGGACGGTCTCCTGCTGGGTCAACGCCGTCTCGGGCACCGCGACGCGGCCCCGCACCGGCAGGTCGCGACTGCGGCGATAGGCGACGTAGCCGACCAGGCCGATCGCCGTCCAGGCCAGGCCGACGACGCGCGCCTCGGGGTGCGACACCACGATCGACAGCCACACCAGGCCGCTGAGGATCGCGCCGACGAGCGCCGGCAGCGGCACCGACGCCTTGCCGATCCGCACGTTCAACGGGATCCGGTACGGCCGGTCGAGATCGGGCTCCGTGAAGCGCAACCGCACGACCGACACGTGCGCGATCGTGACCGCGAGCATCACGCCGTAGGCCATCGTGCCGACCAGTGCGTCCATGTCGCGCAGCGCGACGAGCCCGGCCGCCGTCAGCGCGGCCGCGCCGATCACGAGCCAGGGCGTGCCGTACCGGGGGTGCAGGCGCCCGAGCCGCACCGGGATCTGGCGGTAGCGGGCCATCTGGCTCGTGATCCGGCTGGTGCTGCGGAGCGCGCCGAGCGCCATGCCGACGAGCGTCGCGGTGGCGACGACGCCGACGACGACCGACAGCGCGTCCCGGGCGACGTCACCGTGGAACTGCTCGACGATGCCCAGCACCGGCGCGTCGACCCACCGCTCCGCCAGACCGGTCGTACCGTCCTGCACCGGCAGCGCCACCAGCCCGACCACGGCGACCGCCGGGTAGATCAGGAGCATCGCCGCCGGCAGCGCGAACGACAGCCGCCGCAGTCCGGCTCGTCCGATCCGCAGCTCCCCCGCCAGGCCGGTCGCCGCCTCGAGCCCGGTGACGACGATCATCGCCGCGCCGAGACCGAAGAGGATGCCCTCCACGTCGCCGGCGGCGGCGAGCGTGATCGTGTCGGTCAGCAGATCCGGGTCGGCCAGCAGCACGAGGCCGAGGACGACGACGAGGATCTGCAACAGCACGTCGACGGTGACGACGACCGCCAGCCGCCCGGGCGTCGCGAACGGGCCGAAGGGCCGTCCGCGCAGCGTCAGGACCGTGACGAACGCCAGGATCAGCCCGGCGACGACCAGCTCCGTGGCCCCGCCGCTCGTGGCCGGCCAGACCGCCTCCAGGTAGTTGGTGGCGGCGAGGACCGAGGCCGCGATCAGCAGCACCGCGTCGAGCAGCAGGGCCCACGCGGCGAGGAAGCTCCAGCTCTCGTCGAGACCGTGGCGGGCGAACATCGCGGCGCCGCCGCGCTCCGGGTGCAACGACGCACCCTCCACGTAGGTCATCGTCGCCAGGGCGAAGAGCAGGCCGGCGGCGAGCATCACCGCCGGGGTCGCACCGAGCGCCGCCCCCGCGATCGGGCCGAGCAGCAGGTAGAGGCTGCCGCCGAGCGCGGTGTAGGTGGCGGCGAACACCGCCGGCGATCCGACCGCGCGGCGCCATGCGGGCAGGCCGCTCTCGCGCACGCCGGGGTCGACCGCGGGCTGCTCGCCCGTGCTCGACGGGTCGGCGATCAGGGGACGATCGTCGCCGCCGCTCATCGCACCGGTCCCCGCCACGCGATCCACGCACGCCCGCCACCGGCGGCGACGAAGAGCACGCCCAGCAGCGTGCCGCGCGAGACGACGCCCCCGCCACCGGTGATCGTGACCACCAGCAGCGCGACGCCGAGCAGCGCGATCGCGCCCGACAGGACGATCGTGGCGGCGCCGTGCAGGCCGCGGCCGCCGAAGGGTGCCTGGTCACTCATCCGGTTCGTACCTTCGCCAGCGTGTGGGCGACGATCCGCGACTCGGGATCGGCCTGCAGGATGATCCGGCACGGTCGCTCCGACAGCACGGTGTCGAGGGTGCGCGACACCGATCCGGTGCGCATCGTCGGCGGCATCGACAGGACGATCGCGCGGGCCTTCGTCGTGCGGGCGTGCTCGACGACGATCCGACCGAACTGACCGGCGCGGACCTTGACCCACCGTCCGGCGATCCGGTTGCCGATCTGCAGTCGTGCCTGCTCGATGATCGCCTCCGCCATCCGCTCCTTCTCCGGCATCGGCGCATCGAGCGGCAGCGACTGCGGTACGACGATCGGCACCATCAGGTAGATCCCACGACGGCGCTTGGCGGCGAGCGTGGCCGCGGTGAACATCGCGCCGTCCGAGTAGCGCAGTCCCAGCAGGGCGACCACGATCGACTCGTATTCCGCCTCGTGGTCGATGACCTCGGCGGGGGCGGCGATGCGGTACGTCGTCCGAGGATCCAGGCCCTGGCGCGCCCGGTAGGCCCGATAGACCGCGTAGCCGACGACCATCCACCCGACGCCGACCGCAGCCACCCCCGGATGCAGGACCACCACGACGACGAACGCGATCGCCGTTCCGAGCCCGCCGACGATCGCGAACAGCGGCCACGACGTGCCCGCCACGGTGATGTTCCCCGGCCCACGGTAGGGCCGCTCCACGTCGGGATGGCGTCGCCGCAGGACGATCACCGACACGTGCGCCACGGTGAACGACAACATCGCCCCGAACGCGTACAGGCTGGCCAGGAACTTGGCCTGACCGAGCAGGACCGCCAGTGCCGCCAGCGCGCTGAAGAGGATCACGCCGATCCACGGGGTGTGGAAGCGCGGGTGCAGGGCCCGCAGTCGGTCGGGGACCTGGCGGTGGATCCCCATCGAGTAGACCAGGCGCGACACGCCGATCACCCCGGCGTTGGCGGCCAGCAGCAGGATCGTGGCGGCGAGGATCCCGACGTACACCTCGACCGGGCCCTGCAGCACCCCAAGGCCCATGTGCTCGACGACGCCGAGGATCGGATCGCCGGCGAACCCGCCCTGCGCCTCGTCCAGGCCCAGCAGCGTCGAGTACTCGCCGGTCGCGGGGTCCTGCGTGACCGGCAGCGCCGAGAGGGCCACCAACGGCAGGAACGCGTAGATCGCGAAGACGGCGATCACGACGCGCCGGATCGCCCGCGGGATGGTCGTGCCGGCGTCACGCGCCTCCTCGGCCATGTTCGAGATCGTCTCGATCCCCGTGTAGGCCACCATCCCGATCGGGATCGCGATGAGGAAGTCCGACCAGGTCGGCGCGACGCCCAGGCTCACGTTGTCGACGAGCTGCTCGGGGCTGAGGACGAGGAAGACCCCCAGCGCCACCAGCAGCACCTGGGTGAGGAAGTCGGTGACGGCCAGCGCGATGTTCAGCCCCGCCGACTCCTTCGTACCGACGACGTTCAGGAGCGCCAGCCCCGCGATGACGACGATCGCGACGACCATGTCGGCGGGTCCGTGACGCAGGTCGTCGAGCGGCTCCCACAGCCCGCCGATGTAGTGCGGCACGAAGTACGCGCTGATCGCGATCGTGATCGTGTACGTGAGCATCTGGCCCCACGCCGCCAGGAACGACCACAGCTCGTCGAAGGCCCGCCGGGCGAAGCTCGAAGACCCGCCCGCCTCGGGGTACATCGACGTCGCCTCCGCATAGGTGGCGGCGGTGAGCCAGAAGATGACCCCGGTGATGACGAAGACGACCGGGGTGAGACCCAGCGCGTACGCGGCGACGAGCCCCAGCGCGTAGTAGATCGACGAGCCGACGTTGCCGTAGGCGGTCGAGAACAACGCGTTGGTCCCCAACACGCGCTGCAGCCCGTGGAGTCGACGCTCAGCCATGACCGCGGCGGCAGTCTACGCTCGTGGCCCACCGTCGGGCGGGGCGCACGCGCGCGACCGGCGTGGCCGCGTACCGCAATGCGAGGGCGCGCGCCGCGAGCGGCGCGCGGACCATCACTGGCCGGGGATCCAGAGCCGTCCGGACTCGACCGGACCGGGCTCCTTGGGGGCCGCACCGCCGGGGCCGGGAGCGGATCCACCGCCGGCCGGGCCACCGGTGCCGCCATCACCGGCTCCACCGCCGGGCGACACGTCCGCGCCGAGCGGGCCGCTCGCGTCGGCGGCACCGCCACCCTTGGCGAGCTGGGCGTACGCGACCTGCAGCTGCGACAGCGCCTGCTGAACCTGCTTGGCGTTGGGACCCAGCAGCGGCTCGCAGACCGGCTGCAGCGCCTTGATCGCCTCGATCGCCACACGGAGCTGCTCGGGGTCGGCGGTGCCGTCGGGCTGACCATCCGGCCCGGGGGCGAGTCCGGCGCGCCGCCCACCCAGCTCGATGAGGCTCGCCAGCGACTGGACGACGACGTCCTCCACCCGCACGTTGCGCATCTGCTCCTCGTACGCGGCGAGCAGCTCCTCCTGGGTCGGCTGGCGTCCGTCGTCCTGGGGGTCGTTCGTGCTCATCGGCGGGTCCTCTCGAGGTCGGGGGACGGGGCGGGCGCGCGTCGGGGGCCGGTCGGCCGCACCGTGCGGCGGCGCCCGCTATTCGGTCTCGCCAGTATCGCTGGTGACGACGACGGGCGAGGGATAGGTCGTGAGGGTCTCGGCGACGGCGGCGGCGAACGACTCGACCGCCGACGCTCCGTCGGCGATCCGGGCGAGCTGGCGCTGGGTCCCGTTGAGCTCCGGGAAGACCGGGTCGATCCGCTGCTCGGCACGGACCGGCGCGGTCCACTCCAGCAGCCGGTCGGTCGCGGCAGCGGCCGGGTACTCCGCACGGGCGTCCCAGTCGACGAGCCGGCCGCTGCGGCCGTCGCGGATCGCGCGCCACACGTTCTCCTCGACGAGCCGCGCGGGGGGCGGCGCGAACGGCCGGCCCTCGTCGTGGTCGCGCGCGGCCTGCAGGGCGCAGGCGACGATCAGCCCGGCGAGCGCCTCGCTCTCCGCCGCGGTGCTCTGCGCGTCGCAGATCCGGATCTCGACGGTGCCGAACGCGATGTGCGGCCGCACCGACCACCACACCTGCGTGTACTCCTGCACCGAGTCGGTCGCGACGAGCAGCCGCAGGTACTCCACGAACGCGTCCCACGACCCGAAGTGATCGGGCACGCCGCACCGCGGGAACGTCTTCGTGAACGTCTGGGTGCGGATCGAGTGCAGGCCGGTCTCGACCCCGTCGACGAACGGCGAGTTGGCGGAGATCGCCAGCAGCATCGGCAGGACGGGACGGAGCCGGTCGCAGACCGCGATCGCCCGGTCGGCGTCGCGGATCCCGACGTGGACGTGGAGCGAGAAGGTCGTGTTGCGCCGCGCCACCCAGCGCAGCCCGTCGACGACGCGCCGGTAGTGCTCGGTGTCGATGAACTGCTGGTCGCGGTAGTCGTCCCACGGGTGGGTGCCGGTCGCGCCCAGGGCGATGTCGAGGGCGGACGCACGCGCGAACAGCCGCGTCCGGTGGCCGCGCTGGCGGTCGATCGCGTCCGCCAGGTCGTCGCCGCGTCCGGAGCGGATCTCCACCTCGGTGCGGATGAGCTCACCGGCCAGCGACGCGTCGAGGACGGGATCCGCGGGTGTCGCATCGCGCAGGTCCTCGAACCGCGGGACGAGGTCCAGCGTGTCGGGATCGAGGAGCATGAACTCCTCCTCCAGGCCGACGGTCCCGTCGGTGCCCTCCGCGTACAGCGCGGTGGCGGCGTCGATGTCGATGGCGGCGTCGGCGCCCATCAGCGGGCGCTCCGGTCTTCCGGGAGCACGGTCATGCGGAGGGGCCTAGGCGAGGTAGTAGTAGAGCGCGTGCAACAGGTCCACGGCCGGGTTCGACGTGTGGACGGTGACGCCCTGCGGGGTGCGCAGCAGCGACCCGCTGTAGTTGAAGATGATCTGGACACCAGCCTCGACGAGCTCGTCGGCCAGGCCCTGGGCGGCCTTGGCGGGCGAGGCGATCACGCCGACGACCACGTCGTGGTCACGGACGACGTCGACGAGGTGCCGGACGTCCCCGATCGCCAGGTCGCCGAGCGCGGTGCCGATCTTGGCCGGATCGTTGTCGAGCACGGCGACGATCTCGAACCCGTGGTCGCCGAAGACGTCGCTGCCGGCGATCGCGCGCCCCAGGTGCCCGGCGCCGAGCAGCACGATCCCGACGTGCTGGCTGGTGTGGAGGATCGCGCGGATGCGGGTGACGAGCCCCTCGACCTCGTAGCCGACACCGCGCTTGCCGAACCGGCCGAAGCCCGAGAGGTCACGGCGGATCTGGGTGCTGTTGACGTGCGTGTGGGCGGAGAGCTCCTGCGAGCTCATCGTCGCCCGACCCATCTTGCGGGCTTGGGTCAGGACCTGCAGGTAGCGCGACAGCCGTTCGGCCTGCCCGACGCCCAACCGGACCTCGGGCACGACCGGGTCGCCGGAGGGATCGCCGTCCTGGTCGACGGGTGCGATGGCGAGGTCGTCGGCGGGGCCGGCGCGGTGCTCGGCATCGCGGTCGTCGGTGGCCGCCGTGGGGGTGGCCGACGGCGACGGCTGGCGCTGGAGGGTCGGCATCGACTCCGCACGGATTGTACGCGGCGCAACCTCTCGGGAGGCCGCCGGTGCGGTCCGGGTGGCGGAGCCCTGCGTGGTCGTGACCGCGGCCGCCGCACGCGCGGGCGTCGGGCGGTGCTGACGGCGGCGACGCAGCTCGCGAACGGCCTCCAGGACCCGCTCCTCGTCGACGACGAAGTCGCACAGCTCCTCGCCCGCCACCGCGATCACGGGTATCCGCTCCAGGTACCGGGCGTGCAGCCGGTCGTGGCGCTCGATGTCGACGGTGCGCACGCCGAACCGCTCCTGCTCCTGCAGCGCTTCCAGGTCGCTGAGCGCGTCGGTGCACAGGTGGCACCCCGGGCGCAGGAAGACCACCACCTCCGGATCATCGGACACCGCCGGATCCTCGCAGGTCGGTCGATCGGGACGCCAGAAGGGCGTCGATCGGCGTGTGCCAAGCTTGCTTGCCATGGAGGCAAGCCAGGCGCAGGAGCCGATCGACGCGCGAGTCCGACGCCGGTTGCGCGAGCTGCGGACCGAGCGGGGCCTGACGCTCCAGCAGGTCGCCGAGGCCGCCCGGATCGACCTGTCGACCCTCAGCCGCCTGGAGTCCGGCAAGCGCCGTCTGGCGCTCGACCACATTCCGGCGCTCGCGGCCGCCCTCGCCGTCAGCACCGACGAGCTGCTCGCCGCGGAGCCTCCCCGCGATCCCCGAGTCCGTGGCCGTCCCCGCACCCACGACGGCATGACGATGTGGCCGCTGTCCCACCAGGACGCGGCGGGCGGCCTGCAGGCCTTCCGGATCACGATCAGCGCGCGACGGACGACACCACCCGTCGAGCTCCCGGTGCACGAGGGACACGAGTGGCTCTACGTCCTGGAGGGGCGGCTGCGGCTGCTCCTCGGGACCCAGGACCACACCATCGATCCGGGCGACGCCGTCGAGTTCAGCACCTGGACCCCCCACTGGTTCGGCGCGACCGACGGACCGGTCGAGGTCATCGGGTTCTTCGGGGCCCAGGGCCAGCGCACCCACCTGCACGACTGAGCGATCCTCCGCGGACCCGCGGCGATCGCGGACGCTACGCCGCCACGACGTCCGGTCGCTGACCGGTCGCGTACGGGGCCAGCGCGGCGACCTGCTCCGGCGGGACCGGGTCGCGGAAGCGGGCGACGGCGGCGATCATCGCCGCGTTGTCGGTGCACAACGACCGGTCGGGGATCGCGACGGGCACCCCCAGGCCGCGGAGCCGCTCGCGCAACGGACCGTTGGCGGCGACCCCGCCCCCGACGGCCAACCGACCGATGCCGGTGGCCTCCAGCGCCCGCTCGACACGGATCACCAGCGTCTCGACCACCGCCCGCTGGTACGACGCCGCCAGATCCGCGCGGTGACGTTCGCGCTCGGGGTCGTCCATGTCGCGCATCCGGTAGAGCAGCGCGGTCTTCAGCCCCGCGAACGACGAGTCCATCCCCGAGACCCCGCGGGCGACGGGGAAGTCGAACGCGCGGGGGTCACCGCCGGCGGCCAGCCGCTCCAGGTGCGGCCCGCCCGGGTAGGGCAGCCCCAGCATCCGGGCGCCCTTGTCGATCGCCTCCCCGGCGGCGTCGTCCAGGGTCGATCCCAGCTCAGCGATCCGGTCGGGCGCGTCGACGCGACTGAGGAACGTGTGGCCGCCGGACGCCACGAGCGCCACGAACGGCGGGTCGAACGCCGTCGGGCGCAGCGTGCCCGCCAGCAGGTGCCCGTCGAGGTGGTCGACGGCCACCAGCGGCAGGTCGCGGGCCAGCGCGATCGCCTTGGCCGCCTGCACCCCCACCAGCAGCGCCCCGAGCAGCCCGGGTCCGCGGGTGACCGCGACGCGGCCGACGCCGTCGAGCCCGATCCCGGCGGTGCGCAGCGCATCGGCGATCACCAGGTCGCAGCGCTCCACGTGCGCCCGCGCCGCGAGCTCGGGCACGACGCCGCCGTACTCGTCGTGGATCCCCTGGCTGGAGATGACGTTGGACAGGATCTCACCGTCGTCGGTGACCACCGCCGCGCAGGTGTCGTCGCAGCTCGTCTCGATCGCCAGGATGGTCCCGCGAACGTCGCGGCGCGGGGTCACGGACGGGCCGACCCGGGCATCGTCGTGCCCCGCCGGCGGCCGGTGCCGGTCGACGGGATGTCCGGCGGCACCGGACCCTTGGATCCGGCGGCGGCCTGCTCCGCCCCGGGCACGTCGTCGAGGCGGCCCCGCAGGGTGGCCGGGGTGCGCCACATGATCAGGGCGTCCTCGCCGTCGTCGCGGTAGTAGCGCCGGCGGGTGCCGACGCTGATGAATCCCAGGGCGTCGTAGAGCGCGCGGGCCCCGTGGTTGGACGGACGCACCTCGAGCGTCAGCCGGGCGTCGTCGCCGCCCGCCTCGCGGATGACGTGGTCGAGCAGCACCCGGGCGATGCCCTCGCGCCGCCGGTTGGGCTCCACGCACACGTTCATGACGTGGAACGCGTCGTCGTAGCGGCTGACGACCGCGTAGCCGATGACCGCGGGCGCCGCCGCCGATCGGCCGGTCGCGAACCCGCGCGCGACGACGCACAGGCCGCCGGGCTTGGCGACCTCGAGCACGAACATCGCCAGCGACCACGGTGCCGGATAGCTACGCCGCTCGATCGACAGGACCTGTGGCAGGTCCGAGAACACCAGCCGCTGCACCGCGACGCCACGCCGGCTGCCCACGGGCAGCGGCTCGGGTGGGGGCTCTGCGGAGGGGGTGGGAACGGGCGGTGTCACCGGTCGGCGGTCCTGATCGCGTCGGCATCCCGAACGTACACCGGTCGCACCGCGTCCGCGGCACCGGGCGCCAGACGCGCCCCGATCCGGGCCAGCCGAAGCCCGTCGACGCGGTGCACCGACGGGTCGTCGGGGACCGTGATCCCCGCCGCACGCAGGGTGTCGGCATGGTCGAGCGCGGCGTCGCCGACCGCCAGCCGCGGACGGTCGCCGAGCGCCGGCAGGACGTCGGTCAGGGCGTCGACCGGGACCGCCCGCGGCGCCAGGGCACCCACGCCGTCCGGATCGTCGGGCCGGGTCACGACGGTGACGAACAGCTCCCGTCGCCGAGCGTCCTGGACGACCAGCAGCGGTCCCCTCGTCGGGGTCGCGCCCCCGGCCGGGCCCTGGGGGCCGGCCGGTTCGGCGCCGCCGCCCGGCGCGGCGGCGGTGCCGGGCCGCCGCGCACGCCGGGGGTCTCCGACGACGTCGGCCGCCCCGATCGCCGCCGGGGTCGGCACGCCGACGAGCTCGGCCCCGCACGCGAGCGCGAGCGCACGACCGGTCGCCACCGCCACCCGGATG
>JBFWKS010000126.1:0-11316 GCA_050252545.1 Solirubrobacteraceae bacterium
ATGCGCTCGTCGACATGGTGGACCGGGCCCGCCAGCGCGCTCCCCACGCCACGTTTCTCGTTGGCGACGTCACCAACGCCGACGTCGGCGAAGGATACGACCGCGTGGTGCTCGCTTTCGTCCTGCACAGCTTCGACGCCGCAGGGCGGATCACACTGATGCGGCGCTGCGCCGAGGTCCTGACCGAGGACGGAAAGGTCGGCATTCTCGACTGGGCACGCCCACGACGCAGCCGGACGGCCGCACTATGGGGGCGGGTCTTGTCGCGCATCGAGCCACACCCGACCGGGACGCAGGAGATCTTGGACGGCGTCCTACCCGCGGAGCTCGCTGCTGCGGGCTTCCGCCTTACCCATCACTCGACCACGCGTTCGCGACAGGCACAGGTGCTCTGCGCCGAGCACGTGCGGTCCAGCTGCCCACCGCCGCTCGGTGGCCGGCAATCGCCGGAAAGTCAGAGATGAAACAGACCGTCTGACGCCCCGCGGCGTCACTGCCAAGCCGAGGGGCCCAGGCCGCCGGGCGGGGTCAGTGGTGGTGGCTGAGACCGTCTCCTTCGGCCAGCGCGTCGGGCGGAAGGCGGCCGACGAGGACGGCGGCCAGGGCGGTGGACAGCGGGACGGAGAGCACGAGGGCCGCGCTGCCCACGAGCGTCGAGACGATCGGTTCCGCCAAGCGCGCGTCGTTGATCGCGTCACTGAGCGCGACCCCGTTGGCGGAAGCGATGAGCAGCAGCGGGAGCGTGGCTCCGGCGTAGGCGAGGACGAGGGTGTGGATCGTGGCCGAGAGATGGTCGCGGCCGACAACGAACGCCTCGCGGTACAGCCCGCGCGCCCCGAGCCCGGCGTTGGCGCGGTGCAGCGCGGCGACGGTGGAGACCTGGGACACCACGGTGTCGGTCAGGACCCCGAGGGCGCCGATCACCATGCCCGCCAGCAGGATGCCCTGCAGCGGCAGCTCGCCGCCGCTCTGCAGCGTGAAGGCGCTGAGGTCGCCGTCCTTGCCGTCCAGGCCGGCGAGGTCGGTCCAGAGCGTCCCGAGCAGCGCGGCGGCGACGAGGGAGACACCGATGCCGGTGACCGCGGCGAGGCTCTGCGCCGTGATCCCATAGGTCAGGATCGTCGTGACGAACATCACCGCCAGCGCCCCGACGGTCGCCACGAGGATCGGTGAGCTGCCGTCGAGGATCGCGGGCACGAGCCAGAGCACCACGAGCGACAAGCTCATCGCGGTGCCCAGCAGCGCGAGCAGCCCTCGCCCGCGAGCCACGACCGCCCCCAGCAGCGCGAAGAGGAGCGCCAGCGCGACCACCGGCATGCGGCGGTCGACGCTGCTGAAGGCGTAGGAGGGCTCCTGCAGTCCGGTGCCGGCGTCCGCCGGGGTGCCGGCGTTCTGGTCGGCCATCCGCACGCGTTGGTCGACCTGCAGGTCGGGACTGACCTCCGCGGGCCCGAGGACGACGTCGACCTGCAGGCCCTTGTCCGGGCCCTCGTCGATGCGGATCTTCGCGGTGCGGCATTGCTGCTCGGTCGGTCCGCCGCAGGACGCCGACCTGACCTGGGTGACGGTGCCTGCGATCGTCTTGATGCCGGCCCCGGCGACCTTCGGCCCCTGGCCGGACGGCCACAGCGCGACGAGTCCGACGACCGTGAGGAGCGCGACGACGCCGACGACGCCGACCAGCAGGCGCCCCGGACGCGACGCGGTGATCGCCCGGAGCCCGTGGAGTCGTGCTCGGCCGTACTGCTTGGGGTTCACGTCGTGTCTTTGGGTCGGATGAAACGAGCGCCGGCGAGGCAGATGCCCAGCAGGAGGAGGCTGGTCCACTGGGTGTTGCTGAGCCCCAAGGCGAGGTCGGGGCTGTCGCCGCGGAGGAAGAACTCGAAGAACCGTCCGATCGCGAAGAGGCCGAGAACGAACCAGGCAAGGCGCATCGGCTGTCGGAAGTGGTGACGCAGGGGCCAGACGAACACGAGGATGAGGAGCGCGAGCAGGACCTCGTAGAGCCCGCCGCTCTGGTATGCAAAGCGGGGATCGGGGGTCAGCGCGTCGGGGTGGGAGTTGCGGACGGCGAGGAAGAACGTGCTGCGCTCGCCGTTGATGACGTCGCCGATGCGGCCGATGGCCACGCCCAGCGGCAGGCCGGCGGCGATCGCGTCCAGGTAGCGGGTGCTGATGCCGGTGCGCCAGACGTATCCGGCGACCAGGATGCTCGCGAGGATCATCCCGCCGTCGAACGTGTAGCCGTTGGTGCCTACGAGGGTCCCGGGGTCCACGATCCCGGCCGGGTCGTGCTCGGCCAGGTAGAAGATCCTGGAGCCCACCAGCGCACCGAGGGTCAGCAGGACGCCGAGGGTCGTCACCGGCTCGGTCGGCAGGCCGCGTTCGCGGAGCCAGAACGCCGCGACCCAGCCGCCGGCGATGACCCCCAGCGCGATTGTCAGGCCGTGCCAGGCGATGGTGAGCGGGCCAAGGTGGATCTCTGGCGGGATCCCGATCGTGATGTACGCGAGCACGGCCTATGCCTCGCCCTTCGGAGCGGCGCCGGGGTGTCGGGCGGACCACGTCTCAGCACACGCCTTGGAACAGAACGCGGGGGACGCCTCAAGCCCAGGGATCCGGACCGCCTGCGTCGCGTCGACGGCGAGGTGACAGACCGGGTCGATGTCCAGGCGCCCGGGTGGCCCGACGTCGGTGACGCGTTGGGCCCGGTAGAGCGTGACCCTCGCGTCGGTGTCGTGCAGGGCGTGCTCACCGACGCCGATGAAGTCGATCTGTCCGCGGTCGGTGGCCTGCCGGGTACTCGAGGTGGCGAGCACCTGACCGCGCTGCGCGTGCTCGGCGACTCGGGCGGCGACCAGGGCAGCCGGACCGGACCAACGGCCGGCCTTGAGCACCCCGGATCCGGTGTCCATTCCGACGCGCACCGCTGGGTGGCCGTGGCGGGTGAACGCGTCGATGGCGTCGAGGCTGACGGTGACCGCGTCCGTCGCTCGCGCCAGGCGCAGCATGACCGCCTCGCCGATGGTGTCGACGTACTCGCCGCCGTAGATGGTGAGCGCCTGGCGCAGGTGCTTGGCCAAGTCGGCGGTGGGGACCTTGGTGCCGTGAACGTCTGCGAAGACGAACGTGTGCTGGTTCATCGCATGATCCGGGATGCGCGGCCCCGAGGGGCCGGAAGGGCTCTGGAAGGTCGGCGGACTGCATGCTGACCACGGTGCGGAGGGAGGGCGGCCGGTAGGTGCCCTGGTCTCCGGGGTCGACGGCCGTCGACCCCGGAGCGAGATACGCTCAGGCGGCGGGGACGCCGCCGGCGGGCGACGGGCTGCCGTACCACTGCTCACGCCAGGAATTCATCTGCTCGATCTCCTGCTTCTGCGCGGCGACGATCGCGGTCGCGATCTTCTTCAACTCCGGGTCACTGCCCTTGGCGAGCTCGGCGCGGGCCATGCGGATGGCGCCCTGGTGGTGGGGGATCATCTCGTCGATGAACGCCCGGTCAAACGGCTTCGCGTCCTTCAGGGCCCCCATCTCCATCGACATGCCCATGTCGTCCATCGAGAGACCAAGGGTCTTCGCCGCGGCGGTCATCGAGCCGTGGTCCATGGACTCGCCGTCCATCGGCATCGCGACAGGCCTGACGTTCAGGCGCTTGGCGATCGCCTTCATCTGCGAGATCTCCGGTGCCTGTCCGGCGATGATCGACCCGCCGAGCTCGCGGATCTGCGACCGCTCGCCGTTGGCGGGCGCGTAGCCGGCCATCTCGACGGCCATCTCGTGGTGGGGGATCATCTGCGACACGAACGCCTTGTCGACGTCCGCGGCGGACGCGGCGGTGGCCGTCGTGCTCTTCGGGGTCGACGACCCGCCCATGTTGTGGCCGTCGTGGCCACCGCCGGCCGAGGTGCCGGAGTCGTCGGAGCCGCAGCCGGCCGCGGCGAGCGCGCCGGTGAGCGCGAGCGCCAGGACGCCCGTTCGGGTGTTGAAGTGCTTCATGGATGTAGGTCCTAGGGTCGGGATCAACGGTGGTGCGCCCGCAAGGGCAGGCGCATCGGGACGTGCGGCATGCGCCACGCCCGAATTCACCGTCGAAGGACTCCGAGGCGCAGGAACAGCACGACAGGTGGCCCCGCTCGAGCGCGGATGGCCGGGGGGTGATGCGTCAAGGCGTCCGCGAGCGTCAGGACCGGAGGGGTCCCGACATGGTTGCGCCGCCGACGACGACGCCAAACACCGACATAGACCACGGCAATCGCGGTGCTGGCGGCGATGATGCCCAGGCACATCGCTGCGACGTGGTCGGAGTGCATGCCCTCCATCGACATGCCCTCCGGCACGCCGTGATGGACGGCGACCGAGCCGCCGAGCCCGAGTACAACCAGCGCGATGAGCAGGCGGCGGCGCGGGCGCTGCAGCAGCGCCCGGATGCGCAGAGCGCTCACCGCACCGTCTCCCCAGAGACCACGGCTACACCGTGACGCGCCTCGCGCCGCGGCGCGAGGCCGCAAGAGATCGCGGACCCCATACCCATCAGGGGTACCGTACCCGCCGAGGCTTTCCCGACGCTGAAGAACGGGCCCGCCCCGCCCCGAACGAGCCGCACGCCGTCGCGGGCCGGCGCGTGGGGCGCGCTATTGACCATTGAGGCGGACCTGCCAAGTGCGGCCACCGTCATCGGAGCTCCGGACGGAGTTGTCGCGCAACGCGACGAGGAGCTGCTCGTCTGCGGTGGACGTCGCGGCAGGCTGGCTCCCGACGTCGCCGACCGCCGTGAAGCCGCGGCCGCCGTCCGTGCTGGCGTGCACCCGACCGTTCGCATCGACCAGCACCAGTCGCGAACCCCACGCCAGGAGTCCCACGAGGTCGCCGCCCAGCCGCTTCCACGTCCGGCCGGCGTTTTCGGAGCGAGCGAGGCCCTGGTCGCCGGAGACCACGACGCGGTCGGGATCCTTTGGGTCGATCGCCAAGTCGACGACCGTTCCTGGCGGGTCGCTTCGTTCCCAGCGGCGTCCGCCGTCGCCGGAGATGAGCAGCACGCCATCCGTGGAGTTCACGCCGTAGATGCGGCGCCTTGAGGCGCGCAGCACGTGAAAGTCGGCCTTCCCCGACAGCGACAGCGACGTCCAGCTCCGTCCCGCGTCGTCGGACTCGATGAGACCGAGAACGGGCGGCTGTCCGGCACCGACGGCCGGGTGCCCCGATCCCAGGAACCGGTCGGCGCCCACGACGGTGAATCCCATCGTGTCCTGGCGAAGCTCGCTCAGTCGCACCGCGCGTCGCTGACCGGGCGCCGCCCGGAAGAGCCCCGAATGGGTCGCGACGATCAGCGCGTCGTCGGCCGGGTTCACACCGAGGCCATGGATGTGCGAGACGACGTCGTCACTGATCACCAGGCCAGTGCTCGTGCCGGGCGCCTCAGGGCCCGACTGACGGTCGCCGCAGCCCGGGAGGGCCAGGAGTGGCAAGACGGCCAGGATCGTCCAGCGGCTCATCCTTGGATCCCTCCGGTCGTCGCCAGCGCGCGGCCGCCGAGCAGCCGCCACATCGCTTCGAACTGCTGCGGCGTCCATCGCTCCGCGGTGCCCTGCAGCGGGTTGGAAACCGAGATCGTCCCGTCGCGGGTGACGCCGTGCAGCACGACGGTGTGCTCGTTGTAGTTCACCTTGATTGCCTTTCCTTCTGGGGAGGTCCACCGGCCGTACGGCCCGTCGCCGAGCCCGATCCAGGCGAGCACCGCGTGCCCGGTCCGCAACCGCCGGTACAGCGTCTCAACGGTCCTGCCGGTCAGGTTCTCCAGGCGCACCCGATGCCGGCCCGCGAGCGCTGCGATCGGTCCCGGGTAGACGCCGAAGCCGCCTGCGACCCCTCCGCCGCCGGGTCGGCCGACGTATCCCTTGTCCGGGTCGCCCCACCGCATCCCCGCACCGCCGCCCGCCGGATCCAGAGGCCCCGACCGCGCGAGCTGCCGCTGCAGGGTGAGCTGGTCCACCGAAGTACCGACGGTGCGCATGAGGATCGAGAGCGCCGCGGTCTCGCAGTTGTTGCGCAGGCGCTGCTTAAGGATCGGGGTGGTGATCGTCGAGGACACGGCGCGTCGGGGGACCTGCACCACGCCACCCCCCAGCATCGCTGCGCTGAGCGCCGCACGGGCCCCAGCGTTCCGGTCCAGATCAAAGATCACCGTCACCCGCCCGTCGCGCACGCGTTCGGTCGCCGGGATGCGGGAGTGGACCGCCGCGCGCAACGCGGCGCGGTCAAGTCGCCCGTCGGCGCGGTAACGCGCGACCGGGAAGGTCCCGAGCTCCCGGCCGCCCGCCAAGACCCGTACGACCGACGGCTCGTCCGAGGCGGACGTCGTGGCCGCGGTACTACGGGCCGGTTCGGCGTCGTCGGGCATCGAAGCCGCCCACGCCAGCACCGCGAAGGTCAGCACGACCAGCAGGACGATCCCCGGGATCAACAGCGGGTGACGCGTCGACGTCGGGCGAGGTGCGCGCGGGGAAGGGGACTGCACCCACCAAATCCTACAGACAGTCGGACTTCGCTACGCTCAGCGCCTCAATCCCTACAATCTGTCGGAGTTACAGCCATGGGCACCATGACCAAGAACTGGGACCGCCACGTCATCGACGGCGAGACGGTCGCCCGCTGTCCCGGGTTCCTCTCGCTGCGCGAACGGATCCTCGACCTCGCGCAGCCCGAGACGCACCATCACGTCGTCGACGTTGGCTCGGGCACGGGACTGTTGGCCCTTCCGCTGGCGCACCGCGCCGAGCACGTCTGGGCGGTGGACATCTCGGCCGGCATGACCGACTACCTCCGCACGAAGGCCTCGAGCGCCGGTCTGGGAAACCTGGAAGCCGTCGTGTCCTCCGCCGTCAGCCTGCCGCTCGTCAACGACGCGGTGAACCTCGTGGTCTCTAACTACTGCTTCCACCACCTCAACGCGGCCGACAAGCACCTTGCGATGCTCGAGGCCTGGCGCGTCCTGCGCCCCGGCGGGCGTCTCGTCTTCGGCGACATGATGTTCGGCCTGGGGCTCGGCGACGCCCGGGACCGCGAGGTCGTGACGCAGAAGGTCCGCGCCATGCTGCGAAAGGGGGTCCCGGGGGTCGTCCGGCTGATGAAGAACGTCGGGCGGGTCGCCAGCGGCCGCTGGGAGAGCCCGGCGCGGGCGGCCTGGTGGGTCGGCGAGCTGCGGCGCGCCGGGTTCATCGATGTCGGCGTCGAGGTGCTCGACCACGAGGGCGGGCTGGCCTGGGCGAAGAAGCCCGCTCGGTGAGCCCGCGGTGATCTCCCACGGTGCGTAGGACTTGGGGTGGCATACTCGTGCGATGACCGACGGCGCCATTCAGGGCGAGCTGCAAGAGCAGATCATGATCGTCCTCTGGCGCAACGGCGAGGGGACCGTTGAGCACGTCCGTGCTGGTCTACCGGCTCGACATCGCAGCGCCTACAGCACGGTGCAGACCGTGCTCAATCGTCTCGTCGACCGCGGGCTGCTCTCTCGCGAGCGGCGCGGGAAGACGTTCGTCTACACCGCGAAGGTGACAGAAGGGCAGTACCTGTCGCGCTCGATTGAGCGCACCCTCGCAGGAGCCTCGCTGGAGGGCCGGCAGGCCGCGCTGGCGCAGCTGATTGGCACCATCGAGACCGACGAGCTCTCCGCTCTGCAGGAGCAGGCTCGGCAGGCCGCCGCCGCGCGCGAGGCCCGGAAGCGGTGATCGTGCTCCTGGCACTCCTAGTCGTCGCCGCGGTGCTGCTGCCGCACGTCGTGCCGCTGCGGCGCGTCGCCCCGGCGACCGCGGCCACGCTGTGGGGTGTCGCGCTGGGCCTCCGGGCGCTGACCAGCGTCTTCGTCGCGCTCTACCTCGTCCTCTTCCTGCCGGCCACCGCACTCTTCGATGCGATGACCCACTGGTGCTGGCACACGATCATCCCGATCGTCACCACCCACCTGGGCGTGGCAGGCCATCGCGTCGGCGACGCCGTGGCGATCTTCCCGATCCTCCTCCTGGCGGCGTCGACGATCTCGCTGGCCTTCGGGCTCGTGCGCGCCGCCCGCTCCGTTCGGCGACTGATCACGCGCGACGCCGTCGGGCGTGGGCCGGCCGACAGCGTGATCGTCGGCGGCCCCGACGTGTTCGTCGCGGCCGCCGGATTCAGTCACCCGCAACTCGTGGTGTCCGCCGGAGCCCTGACGCAGCTGGACGACGAAGAGCTCGCCGCCGGGATCGATCACGAGCACGGCCACATCCATCGCCGGCACCGCTTCGTCGTCCTCTACGCCGAGGCGTGCCGCGCGTTGGCGCGCTTCATTCCGGGAACGACGCACGCAGTCTCGCAGCTGCGCTTCCATCTCGAGCGCGACGCCGACGCGTGGGCGATCGCCCGCCAGCACGATCGCTTCGCCCTGGCGAGTGCCATCTGCAAGGCGACGATCTCGCAGAACCCGGCGGTCGCGTCGCTGGGTGGGGGCCGCGACGTCCGCGACCGCGTCGACGAGCTCCTCGGCGAACGCCGGACACCCGGGGCGCTGCGCCGCAACGCCCTGAACGCCACGGCAACGCTAGGAGTCGTGCTCCTGCTCGGGCTGACGGCCTCCGTGCCCAGCGTCGTCGCGGCAGGACAACAGCAGGCAAACGACGCGCCCGTCCCGCACTCCTGCGACGACTGACCACCAGACAGCACAGCCCGCATCGTGATGGGAGGTCCCAATCCTTCGCGCAGCGACGCTGACACCCCGGCCCCCACGCGACTCAAAGGTGGGGAACTTCGATTGAGGGGCTATCCATGTGGGTGGAGCGGGAGGCGGGCTCCGGCGCTTGTCGCCATGGCCTCTGCCGATCGGCGTCGCGGTGAGGGACTTGGGCATGGAACGCCGGCCTGGTGGGGCGACCTCGCGATCGGTCGGGGTGGGAGTCGGCGACGATGGCGGCGTAGGTGGCCAGAGCGGTGCGGACGACGCGCTCGTGCAGCTCGAGCGGTTCGAGGCCGAGTGGGACGAGAAGGACCCGGTGATCAGCCCGTCCTGGCATGAGCGCTGGGACCAGATCACCCCGTTCCTCGCGCTGCCGGACGAGCTGCGCCGGATCGTGTACACGACCGTGGGACGCTAGGAACCCGAAGGCCTGACCGGTCCCCGTCCCCGTGGGCGGGGATCGTGCTCGCCCTGGCGAGCAGGATCCGGCCCACGTCGCGACGACGGACGGCCGTGACTCAGGTCCCGGCGCCGACCTCGGCGCGAATGCCCGCGTAGCCCTCGGTCTCGACCTCTTCGACGAGCTCGGGACCGCCCTCCTTGACGATCCGGCCGTCCATGAGGACCGACGTCCGGTCGGGCTTCACCAGGTGGAGGATCCGCTGGTAGTGGGTGATGATCAGGACGCCCAGGTCGGACTCGGCCTTGACGGCGTTGACCGCCTGCGACACGACGTTGAGCGCGTCGACGTCGAGGCCGGAGTCGGTCTCGTCGAGGATCGCGACCTGGGGCCGCTGGAGCGCGAGCTGGAGCATCTCCAGGCGCTTCTTCTCGCCGCCCGAGAACCCGTCGTTGAGGTACCGCGAGCCGAACTCCTTCGGCACGTTCACCTGCTCCATCGCACCCTGCACGACCTTGCGGAACTCCTTGAGCGAGATGTCGCCCTCGCCGCGCTCCTCGCGGTGGGCGTTCATCACCATCCGCAGGTACTTGACGATCGTGACGCCCGGGATCGCGACCGGGTACTGGAACGCCATGAAGAGGCCCAGCCGCGCTCGCTCGTCCGGAGCGGCCTCGGTGATCTCCTCGCCCTTCCAGAAGATCTGGCCCTCGGTGATCTCGAGGGTCGGGTTGCCCATGATGACGTTGGCGAGCGTCGACTTGCCGGACCCGTTGGGGCCCATCAGCGCGTGGATCTCGCCGCGGTTGACGGTGAGATCGAGACCCTTGAGGATCTCCTTCTCGCCGACGCGGGCGTGGACGTTCTTGATCTCTAGGTCAGCCATGGCGATTCGATCTGGGGTCGGGGATGGGAGGTGCCGGGAGGGACCGGCGGAGGGGCGACGGGCGTGCCCGGGGGCTCAGACCGCGGTCGGGGCCGGCGGCCGGACCGTCAGGCGTGGAGCGCCCTCGGACGGCGTCTGGAAGTTCACGAGCTCGGCGAGCGTCGTCTGTTGCAGGGCACGGTGGACCCCCACCTGGACACGGGTCCAGAGCAGCTTGGTGGCGCACCCGCTGCCGTCGTCGTCGAGGTGGGAGCAGAGCACCCGCTCGCCCTCCCGATCGTCGACGAAGCACGACATCGGTGCGACCGCGCCCTCGAGCGCGACGATCACCTCGTCCATCCGGATCTCGTCCGCCGCGCGCGACAGGCGGTATCCGCCGTGCGCACCGCGCGTGCTCTCGACCAGGCCGGCACGACGCAGCAACGCGACGATCCGCTCGAGGTACGCCAGCGGCAGCCGCTCGGCGGCCGCGACCGTCTTGAGGGAGACGGGCTCGTCGCCGGGGAGCTCACCGAGGCGGACCATCAGACGGACGCCGTACTCGGCCTTGGTCGTGAAGATCACGGTGCGTCAACCCTACCAGCGCGGTCGGTGTTCGCCGTCCCGGTCGATCGGGGCGCCGTCACGCCGCGTGATCCGTGCCCGATCCGCGACCCGAAGGGCGGCGTCGCGTCCCCGCACGCCACCGTCGTGACCGTCGGATAGACTGCTTGCCGCAATGTCCGCCGTGCTCGCCGCCACGCCAACCTCGTTCTCGGTCTGGCTCATCCTGCTCTGGCTCGTGATCATCCCGGGCTTCATCATGGTGCCGCTGATCTACACCTTCGGCCAGGTCGCGGGTGAGCACGCGCAGAACCAGGCGTACGCCCGGGGCGAGCGCCCCGGCGACGACCCCGACAAGGTCTCCGTCGAGGTCTGAGCACGTCGCGGGGGCCCTCCGTCCCCGCACGCTCCGGCGCCACGGGTCGCGGCGCCGCCGCCCCTCGCGGTCCAGCACCGCACCGCGGGAACACGGCGCGGGCCGACGCCACCCCGCCGGCCGTCGCGACGCCGGCGGTCAGGCCACCAGCGTCGCGACGTCGACCGGCTCGCCGGCGACGATGATCTCGCGCGCCCGGTCCAGATCCCCCGCGCCGTTGAAGCGCGCGTAGCCACGGACGTGGTCGCCCTCGACGAGCCAGACCGCGAACGCGTCGTCCTCGAGGCTGCCCTCGACGACGGTCCGGTCCCAGCTGCGCGCCGGCCCGAGCGACTCCATCGCCACCCCGTCGGCCAGGTCGCTGAAGAAGTACGGCACGACCGCGTACGGCTCGTCGGCTCCGAGCCACT
>JBFWKS010000127.1:0-11193 GCA_050252545.1 Solirubrobacteraceae bacterium
AGCCGTTCTGGGCCGACCACGACGGCGACGTCGCGGGCGCCTGAGCGCCCGCGATCGGGCGGTCAGATCCGCTCGAAGAGCCGCCGCCGCTCCCAGTCGGTCGCCGCGCGGCGGCTGAGGTCGAGCTCGACCTCAGCCGCGCGCGCGACGTGCGCGTGGACCTCGGGACCGAACGCCGCGCGGGCCACGTGGCTGGCCTGCCAGCGCGCGAGCGCCTCGCCGAGGTCGCGGGGCAGCGGCGGCGCGCCCGCGGTCGCCGGGTCGCCGACGACGGGAGCGGCGGGCTCGGTGCCCCGCTCCAGCCCGTGGACGGTCGCCGCGACGATCCCGGCCACGAGGAGGTACGGATTGACGTCGGCGCCCGCCACGCGGTGCTCGATCCGCCGCGACGGTCCCGTGCCCGCCAGGCGCAGCGCCGCGAGTCGGTTGTCGTGCCCCCACGCCACGGCATCCGGCGCGAACGTGCCCGGCTGCAACCGCTTGTAGCTGTTGGTCGTCGGGGCCCACAGGAGCGTGAAGTCCGCGAGGCACGCAAGTTGCCCGGCGAGTGCGTGGCGCAGTACCTCCGGGGGCTCGTCGGGTGCATCACCGGCGAACACCGGACGACCGGAGCCGTCGACGAGGCTCAGGTGGACGTGTCCCGACGAGCCCTCGTCGTCGTCGACCCGCGCCATGAACGTCAACGCTCGGCCCTCCTGCGCGGCGATCGTCTTCGCACCGAGCTTGTAGAGCGCGGCGTCGTCGCACGCACGCATCGCGGCGTCGTAGCGGAAGACGATCTCGTATTGACCCCGGTGGCATTCGCCGCGCGCGGTCTCCAGTCGCAGGCCGACATCCCGCATCGCCCGGCGGATCCGACGCGTCAACGGATCGACGTCGACCGTCGCGTGGAGTCCGTAGTCGGCGTTGTGTCGGCTTGCGGGCCGGAGGCCGGCGTACCCGAGGGCGTGTGCCTCGGCGTAGCTCTCGGCGAAGACGACGAACTCGAGCTCCAGTCCGCAACGGGCGTGCAGACCGTGGGCGCCGAGACGTTCGAGCTGGCGGGCGAGGATCGTCCGCGGAGCCACGGAGACCGGATCGCCCGTCGCGGTGCGCGCGTCGGCGAGGACGAGCGCGGTGCGGTCCCACCACGGCGGAACGCAGACGGTCGTCGGGTCGGGCACGAGTCGCAGGTCGCCGAAGCCGCCCGCCGCGGCGTCGATCGCGTACCCCGCCCCCGTGCGCATGTCGATGTCGACGGCGAGCAGGTAGGCACAGGCGTCGAAGGCGCCGCCCGGGGCGAGGGCGTGCTCCAGCGCATGACGGGCGTCCAACCGGCTTCCCTGCAGCCGGCCCTGGAGGTCGGGCAACGCGACGACGACCTCCTCGACCGTCCCGTCGGCGACCGCTCGCCGCAGCGCCTCCAGGTCGCCACGGGGGACGGTGGTTCCCGTCGTCATCCCGCCACCCGGACCGGTGCCTCGCGCCGGTCTGCGGCGGCCGCGTGCCCCGCCGGCGCTCCATCGAGCAGCCCGTCGAGGAGCCGGATCGCCGCGGCCCGGTCGACGGTCGCCAGAGGGTTGGGGACGGTGCCCTCGGCCAGATCGAATCCCTCGTCGCGCTCGGCGCGTTCGTGGAACGCGTCGCCCGAGAGTTGCTCCAGGTTGAGCTGGATCCGTTCGAACCGGGCGTCGAAGAGCCCCAGCGCATCGAACCGCGCGTGCTGCGCGGGCCCGACGTCGCGGCGCACGCGCGCCATGGTGCCCGCGACGAGCGACCAGAAGGTCGCCTCCGGCACGTCGAGGTGCGCCGCGACGAGGGGCGCGAACGCCCGGAAGTGCCCGGCCACGAGCGCCGAGAGCACGCTGTGCCGCAGCTCGGCCAACGGCCACCGCAGCAGCACGGCCGCCGCTTCCGGCGCGAGCCCCTCCGGCCGGGCGTCCGGCTCGAGGTTCACGTCCTCGGCGAGGTCCTTCACCGCCACCCGGACCGGCACCTCGTCGGGACCGAAGAGCACGACGGTGTTCTCGCCGTGCGGGCAGAACGCGACGCCGTACCGTACGAGCCAGTGCAGCAGCGGGGGGAGCAGCGCGTCGAGCAACCGCGCGAGCCAGCGTGGCGCGTCGCCGCCGGACCGGGCGACGAGCTCGGTGACGAGCGCGCGGCCGTCACGGCCCACGAGCGTCAGCGACGCGAGCGATCGCGCCCGCTCGCCGTGGCGTAGGACGCCGGCGACCGGACGACGGAAGACCGCGCCGGTCGCCTCTGCCCAGCGGTACGGGACGGCGGGGATCCGCGTCAGCCGCGGCGCCACGTGGGTCACCGCGTCGGTCTCCTCGAGCACGACGAACCCGGTCCGCTCGAGCCATGGGTCACGCGCGGTCACGCCGGCGAGCCACGCGCTGATCCGACCCGCCTGTGCACAGTGCGCCGGCGAGAGGCCCCGCCAGACGAGCGTGTTGCGGATCGCCAGGGGGAGCTTGACGTCGCTGCGCTCCGGACGATCGACGTTGGCGAGCGTGCGTACCGACTGCAGCGGTCGGTGGCGGTCGCGACCGGTGCCGAGCACGACGATCCGGCCGGAGCCGAGCTCCGCGGCGCACAGCGACGCCCATGCCGACTCCAGATGGAACGGGTGGACCGGCGACCATGCCCACGCCGACGGGTCCTCCCCGGGGCCGCACGCCGCCCGCAGGCGGGCGGCGAACGTGTCGCGCTCGTCCTCGTCGAGTTGCCGCTCCCGCAGCACCGTCGCGGCGCGCGCGGGATCGTCACCCGCGTCGTGGTGCCGGGCCAGCTCGGGGGCCACCGCGATCCAGACGAGCCGGACATCCGGGGCGTGCTCGGGGGCGAAGTGCCGCAGCGCCACGGGACCGAACCCGAGGCGCCCCTTGTTGAGGACCATCCCGGGGTGTCCCTCGCCGTGGGCCTCGAGTGCGACGTGGTCGAGGTCGGCGAGCGTCGCGGCGTCCGGGCGTCGCGACGCGAGCACGGCGTCGGCGACCCGGGTGGCGTCGAGCTCGCGGAGCGCGTCGACGAGCGCCCCGCCGGTGAGGTCCAGGCGCTCGGCGGCATCGAGGAGGAGCGTCGTGGGCTCCGGGACGGTCGTCGTGTCGTCGACGTGGCGACGGACCGTCGCACCGTCGACCTGCCAGCCGGCGAACGCCGTGCGGCGGGCGGTGAAGCGGTAGGTCGCCGCCGGGAGCGTGAGCCGCCACCGGTCGGCGACCGCGTCGGGCTCCGGCTGCAGGGCCCCCTCGTAGGCGAGCTCACCGAGCAGCCGGGCGAGCAACGGCGGTCCGGCGGCGGACCAACCGGTCCGGTCCGCCCGCAGGGGCGGCGACGGGCGGACGGGATCAGACGGACGGGACACGGTGGGCCTTCCGGAGGGGACGGGGGAGCATGTGGGGAACGGCGGTGAGCAGCGCGGCGAGCCCGAGCCCGGCGGCTCCGACGGCGAGCGGTAGGAACAGGTCGTGGGTGGCCGCGGTCGCGGCGGCGAGCGGCGCGAGGACGAGCCCGATGCCGCGGGCGGTCTCCGACGCGGCGAACCCGGGGCCCGCGGTGCCGGCGACGGCGAAGATCCGCCGGTCGACCTCGATCTGGGCGAGGACGACCCCGACGCCGAAGGCCACGCGTCCGGCGAGGATCGGGACGAGATCGGCCTGCGCTCCGGTCTGCAGGACGAGGCCGACGGCGGCGAGCACCAGCGCGGACGGGAGCGCTGCCGCGCCCATCCGCGAGGCGACGCGCGGCAGGACCGGGAGGACCGCCAGGGCCGCCAGCGACGGCAGCAGGAAGACCGTGGTGCTCACGACGGCGCCGTGACCGGCGCCCTCCAGCGCGGCGACGAAGAACGGGCGCACGACGGCGATCGAGAAGTCCAGCACCGTGCCGAGCAGGACGACGGTCGCCAGGACGAGCAGCGCGTGACGGCGCGCCGTGGCCGGCGCGGGGGCGGGAGCGTCCGGAGTGGCGCGCAGCGCCCGACGCGAGGCGACGAGCAGCACCACGGTCATCGGCGCGAACGCCGCCAGGCCGACACGCGGCTCGGGCAGGGCGACGATGAGTGCGCCGAGGGCAGCCGCAGCGACGACCGCGCCGTGGAACAGCCCCGCGAACCACACCGTCCCCGGGGTCGAGCCGGCACCGTCGAGGCGCACGAGCGCGGGATACGCCAGCAGCAACGCCGAGCCGGCCGCGGCCGCGACCGCACTCAACGCCGTGAACGTCGCCAGCGTCGGGGCCCACGGCAGCAGCAGGTCACAGACCGCGGCGACGGCGAGGCCCCCGGTGACGACGCGTGCCGCGCCGACCCGCCGGGCGAGGAGACCCAGCAGCGGCAGCGCGACCAGCGCACAGAGCCGGGTGGTCCAGACGAACACGCCGGTGGCCGCCGGGTCACCGCGGGCGTAGAGCTCCCGGAAGAGCTGCGGGTAGTACGGGCCGAGCGCCATCTCCCCGACGAGGAGCAGACCGAGCGTCGCCGCGAGCACGCGGCGGTGGTGGCCGACGCGGTCGACGGGCACGCTCACCGCGCCCCGGCGAGGCCGAAGGAGGTGAACGCGGTGCGCGCCGGCAGTGGGTGCACCGCCCGCCCGACGACGGCGTTGAGGATCGTCGCGCTGCGCCACGCGCCGAGCCCGAGGTCGGGTGCGCCGACCCCGTGGGTGTGCAGTTCGGCGTTCTGGACGTAGAGCCCGCCGCGGATGTCCGGGTCGGTCGCCACGCGGTACGTCGCGTCGACGCGGTAGCGGCCCTGCTCGTCCCAGTCGATCCGCTCGCTCAGGCCGGCGATGCACGTCGGCCGGCGCGGCCGGTACCCGGTGGCGGCGACCACCGCCCCGGTCGTGAGCGTCGCCTTGCGGTCCTCGTCGGGCTCGTGCAGCCGTAGCCGCACCCCGTCGGCGGTGACGGTGGCTTCCTCGAGCGCGACGTTCGGGATGATCGTGGCCGGCGGCCATCCGCCGCCGACGGTCTGCTCGTAGAGCGTCGCCTGGATGTCGGCGATCGTCTCGGCGCTGATGGCCTTGTAGAGCTGGGCCTGCCGGGGCAGAACGCGTTCGCGGACCGGGTCGTCCAGCCCCCGGAAGTAGGCCGTGTAGTCGGGCGTGAACTGCTCGAGGCCGAGCTTCGAGTACTCCATCGGCGCCAACGCACGGGTGCGGGTGACCCACCGTCGGTGTTGGCCGGGGCGCTGGGCGCGCAGGAGATCCAGGAAGACCTCCGCACCGGACTGGCCGGAGCCCACGACGGTCACGTCGTCGAGCTCGACGAGCCGCTCCCGCGCCGGGAGGTACCCGGCGGAGTGCAGGACCCGATCGCCGTGCGTGGTGGCGGGCCCGCGCAGCGGCGCCGGCAGGTGGGGCGCGGTGCCGACGCCGAGGACGACGTTGCGGGCCCACAGCCGTTGGGGGCCGGCGGGGCCACGGACGTCGGCGACGAAGCAGCCCGCCTCGTCGTCCCATGCGAGCGCCGCGACGTGATGTCCGAACCGGCAGGCGTCGAGGCCGGCGGCGACCCAGCGACAGTAGTCGTCGAACTCGCGGCGCGGCACGAGGAATCGCTCGGCGAAGTAGAACGGGAAGAGCCGGCCGTGCTCGCGGAGGTAGGCGAGGAACGACCAGCGGCTCGTCGGGTCCACGAGCGTCACGAGGTCGGCGAGGAACGGCACCTGCAGGGTCGTGCCCGGCAGGAGCATCCCGTCGTGCCAGCGGAACGCCGGGCGCTCGTCGAGGCACAGCAGACGGAGGTCGTCGATGCCGTCGGCCAGCGCGGCGAGCCCGAGGTTGAACGGCCCGACGCCGACGCCGAGCAGGTCCAATGGCGATCGAGGGCTCATGCGGGCACCGGGTTGGCGATCGAGCCGTAGACCGACTGGGCGGCGACCGGGCCGTGGAGCTCGTCGCGACCGTCGACGGTCGTCAGGAGGTTCGCCTTGCTCGTGAGTCGCGGCGCGTGGGCGAGCCGCGCCGCGACCCCGTCGGGATGGGTCCGCGCGGCCGGTTCCAGGCGCCGGCGGACGTGATGCAGGAGCGCCCGCTCATCGGCGACGCCGTCGGCGCCGAGTGCGCCGACGATCCCCAGCAGCGCGTTGACCCCGAGGTAGTACGTCACCCGGTCGGCGACGAGTGCGTCGGGAAAGACGAGCTCGGTCCCGGGCGGCTCCAGAGCACCGACGCGTGCCGTCCACGCCGCGGCGTGGCTGCGGGTGATGTACCAGCCCTGGCCGTCGCGATACCAGCCGCGGATGGGGAATCCATCGCGGTCGAGCGTCACCAGCGCGTTCTGCCCGTGCGCCTCGACGCCGACGCCGTGCTCGTCGTGCCAACGCAGCAACGGCAGGACGAGGACGTCGAGCAGCCCGTCCAACCACCGCGCGGCGGCCTGCTGTCGGCGGTCCTGGTCCGCCCCGCCGGCGGCGGCGATGATCGCCCCGAGCCGGCTTGGTCCCTGCCCGGGACGCTCGGCGGTCAGACCCGCGAGGCAGAGCGTCGGGTCGCCGGCCCGCACCGGAGACTGGCGCAGCGCGACGGCAAGGCCGATCTCGCGGCCGTCGACGTCGGCGCTCGCCCACCCGCTGTCGTCGAAGACCCCGACCGTGGCGTCGGGACCGGACAGGACCTCGAGCGCCGTGGCGATCGCCCCGACGTGGCGTCCGAGGCGCAGCTCCGCCCGGCTGTTCTCGCGGCGCGAGTTCGTGATCCGCAGCCCGAGGGAGAGCTTGAGCATCCACGGGGCCCCGTCCCGGTGGACGGTCCGCAGCGACGAGGTCGGCGCCCAGTCCCGGGAGCCGGGACCGAGGTCGGTGACACGCCCGGCGGCGACGGCGTCGCGCAACGGGCCGTCCGACAGCCGGAGCGCGGCCTGGGACGGGTGCAGCGGCAGCGGGACGCGGCCATCGGGGGCCACGACGTCGTCGGTGGCGGCGAGCTTGCGCAGGGTGGTGGCGATCGACTCCTCGCCCGGCCCGGCACCGACGAGGTCGCCCGGGGCGATGCCGAGCCAGTGCAGTCGCAACCGGCCCCGCAGCTCCGGCGACAGCGCGTGGCGCCGGGCCGGGTCGGGCTCGTCGCGGCTCTTGCCGGTCGGGTGGAACGGGTGCCCGACGGTCAGGGACTCCTCGCCGGCGCGGTAGCTCAGCGTCCCGCTCGGGTCCTCGGGGTGGCGGCGACGGTCGGCGAGATGCTCGGCGACCCGGGCGGCGGAATCGACGGCGCGAGCGATCGCGTCGGCGGCCGCCGACGCCGGCCGTCCGCGCAGCAACGCGGCCTCGGTGAGCACGAGCGTGGCGACATCGGCGTGGGCGACGGGGGTCGCGCCGCTCTCGGGAGCGGAGCGGACCCGTCCGAAGCGGTGCCACCCGGTCGGCGAGCGGTGCCGCACGGGGATCCAGAGCGCCTGGGCCTGCCGCGGCAGGTCGAGGCGCAGCGTCGCCCCCGACGCGGGGAGGCGGACGCCGGTCTCGCGGACCCACGCTCGCAGGAGCGGTTCGACGGCGGCGTGGTCGGCGATGACCCGCGGGTCCGGGTCGAGGAGCGGGTCGGCGGCGCGGGCGGGGACGGTGGCGATGCTCATCCGCGCGCCGCCGAGGTCGCGGGGGCAGGGCAGGCGGCGGCGATCTCCGCGACGAGCGTCCGGACCGCATCGGGCGATGCGTGGGGGTGCAGGAGCGTGAGCTTCAGCCACCGGCGGCCGGGCCCCTCGCCCGGCAACTCGGTCCGTCCGACGACCGCGCGGCCGGTGCGCAGCAGCAACCGGCGAAGCTCTGCGCACGCCCTGTCGCGGCGCGTGGGGTCGTCGTCCGCGGGACGCAGGAGGACCGTCGTGAGCGTCGGTCGGCTGTGGAGCTCCAGCCGCGGGTCGGCGTCGGCGGCGTCGGCGGCGACGTGGGCGAGGTCGTGACAGTGCTCGACGAGCGCGCCGAGCCCGGAGCGGCCGATCGCGCGCATCGTCACCAGGAGCTTGAACGCGTCGGGGCGGCGGGTCGTGCGCAGCGACCGGCCGAGCCGGTCGCCGTACCCGGCGGCGTCGTCGTCGGCGGCGTTGAGGTAGGCGACCTGGAGGTCCAGAGGGGTCCGGCGGGCGGCGTCACGCAGGAGGAGCGCCCCGGCGGCGACCGGTTGCCAGCCGAGCTTGTGGAGATCGAGGGCGACGGAGTCGGCACGGTCGATCCCCGTCAGCAACGGGGCGAGCCGGTCGGAGAAGAGCGCGCCGCCGCCGTAGGCGGCGTCGACGTGCAGCCACGCGCGGTGCTCTGCGGCCAGGTCGGCGATCCGCACGAGCGGGTCGATCGCACCGAGGTCGGTCGTGCCCGCGGTGGCGACGATCGCCCACGGGCCCGGCACCTCGGCGAGCCGTTGGGCCAGGGCGGCGACCGCGATCCGGCCCGTCGCGTCCGTCGCGACGGTGTGCACCGCACCGTCGGGGAGGCCCAGGACCTGTGCGGCGCGGCCAACGGAGAAGTGCGCCTGGTCGGAGCAGGCGATACGCAGTTCCGGCCCGGCGGCCTCGCGGGCGAGGAGCAGCGCGGTGAGCGTCGAGGCGGTCGCGCCGGTGGTCATCGTGCCGCAGGAGACCGCTGGGTCGAACCCGACGAGGTCGGCGAGCGCGGCGACGGTCCGGTCCTCCACGGCGGCGGCCGATGGACCCTGGTCCCAGGAATCCAGCGACGGGTTGAGCACCGACACGGCGAGGTCTGCGGCGACGGCGACCGCCAGCGGCGGGCAGTGCAGGTGCGCGGCGCACGCCGGGTCGGCGGGGTCGGTGTGCCCGGCGGCGAGGAACCGGACGAGCCCGGCGAGGGCGTCGCGGTCACCGCGCCCGTGCGCGGGCAACGCGCCATCGGCACCGAGGAGCGCGTCGAGCGTCGCGGCGGTCCGCCCGGGCGGACCCGCGGGGGCGGCACCGGCCCGCTCCCGGCGTCCGGCGTCGAGCGCGGCGTCGGCCTCGGCGAGCAGCGCGCGCAATGCGTCGCCGTCGCCGGCGAGGGGAGCGACGCTCATGCGGCCACCCCGACCGGGGCGCGGCCCACGGTGGCCCCGACGCCCGTGAGGGCCCCACCGAGGATCTCCACGACGCGGTCGGCCTGGGCGTCGGTGAGGACGAGCGGCGGCAGGAGCCGCACGACGGCATCGTGGCGCCCGCCGAGCTCGACGATGAGGCCGTCGTCGAGGCACCGGCGCCGGACCTCGACGGCGAGGTCCGGTGCGGGGGGGTGGACGCCGAGCGCGTCGGACGGGCCGCTGGGGTCGACGAGCTCGATGCCGAGCATGAGACCGCGGCCCCGTACCTCTGCGACCCACGGCAGGTGGTCGGTGTGGCGGCGCAGGCCGTCGGCGATCCGCGTCCCGAGCCGACGGGCCCGATCGGCGAGACCGTCGCGCTGGACGATCCTCAGCGTCGTGGCCCCGGCGGCCATGGCCAGCGTGTTGCCGCGGAACGTCCCGGTGTGCGCGCCGGGAGCCCACCCGTCGAGGTCGCCGCGGTAGGCGACGACGGCGAGCGGCAGGCTGCCACCGATGGCCTTGCTCATGACGATCGCGTCGGGGACGATCCCCGAGCGCTCGTGGGCCCACATCGTGCCGGTCCGCCCGACCCCGGTCTGGACCTCGTCGACCACGAGCGGGATCCCGCGGCTCTCGGTGACGCGACGCATCGCCCGCAGCCACGCGTCGGGGGCGGGCACGACGCCGCCCTCGCCCTGAACGGGCTCCACGAGCATCAGGGCCGGCGGGGCCACGCCACCGTGGGGGTCGGCGAGACGCCGCTCGACGTAGCGGGCGGACACCGTCGCGCCGTGGGCGCCGATCCCGAACGGGCAGCGCAACGGGTACGGGAACGGCAGCCGCGTGACGTCGGCGGCGATGCCGGGGACCGCGGCCTTCGGGGCCACGCCGCCGCTGACGGCGAGCGCGCCGAGCGTCATCCCGTGGTAGCCGCCGGTGAACGCGAGCACGCCGTGGCGGCCGGTCGCCGTCTGACAGAGCTTCATCGCCGCCTCGACCGCGTCGGTGCCGGCGGGGCCGCAGAAGTGCAGGCGGGGATGGGTGCGGCGCAGCCCCGCGGGGAGGCTCTCGAGCAGGGCGGTGGTGAAGGCGTCCTTCTCGGGGGTGGCGAGGTCGAGCGCGTGCAACGGCGCGCCGCGCTCGAGCGTCCGGCGGATCACGTCGACGACCTCGGGGTGGTTGTGGCCCAGGGCGAGGGTCCCGGCGCCCGCGAGGCAGTCCAGGAGGATCCGGCCGTCGGCGGTCTCGATCTCGGCGCCGCTGGCGCGGACGGGAACGATGTCGAGCCAGCGGGCGTAGGTGCGGGCGGAGCTCTCGCGGTGGCGCTGGCGCTCGAGGATCGGACGGGGGTCGCTGGCGGTCATCATCGGGGTCCTCCGGGGGGTGGGACGGCGGCGGTCGGGGCGGGACGGGCGGGGGAGAGGTCGACGCGGGCGGCGGGGGGATGTCCGAGGAAGGCGTGGAGCCCGAACTCCCAGCCGTACGCACCGGCGTGGGGCATGACGAGGACGTCGCCGGCGCGGACGGTCGTGCGGTCGACGGCGGGGACGAGCGTGTCCTCGGGGGTGCAGAGCTCGCCGCTGACGGTCACGCGGGCGTCGTGGACGCCGGGACGCGGAAGGCGCGGATCCCACGCGGCCACCGGCACGACGACCACCGGTTGGGGGAGATCCCACGAGGCGGGCAGGAGGAAGTGGTTGACGCCACCGTGCAGGACCACGAACGTGCGGTCGCGGCTCGATTTCACGTCGGCTACCGGTGCGGCGTACCAGCCGCACGGTGCGGCGATCCAGCGGCCGGGCTCGAAGACGACGCGGACGCCCGGCGGTGGGGCGACGCGACGCAGGCGATCCGCAAGACGCACGAGCGGGAACGGCGAGCGGTCGGTGGCGTCGAAGCCGAGCCCGCCACCGACGTCGACGAGCCGCAGGTCCAGGTCGTGCGCGGCGGCGAGCCCCGTCGCGTAGCGCAGGGTGCGCTCGACGTAGTCGGCGTAGGCGTCGGCGTCGCCGACGTCGCTGGCGGCGTGGACGTGGACCCCGACGATGTCGACGTCCTCCGCGAGCAGGCGGGCGGCGGCCAGGAGGGCCGGGACATCCTCCTCGGGAACACCGAACGGACTGGGGGCGCCGCCCATCGTGAGGCTCCCCGTGACGGGTACCCGACGTGGGTTGACCCGGATGGCGACCGTCGCAGATCGGAAGAG
>JBFWKS010000128.1:0-11127 GCA_050252545.1 Solirubrobacteraceae bacterium
CCCGACGATGACGACGGGCCGGAGGCGGTTCCGGACGACGTGCGGAGGGCCGTCGCGGACGCGTTCTTCGCCTCCGACCATGGACGTGCCTGGTCGGCACCGGCGGCGGGCGCGTCGTCGGACGCCATCGACCGGGAGCGGACTGCCGAGACGGTGGTCCGTGCGGCGATCGACTTCGCAGCCGACGAGACCGGCGGAGATCCGCTGCGGTGGAGCCCCGTCGTCGTCGAGCTGTTCATGCTCGACTGGTTGCCGCGTCGCGTGACGCTGCCCGCGACGGCCGGTCCGATGGCCGCCGACATCGTCCACGACTGGGCCCGCCATACCGCGGCCGACCGGCAGATCCCGCCGCGGGCCGTGACGATGCTCGACGAGGCCGTCGACCGTCACCGCGACGAGATGTCCTCGTTCATGGCCGACGAGTCGCACTGGGGCCCGGCCAAGACGATCGCGATGCGGGCGATCGCCGAGGGCGTCGACGCCGGCGACCCCGACGCGATGCAGGCGTTCATCGACCGCGTCAACCGTGACGGCGGGGCCTGACGGACGGGGCGCTCAGGGTTGACGTGGCGGGCGAGGGCTACGGTCCCGGAAGGGGTGCGGCGTTTGGGACATCGACCGTCGCCAACGCCACACGCCCGCGCTCGACCCCGGGAGGCGCGCCGCGTCTCCTGGCCACTCCTCGACTGGCGGCGCAGTGCCGCACTGGGGTGGGCGTGCCACCCTGTGCGCGTGATGACGGATGCCGACACCCCGCTTCGGCCCGGCCGCTACCGGCACTACAAGGGTCCGGAGTACGAGGTGCTGTTCGAGGCGCGCCACAGCGAGACGGAGGAGACGATGGTCGTCTACCGCCAGCTGTACGGAGAGCACGGCACGTGGGTGCGTCCGAAGGCGATGTTCGTGGAGACGGTGACCGTCGACGGCCGCGAGGTTCCGCGGTTCGCGCCCGTCGAGGGGTAGGGCGCGCGCCGGGAAGGCCGGCACCGCGCCGGGAGCGGCGGCGACGAGCGGACGCCGTGGCGCGGGGGAGCGGTGGGACGGGCGCCTGGCGGGATCCGGTGAACGGTGGCGGAGGCGGGTGGTGCAGCGGCGGGGAGGAGGTGCCCGTGGCGGGGGCGGACCGCTCCCCGGTCACAGACCGGCGCGCAGCACCTTGGCCAGGACGACCGCGTTGTTGTGCTCCTCGTCCTTGGCCGCATAGACCAGCGTGAGCGGGCCGGGATCGGCGGCGCGGCGCAGCCCGGTCAGCGTGTCGCGGTGCTGCTCCAGCTCGGCGCGGTAACGCTCCTCGAACTCGTCGAACCGGTCGGGGTCGTGCCCGAACCACTTGCGCAGCTCGTTCGAGGGCGCCAGGTCGCGCACCCACTCGTCGATCCGCGCATGTTTGCGCTCCACGCCGCGGGGCCACATCCGGTCGACGAGCACGCGCCGTCCGTCCGCGTCGGCGGCCTGCTCATACGCCCGCTTGCAGCGCACGTCCATCGCTCGATGCTCGCAGGTCGGGGGCGTCCCGGTGAGGGCGTTCGGGTGAGGGGGCGAGCCGGGGAGGGCGTGCCGGGGGGTGTGCTGCGAAGCCGACGCCCGGCATCCGAAACGCCTCACACCCCCGGAGACGTGCGGGGGCGTGCGGCGAAACCGACGCCCGGCGTCCGGAACCCGACAGGCACACACACCACTCCCCAGAGCCATCTCGGGGCGCGCTGCGAAACCGGCGCCCGGCGTCCGCAACGCAGCGCACCCCTGGGCCCCGACGCCCGATCCCGATCCCGGCTCCCGGTGACCCCCGCCGCCCGCCGACACGTCACGGCCGCGCGGCTCACGGCCCGGCGAGCGGTTCCGGGGCGCGTGGCCGGCGGCGGACCTCCAGGACGACCGCGGCGAGGATGAGCGTGCCGGCGACGAGCGTCGCCAGACCGATCGTGGCACCGAAGGCGAGCGCCCCGATCACCGTCGCGATGACCGCCTCGTTGAGGCCGAGGATCCCGGCCAGCGGCGCGTCCATCGTGCGTAGCGCACGCCAGTACAGCGCGAAGCCGGGGCCGAGGAGGGCTGCGCCGGCGAGCAGCAGCCAACCGGCGTCCGGGAGGCCAGGGGCACCGGTGAGGAGGAGGGGGAGCGTGATCACGGCGACGAGCGACAGCTGCAGGCCGGCGGCCACGTCTGGGTCGTGGCCGGCGGAGCGTCGCGACACCTGGACGACGAGGACGGCGAGCGCGGTGGCGCTGCCGAGGGCCAGGACGCTGCCGAGCAGCACGTCGCCGCTGTTGGTCCCATCGGGCACGGCGACGGCGACGAGCCCGACCGCGGCGACGATGAGGCCGAGCTCGGCGATCATCCCGGCGGTGAGCGACCGGCGGCCCCGGACGACGTCGACGGTGAGCAGCAGCACGGGTGCGGTGAGGTGCAGCGCGACCATGACCGGCAACGGCCCCACCTGCAGCGACGCCACGTACAGGCTGAGGTTGACCGCCTCGAGCGCGGCGACGAGCAGGAACATCCGAGGGCCGGCCCGCAACGTCCGCAGCGGCCGACGGCGCCGCAGCGCCGCGAACGCGAGCAGCAGCAGCCCACCCCCGGCGGCGACCAGTGGTGCGGACGCGGCGCGTGCCACCTCGATGTGCGCCAGCACGGCGCTGGAGGTGCCCCAGCAGGCGGTCGCCGCCAGGAGCAGCAGCACCGGGCGAAGAAGGGTCGTCGCGGGCATCGTGGACGTCGCGGCGTGACGGACCGCCGCGGCGCGGACGTGCACGATACGGACCCGAACCAGGGTTCTCGATGCCCCTGTGAGCGTTGCTCGGCTGATTCGCCTGCCCGCTGCCTGGGGCTCGGGCATCCGTCGAGCTCCGGGCCACCGCCTCACGCCCGCACCGCCGTCGGCCGACGACGGGACCATGCCATCGCATCCGGACTTCGACGCCGGCGCTCCGGAGGGCACCGCAGGAGCGAGCGCCCGACGGGAGCACGAGCGACGGCGTGCGGCCCGCCAGCAGCGGGTCCGTGAGCGCCATCCACGGACCGCCGGTCTGCGGCTGGCGCTGTCCGGTCCCCCGCAGCACGAGCAGGCGTGGGTGCGCGGGGCGGAGGGGGAGGAGGCGCTGGCGCGAGAGCTCGCCACCCGATGCGACGACCGGGTGCGGTTCCTGCACGACCGTCGCCTGCCGGGTACGCGCGGCAACGTCGACCACCTGGCGATCGCCCCGTCCGGCGTATGGGTCATCGACGCCAAGCGCTACCGCGGCAAGGTCGCCGTCCGGCGGCCGCTGTTCGGCCCGGCCAAGCTCACCATCGGCGGTCGGGACCGCACGAGGCTCATCGACGGTCTGCGGCGACAGACCGACCGGATCGGCGAGCTGCTCGAGGTCGCCGGGGTTCCCGTCCACGGGACGCTCTGCTTCTACGACGCCGAGCTGCCGATCGTCGGCAGCCTGAGCTTCGACGGGTTCCCGATCCTGCGGCCCCGCCCGCTCGCCCGCCGCCTGAACCGTGACGGACCGCTCGACGTCGACCGGATCGCGAACATACGGGCGCTCGTGGCGGAGGTGCTGCCGGCGGCGTAAGTTGCCGGTCGGGTGACCGTGCCGGCCGCTGGGCGTGGTCGAACAGGGAAGCCGCGTGACCCGCGCGGCTCGGGTCGACGATCGGTGCTCCCACGGCACCCTGCTACGTTCGGCGGTGTTGATCGGCCCGGATGATGCGCAGACCGTCGCCGCGGGATCTGCGTCACGCGGATCCGCGGACGGCACCTGCGACGGGGCGGCGGCGACGCGTAATCGCCCGTCCCCCGAGCTGGTCCTCGTCGCGATCGGCATCGCCTGTGTCGTGCTCGGCGGCCTGGTGGCCGCGATCACTGACCCGCTCGATCTGTCATCGGGTAGCTGGCTGGCGGCGTACCTCGTCCTCGTCGGCGGTGTTGCCCAGTACGCGATGGGCCAGGCCCGGTCGACGTGGTACGCCGACGCACGGAGATCGCGCGCCACCGTCCGTCCTGGTCGCGAGGCCTGGGCGCAGGTCGCGACCTGGAACGTCGGCAACGGTGCGGTGATCGTCGGGACGCTGACCAGTGCCGCGCCGGTCGTCGTGGCCGGCTCGGTGCTGCTCGTCGTCGCGCTCGTGCTGGCGCTGCGTGCCACCCGCGCCGCCCCCGACAGGACCGCGACCCCCGCCCGTCTCGTAGACCTGGGCTACAGGACGACCCTGCTCGTCCTCGCCGCCAGCGTGCCGGTCGGCATCGTCCTGTCGATCGTGCGGAACGTCTGACGGGGAAGGGATGCCGGGTGTGACGGTCCTGCGAGGCATCGCGGTCGCACACCGATCACGACGACCGTCTACGGGATCGCGACCGAAGTTCCCGTCGGTCCGGTTCATGGACTCGAGGGCGATGGCGTCATCAGCTGCGACAACATCACGACCATCGACGCGGCGGACGTCCTCGAGCAGATCGGTGTGCTCCACGACCGCGATGACCTGCTCGTCCCGGACCTCGAAACGCTGCGCGGACCCATGTCGCCGGTCGGCCCGACGGTCCACTGCAAGACTCGCGGCATGACCTCTCCGACGACCGAGCCCGGCAACGGCCGGGTCCTGCTCATCACCGGCGCGTCCAGCGGGATCGGCGCCACGACCGCCCGGCAGGCGCAGGACGCCGGGTGGAGCACGGTGCTCGCCGCGCGCTCCGCCGACAAGCTGCGGGACGTGGCCGCCGGCCTCGACCCGGAGCGGACGCTGACCGTCCCGACCGACGTCAACGACTTCGACGCGCAGCAGGCCGCGGTCGCCGCGACGCAGGAGCGGTTCGGCCGGCTCGACGCCGTCTTCGCCAACGCCGGGTTCGGGGCCGCCCGTGGGTTCCGCGAGGAGACCCCCGAGCACTGGCGCGACATGGTCCTGACCAACGTCTACGGCGCCGCGCTCACCATCCGCGCGACGATCGACGTAATCACCGATGCGCGCGGCCAGTACGTCCTGACCGGGTCGGTCGCCGGTCGGCGCTCTCTGCCGGGTTCGCTCTACTCGGCCACGAAGTTCGCGGTCACCGGCATGGCCGAGTCGCTGCGCCTGGAGCTCAACGGCACCGGCGCCCGCGTGACGCTCCTGTGCCCCGGCATGGTCGACACGCCCTTCTTCGACAGCCCGCCATCGATCGAGGCTCTGCACCCCGACGACGTCGCCGGCGCCGTGCTCTGGGCTCTGGGGCAACCCGCCCGTGTCGACGTGAACGAGATCGTCATCCGGCCGACCGCTCAGGACGGCTGAACGGCGACGCCTGCCGGGCGGCGACGGAGAGAGCCGCCCGCGCTCCGGACGGTCACCCCGCGCGCATGGGAAGATGAGCCCATGGCTGCGGACCGCGATCCGTTCGGTCGACCGGGGGCGGGGGAGGGACCGGCCGACGTCGACGCCCGTCCCACCGGATCCCGTGGGACCGATCCGGTGCGGCCGGCGAGGGGACGGCGCACCGGGCCTCTGTCGGCCCTCCCGTCCTGGTTCTGGATCGTGTTCGTCGGCGACGCGATCGTGCTCATCGTGGTGCTGATCGTCGTCTTTCTGTGAGCTGACTCGGAGCGGGCGGTCGGGCGCCGGCGTTGCCGCTCGTACGACGAGTGCCTCATCGGTCTTGGTCGTTCGTCGGGCCGGCGCCGCGGGATGCGGTGGTCCCGCCGCGCCGGTCGCGATGATCGACGGATGCGCCGTCGTTCATCCCCCGTTCGCCAGGGCGGCACGGTCGCGGCCCTCGCGGCGGTCGCGTTGCTGCTCGGCGGATGCTCCGTCGACGGCGATCCGACGGGCGGGCAGACCAACCGGGTCGATGGCGGGTCGTCCGTCACCGGCACCGTTCCGGCCCCGACCTCGGATGCCGAGGCCGTGGGGTCCACCGACCCGGCAAGCGACCCGGCCGCGCACACCGACCGGTCCGCCACGACCCGTGAGCCGTCTCCGGGCGTCGCCGTCACCCCGTCCGGTCCCGTAGCCACGGAGCTGACCGGGCCGGTGCCCGATCGCGAGGCGCCCGGCGTGGCCCCCGGCGACCGGCCCACCCGCGTCACCCCGCAACGGGACCCTTTGGGGCTGCACCGCGGGTTGGGAACCGTCCGTGGCGCGCAGCGTGAGCGCGCACGGCGGCTCATCATCCGCATCCCCGCCGGTCCCGGGCTGGCGCCGTTCGCCTACCGACGCGACGCGTTCGGGTCGGGGTGGACCGAGGGTGTCCCGGTCGCCTTCGCCGGCAACGGATGCCGCACCCGCGACGACATCCTGGCCAGGGACCTGGTGCGGCTCCGCCGCGACCCCGACGGCTGCCGCGTGCAGAGCGGCATGCTCGAGGACCCCTACACCGGACGCGAGATCGCGTTCGACCGGACCCGCCCGACGGAGGTGCAGATCGATCACGTCGTCCCGCTGTCGTACGCCCACCGCCACGGCGCGCACGCCTGGGGCGACCGCCGACGGCGCCAGTTCGCCAACGACCCGCTGAACCTGCTGGCGGTCGACGGTCCGACGAACCAGCGCAAGAGCGACGACGGCCCCGCGGGCGCGCCGCTGCCGAACCCGGCGCTGCGCTGCTCGTACGCGGTGCGGTTCTCGATGGTGCTCGCCGCCTACGCGCTCACCGTCGCCCCGGAGGACCGATCGGTGATGCGGGATGACTGCGGGTGACGTGCTCCGGTCTGGCGTCGTATAGCGCCCCGATCCCGGAACGGTTGCCCGGACGCGGGCCTGGTCGGTGATCTGCTCCGGTCTGGCGTCGTATAGCGACCCGATCCCGGAGCGCTTCCCGCCGCCGGCCCGCCTGGCCCGCCCCGCCGCCCGCCGCCCGGCCCGCCGCGCCGCCCGGCCCGCCCCGCCGCCCGCCACCCGCCGCTCCCCACTCACACCAACGCCACCCGCTCCACCGCCGCGTATCGCGCGCCGTCCGGGTCGAGGGTGGACCGGTACAGGGTCAGGGCCTCCCCGGCGAAGTTCAACGCCGGGGTGGCCGACAGGCCTCGACGGGGCATCGGCTCGCTCGACGTGCGTCGTCCGACGGTGACGTGGGGGCGCAGGGGGTGGGCCTCCCGCCAGCCGATCGCGTCGGCCAGGACGCCGACCAGGGACCGGTGCAGCATGGCCAGGTCACCCCGGTCGTCGTGCACCTCGACGGCCAGCGCCCGCGGACGCCGCGGGGGCAACCACACCGGAGGACCGGTCCGCAGGCCCATCGCCGACCCGTCACGACCGACGGCCGCGACCGCGTCGGCGATCGCGTCGATCTCGGCCGGGGACCGCGTCCCCAGGAACGCCAACGTCAGGTGCAGGTTCTCGGTGGGGACCGACCGGACGTGGGCGTGGACCTCGCGCTGGGTCCGCAGCCACGCGGTGAGCGCCCGGCGCACCGTGTCGGGCGGATCGAGCGCCACGAACAGCCGGACACCGTCATCGCCACCACGCCCACGCGCCATGGCTCGACCGTAGCGGCGGGCGCCACGGCACGCCGAGCGCGTCCGTTCACCCCGACCCTCGGCGTCGATCTCCGACCGGATCCGGGACGAAACCACCGCCACCACCCGCCGACCGGGGCGGCCCGGCAGACTGCCCGGCGTGGGACGGCTGCTGCAGAACCCGAAGTTCACGGTGAGCGTGGTCTTCGTCGCGGCGATGTTCATGAACATCCTCGATTCGACGATCGTCAACACGGCGATCCCGACGATCGGCCGCCAGTTCGACGCGTCGATCGCGTCCACCGGCGCGGTCGCGTCGGCCTACCTCGTGAGCATCGCCGTCGTCATCCCGGCGTCGGGGTGGTTGGGCGACCGGTTCGGCACAAGACGGGTGTTCCTCGTCGCGCTGGCGCTATTCACCGCCGCGTCGGCGCTCTGCGCCGTCGCCGGGTCGCTCGGGCAGCTCGTGCTCTTCCGGGTCCTGCAGGGCGTGGGCGGCGGCATGATGACCCCGGTCGGCATGGCGATGCTCTACCGCGTCTTCCCGCAGGAGGAGCGGGTGCAGGCGTCGCGGATCCTCGTCGTGCCCACAGCGCTCGCACCGGCGCTGGGACCGGTGATCGGGGGCCTGCTCGTCGACCACCTGTCGTGGCACTGGGCGTTCATCGTCAACGTGCCGATCGGGCTGCTCGTGCTGCTCTTCGGCCTGCGGTACCTGCCGGCGTCGGAGTTCGCCGCCACCAGCCGGTTCGACGTGCCGGGGTTCCTGCTCGCGGGCGTCGGGCTCGGCGCGCTGATGTTCGCGGTGACCGAGGGGCCGTCCCGCGGTTGGGGCACCCCGTTGATCGTCGGGGCGGGCACCGTCGGGATCGTGATGCTCGTTGCGCTCACGGCGCACGAGCTGCGCACGCCGCACCCGATGCTGCACCTGCGCCTGCTGCGCGACCGGATCTTCTCGGCCGCGACGATCGTCGTGCTGCCCGCGACCGCTGGGTTCCTGGGGCTGCTCTACGCGTTCCCGTTGATGCAGCAGGAGGCGCTGGGTCGCAGCGCGACGACGAGTGGCCTGCTCACGTTCCCCGAGGCGATCGGGGTGATGATCGGCGCGCAGGTCGTGACGCGGCTGTACCCGGTCGTCGGGCCGCGTCGGCTGATGGCGGTCGGGGCGATCGTCGTCGGGGCGATGGCGATCCTCCTGACGACGACCGACGGTCAGACGTCGCACGTCTTCGTCGTCACGACGATGCTGGTGCTCGGGTTCGCGATGTCGTGGGTGTTCATCAGCATGCAGTCGGCGGCGTTCGCCACGACGAGCGCCGCCGACACCGGGCAGGCGTCGGGCATGTTCAACGCGCTGCGCCAGACGGCGGCCGCGGTCGGCGTCGCCACCCTCGCGACGGTCATCTCGGTGTCCGGGCCGACGGATGCGACCGCCGTCGGCACCACCGTCCCCAACCTGGGCGCCTACCATGCGGCGTTCGTGGCGGCCGCGGTGCTCATGGTCCTGGCGGCGCTCCTGGCGCTGCGGGTCCGGGACGAGGACGCGGCGTCGACGATGGTGCGCGCCGGCGCGGGAGCGAAGGGCGCGCCACCCGTCACGCCCGGGTGAGCGCCGTCAGACCGGCCGTCCTCGCGACGCCCTCGCCCCATGAGCGCGATCCCGATCCGTCATCCGCCGCGACTAGACTCGGTCGGGCCGTTGGCGGGGGGACGCTCCGTCGCGGCCTGCTCCCCGTGGCTTCCGCCGACGCAAAAGCCCCATCAGCCGAGGACCTGGCCGAGCGGCACCTACGGGGGGTCATCGCTGCGCGCCGGCGCCACGACAAGGCGGCGATGATGAAGGCCTGGGAGGCGTTCCTCCTCGTCGAGCTCGCACGCGTTCGGGGCCGGGTCGGTGCCCGCGGCATCCCGGAGGTCGACCTGGACATCGTCACCGGCGACGTGTTCGAGCGGGTGTTCAAGACCGAGCTCCGCGGATCGACGATCGGCGAGGCCCGCTCGCTCGTCAACATGCACACGGACTGGGCGATCCTCGACTACAAGCGCAGGGTCGGCACCGACGAGCATCGCACCGGGGTGGCGCTGAACGCCGACGGCGATCGCGACGCCGCGCTGGTCGCCGGTGCGGAGCTCGAGCTCGACCTGCGGTCCCTGCCCGACACCGAGCGGGCGCACCTGCGCGATGCGCTGCGCCAGGCGATGGACTCCGTCGACCAGAACAAGCGCGATGTCGTGCGCCTGCGGCTGCTGGGCTACGACGGTGACGAGGTCGCGCGACGACTCGACCTGTCCCGTGCCAACGTGGACCAGCTCTTCCGCCGCGGCCGCCTGCAGCTCAAGTCCGCCCTCGAGTCCCTGCTCTGATCGTGTCCGACGTGTCCCACCTGTACGACGAGTTCACCCGCGCGTGGTGCGACGGGCTCGTCCCGGACGTGCTCGTGTTCCTGGACCGGACCGACGACGCCGACGCGCGCGACGAACTGGCCCGGCGCCTGGACGCCTTTCTGACCGACGCTCCCGCGGTGCAGCCGACCGCCGAGCGCGAGGCCCAGCTGCGCACCGATCCGCTCTTCACCCGTCTGCGCGAGATGGCCCGCACCGCGACGAGCGTCGGCGAGCAGGCTCCGGCCGGCGCCAGCGCGACCGTCGAGGTCGGGGCCGACCCGTCCGCCGACGTCGGTCGGCTCGCCGCGACGGACACCGGTCCCCAGGCACGACCCGGCGGCGCCTCCGCCGTGGGGTGGCACGAGCGACTGCGCCACGCGCGGCGCGAGGCCGGCCTGTCGGTCGAGCAGCTGGGGGAGCGGTTCGCGCACGCGTTCGGCCTGGCCGGCGTCGACGCGCGCGCCGCCGAGTTGCTGGACGGGCTGGAGTCCGGAACGGTGGCGCCCGGGGGCATCACCGCCCGAGCGACCGAGCGGCTGGCCGCGTTGCTGTCGGTGCCGGCGGCGACGCTCTCCCCGCCACGTCCGCGACCGCTCTTCCGCGCATCGTCGGACGAGGCCACCAACGACCTGGCGACCCTGCTGTCCGAGGTAGCGGGAGCGCTCGACGCCCGGGCGATCGGGGACCCGCCACCCGGCGAGGCGTCCACGGACGCCGGCGGCGGATCGCAGGACTCGGCCACCGACGGTCGGGCACCGCACCCGGCCGACCGGGACGCCGACGACGAGACGAAGGACCCGGCGGACCGGGCGACGGACCCGATCGGCCCCGACGCGGCCCGCGCCGAGCTCGAGCGTCTGCTGCTCGGCGACTGACCTACGGCGTCCGCAGCAGCAGGAGCCGGTCGGCGGTGCGGTACGCGGCCTGCAGCATCGCCTCCACCAACGCCGCACGCAGGGCGGGCGCCTCGGTCGCCATTCGCTCGAACGCCTCCGGGGTCAGCTGCAGCATCCCGACGGGACCGTCGGCGTCGACCTGTAGGCGGTGCGGGTGCCCGTTGACGAGCGGGCCGTGCCCGAACGACGTACCGGCGGTCGAGCGCGAGACCACGATCCCTCGGTCGGGATCGGTCGCCGTCACCCGGCCGTCCAGCAACAGGAACAGCCCTCGGGGCTCGTCGCCGGCGCTCGAGATCCGTTCGCCGTCCGCGGCCCGTCGCTCCTGCAGGTATGCCAACAGCGCGTCGCGGTCGTCACCCAGGTTGGCCAGCAGCGGATGCTCGGCGGGGAGCATCGGCGCGCTGTCGACGACGCCGTGATGCTGC
>JBFWKS010000129.1:0-10954 GCA_050252545.1 Solirubrobacteraceae bacterium
CATCGTGCTCTCCACGGCGTTGGCGTTGCCGGTGGTTACCTGCGACACCGAGTACCACGGCAGCAGCAGGGTCAGGAACACGCCGATGGCCACGAGCGTGGTCCGCTTCTGGTGGCCGTTGAGCGCACGCCAGATCTGGATCAGGCTCGGCCGTGGTGGCGTCGTCTCCTCGGGTGCGCTCACGTCCCCCCAAGCCTGCCAGAGACCTCGGCGTCGCGGGGCGCCCGGGGCACCTGCGCGACGTGGTGCGTCAGCCGATCGGGATGTCCTCGACAGCGCTGCCCGGACCGGTGCGGCGGTCCGGGCCACCGGCCGGGCCGCGCCCGTCGGGCGGTCCCGCGGCGCCCGGGGCCGACTCCGGGACGTCCTCGAGCCGCTCCATCCACCAGTCGATCAGTGCGCGCGCGAGCGCCAGCAGGTTGTGGAGCAGCTGGGTGAGCTGGGTCCGGAGCTCGTCCGGCACGATGTCGCGGAGCGTGCGCACGAGCCGGGCGACGTCGCGGACCTCGTCGATCCGCTCCTGCCGCTCCTCGCTCGTCGACCAGCCCGGGGGCGCGTCGTCGGCGGCCGCCAGCGCATCGGCCGCCTGCTCGCGGACCCGTCGTGCGGCGTCCTGCGCGTCGTGCAGCAGCGCCCGGAGCTCCGCCATCGGCGTCGCCTCGCCGGCCGGGCCGTGACCGCCGGGGGGCGGCCCGCCGGCCGGAGCACGCGCATCCGCGGTCGCGGGTCCGGCCGGGCCCGACCGGTCTACCGCCGGTCCGCCCGCGTCCGTCCGTGCGCCGGACGTCGGATCGGGCGTGGCGTCGGTGGGCTCGTCGGGCATCACTGCGGAGGGTCGGACGGTGCGTCGGGGGAGGCGGGCGCGGTGAGGGTCACCGTCAGCGTCCCGTCCCGCAGCTGCGCTCCACTCGGACGATAGTGGGCGACGGTCGCCGGCAGGTGGATCGACCGGCGGCGCCCGTCGACCTCGACGATCAGGTCACCGCCGGACCGGCGCAGCGCCACGTCGTCGCGGTCGGCCAGCGGCAGGCCGACCCGCACCGTCACGGTGTCGCCGTCCACGAGCACCTCGCGCGCCGGCCCGTCGTGCAGCACCGCGGCGGGGTCGACCTCCGAGAACAGCGCGTCGGCGAGCCGCTCCAGCGGACCGTCCCCGACGACCTCGCGGTCGAAGTACGGGGCGCGCAGGAGCGGCAGCGGTGCGAACGCCGCCTCGATCTCCTCGAGGTGCTCGGCCTGACGCGCCCGCCAGTCGGCGAAGTAGTCCCCGACGTCGGCGGGGAAGAGCCGGTTGACGACCACCGCGTCGGTCGCGATCCCGTACAGCGACAGGTACGTGTACGTGCGCCGCGTCTCGTCGATGACGACGCGGTCGGCGGTCGTGACCAGCCGGACGCTCACCGCGGCGTGGTCGGTGACGAGGCCGCGCAGACGCAGCAGGCTCTGCATGACCGCGTTGACCTCGGCGATCGCGTCGGTGTCGGGCAGGCCGATACCGAGCATCGCGCGGGCCAGGGGGCGTGCGGTGGCCAGCAGCTGCTCCTGGCGCGGCACCACGCGGTCCAGCCACCAGCGGGCGACGTCGGGGAAGGCCAGCAGCCGCAGCGTCTCGCCGGTCGGGGCGCAGTCGACGACGATCACGTCGTACTCGTCGGACTCCCGCAGCTCGGCGATCCGCAGCAGGCTCAGCAGCTCCTCGGCCCCGGGCGGGACGGTCAGCTCGACGGCGGAGATGCCGTCGACGCCGCGCCCGACGAGCGATCTGCTCGCCCACGCCTGCACGGCGCCCCAGTGGCGGCCGAGCTCGGCGGTGCCGTCGATCTGCATGGCGTGGAGCCCGTCGTCGAGCGGGGTCGGATCGGCCCCGACCCGACGGTCCAGCACGTCACCGAGGCTGTGGGCCGGGTCGGTCGAGGCGACGAGCACCCGCTGCCCGCCAGCGGCGATGCGGCGCGCCGTGGCGGCGGCGACCGAGGTCTTCCCGACGCCGCCCTTGCCGGTGTACAGGACGATCCGTGGGGCCATCCGGGGCGAGTGTAGTCCCGCTCCGGATGGCCGGGCCGCCGCGCCGTCATCCGGGTGCGGGGGACGTCAGGGGCCGGCCGGGTGTCCCGATGCGACGCGGCCGCCCGCGCCGGCAGCCAGGCGCTACGGCTGCGCGATCGCGCCGAACGCGCCCGGCACCGCCGACCGGTCGAGTGCGCCGTCGAGCGCGGCCGGTCCGCCGGAGCGCAGTCGCGCCCGGCTCTTGCCGGGGCCGCCCGGGTTGTCGCGCAGGTCCTGGGCGAACCGCTCCCCGGTGATGCAGTACAGGTCGGGCGAGGGGGGCGCGCCCCACGATGCGGTCGGGCCACCCTGCGCGTAGGAGTCGTGGTCGGCCAGCAGGCCCTGGCAGAGGTTCCGCAGGAAGTTGCGCGACACGGTGTGGTAATCGGGCGTCTCGGCCTTGCCGCCCAGGCTGTAGACGGCCCAGTTCTTCGTGACGTACTGCGGCAGCTCCACCCGCAGCTGCCGCTCGGCGCGGACGAAGACCGCCTTGACCTTCGCGTCCTGGGTCTTGCGGGCGACCTCCTGCAGCCCGGCGACCGCCTGCACGAACGCGTTGAGGACGCGCATCTTCGAGTACGTGTAGAGCAGGATGTGGTCGCCCTTGGACCGCTTGTAGCGGGCGCCGTTCGGCGCGCTGCGGCGCAGGAGCTGGACGGCATCGAGCGCCGTGTCGCGGTAGCGGACGTCGGCGGTGCGCTCGTAGGTCCGGATGAGCGCCTGCATGCCGGTGACCTGGGCCATCCCGGAGCCCCAGGGCGGCCTGCCACCACCGAAGTCGAAGAGGTACTCCCACGCCGGGCCGCCCGCGCGATGCGACGCCAGACGCAGTGCCTCCTCGGCGATCGCCCGCAGCTGCTCGAGCTTCTCGGGCGCCTTCGTCGTGGCGAGCGCGTTGGCCAGCCCGAACGTGCCGAGCCACTGGATCTGCAGCCCCTCGCCGGGGTAGTACTGCCAGACGAGGGGGCTGCCCGGGACCGTCGGACGCCACGCCGCGCCGCTGTTCTGCGTCCACCAGTCGCGGTTGACCTGCAGGGTGTGGAACACCGCGGCGGTCCGCGATGCGGTCAGCCTGCCGCGGGCGGCGATCTCCTCGGTGTTCTCGATCGCACCTTCGAGCTCGCGTCCGGCGGTGCCGTCGAGTCGGCGTGCCTGCGACCGGGCGTCGCGGTACAGCCGCACCCACGCGTTGCGGTCGCGGCCGCTGATCGCCTGCTTCTGGCGCAGTCGGCGCAGCTCGCGCTCGACGGTCTTCTTGGGCTTCTTCCGCTTGCCCTTGCTCTTGCTCTTGGACTTCGCCTGCACCGTGGTCGTGGCATCGAGCGGCCCGGGCAAGGACGCGGCGGGCAGGGTGACCGCCGCGACGAGCAGGATCGCCAGCGGCGACCACCGCCGGGGCCGGGTGGTACGTGGGAATCGACGTGCGGGGTCGAACACCCGTCCGATGCTAGGCTCGCGCCTTCGCCGACGCGCAGGTTCCCGTGCCGTTGCAGGATCCCGCCCGGCAGGAGAGGGGTCAGATGATCGCACCGCACCGCCCGTCCCGCGCCCCGGGGCGCATCCTCCGTGCCATGACGCTCGCCGTCTGCGCGCTGACGCTCGCCGCCTGCGGTGGGGGCGGGAGCGACGAGTCGGCCGCCGACGTCGTCAGCCGGGCGTTCGGCAAGGGCGATCCGATCAACAGCGCCCGGCTCGACATCGGGCTCAAGCTCACCGGTGCGGCCGCCGGTGGGGGACAGGCCCTCGACCTCGAGGTGTCCGGTCCCTACGCGACCGAGAACGACAAGACGCGCTTCGACCTCAAGGTCGACCTCGGCGAGGCCGCGGCGTCCGCCGGTGCCGCCGGCGCGGGCGAGCTGGGCCTCAAGTCGGTCGACGGCAAGGTCTTCCTCATGCTCGGGGGGCAGGCCTTCTCGCTCCCGGACGACCTGGTCGAGAACCTCGAGGACCCGTCCGCGGCGAAGAAGGGCGACGGGGAGGGGATCTCGCTGTCGTCGCTCGGGATCCAGCCGCGCACGTGGCTCAAGGATCCGAAGGTCGAGGGCGAGGAGGAGCTGCGCGGGGAGGACGTCACCCACGTGCGGTCGGACGTCGACCTCGAGGGCCTGGCGAACGACCTGCAGCGCCTGCTCGACAAGGCCGGATCGGCGACGTCCGGGTCGAAGCAGGCGAAGGACGCCGCGGACACCGTGAACCAGCTGAAGTCCGACGTGCAGGACGCGACGATCGACGTCTGGGCCGCGAAGGGCCAGGGCGCGCTGCGCCGGATGACGGTCGACATGAAGCTCAAGTCCGGCACCGTGGTCCTGGATTTCGGCCTGAGCGAGATCGGCCGTGACGTGAAGGTCGAGGCGCCGAAGGACGCCGCGCCGATTGAGCAGCTCCTCACCGCGATCAACGGTGCCGCGTCCGGATCGGACGGCGGGACGACCGGTGGATCGGGGAGCGGGACCACCGGTGGCACGACGGGCGGCGGCGATTCGGGCGGAACGACCGGCGGATCGGGCGCGAGCCTCGGCGAGCACGAGAAGTGCATCGCCGCGGCCGGTCAGGACATCGACAAGCTCCAGGCCTGCGCAGGGCTGGGAGACTGACCCAACCCGCCCCGTCGATGACGGGGCGGGTCACCGAGACTCGGCTCCGGCACGGGGTGCGGGCTGGTCCACGGTATTTGTGGTCAACCCAGCACGCCGTCGTCGCCGCTTCGCCGCCCGTGCCACCCGGCCCCGCGCCACCCGGCCGCGACCGCCGTCCGGCCGGCCACGCGACCCCCTACTGCGGCGGCTTCATCCGGCTGACGACGTCGAGGAGGGCGGCGACCTCGGCCTCGACGTCGCCCTCCGGCTCGCCGCGGCGCCGGCGTCGCGCGTTGCGACCGGCGACGATCGCGCGCGCCTCCGCCTCGGCCTCGGGGTCCACCGACGGCGGGCCGGTCAGGGCCCGGACCCGGGCGAGCTCGGCGTCGACGTCCAGCGGCTCCTGGCCGCGGGCGATCCGTCGCCGGTTGCGGCCCTCGATCATGCCCCGGGCATCGGCCTCCTGCATCTCCGGCGTCTCGTCACCGGAGAAGTCCGGGCCCGGTGCCCGCCCGCCCGGGTCGACGCCGTCGGCGCCGATCCGTTTGTGCGGGTCACCCCCGACGAAGATCGTGCCGATCGCGACCAGCGCCGACACCCCGACGACCGCGAACACGACGATGGTGATGAGCGACTCCACCGGTCCAGTCTGACGGACGGCGTGCGATGCTGCCGGGGTGTCCGAGCCATCGTCTGCCGGTCGCCGGAGCGCGGCGCGCCGCGCCGCGCGGGAGGCCACGCGCGCGGCCACGGGCGACGACGCGATCGGCGCCACCGCGGCGCCGGGTCGGCCCGGAGCCCGCACCGGTGGACCGGGCGATCCGCTCACGGGCACGCTGCGCCGGGCGGGACTCGTGCGCCTCCTCGTCCTCCAGCTCCTCGCCGACGAGGCGCCGGCGTACGGCAACCTCCTGATCGAACGGATCCGCGAACAGTCCGGCGGGCTCGTCACGGTCAACCCGAACACGATGTACCCGCTCCTGCGCGCCCTCGAGGAGGAGGGCCTGGCGACCGGCGAGTGGGAGCACCCGGTACGCCGCTCGCGGCGGTTCTACCGCCTGACCGACGCGGGCGAGGACGAGCGCGTGCGGCTGCGCGCGGACGTGCTGCCCGCCCTCGACGCCGTCGCCGAGGGCGTCGACGAGCTGCGCCGACGGCTCGGATCCTGACCGCGCGGTCGGCCTCGGCGGCGCCGGCGCCGATAGGATCCGCGCCGCCGTCCGGGTCGGTCCCCGTGCACTGCCCCCGACCGTCGACGGCGCCCTTCCATTCCCGGATTCCAGGAGCAGCTGAGCCTCCAATGTCGTTCGTCTTCAAGGCCGCGGTCGTCGGCGCCGGAACCATGGGCGGCCAGATCGCCCAGACCATCGCCGCGGCGGGCATCCCCGTCGTCCTCAAGGACGTCGACCAGCGGTTCGTCGACCAGGGCCTGGAGGCCGCCAAGGCCGCGACCGCCGGCGCGCTCCGTCGCCTCGTCAAGCGCAAGAAGATGACGCAGGAGCAGGCCGACGCCCAGGTCGCCGACGTCCTGTCGCGGATCCACGGCACGCTGACCTACGACGCGTTCGGCGACGTCGACTTCGTCATCGAGGCCGTTCCGGAGAAGCTCGAGATCAAGCAGGCGGTCTTCGCCGAGCTCGACGCGGTCACGCCTGGCCACGCGATCCTCGCCACCAACACGTCGGGCATCGCGATCAGCGAGATCGCCGTCGCGACGGTGCGACCCGAGAAGGTCATCGGCACCCACTACTTCTTCCCCGCGTCGGTCATGCCGCTGCTGGAGATCGTCGAGGGTCAGCTGACCGACCCCGAGACGGTCGCCACGACCTTCGCCTTCGCCCAGGCGACGAAGAAGCAGCCGATCGTCGTCGGCGAGGGCCCCGGGTTCACCGTCAACCGCCTTCTCGCGGCGGGCCTGTCGGAGGTCTTCCGGGCGCAGGAGGAGGGCGGCCTGTCGATCAAGGCGATCGATGACGGCCTGCGTGGCCGCTCGCTGCCGATGGGGCCGTTCTTCCTCCTCAACTCGCTCGGGCTCGATCCGGCGCTGCACCTGCAGGAGCAGATGAACGAGGAGGTCGACGAGGGCGACCGGTCCGCGTCGGCACGGTTCTTCGTGCACAAGCGGTACCAGGAGCTCGTCGCGCAGGGCGATCTGGGGCAGAAGACCGGAGACGGCTTCTACAAGGCCGACGGCAGCCCCAACGTCGAGGGCGACGCCGAGCCCGACATCGACCAGATCGTCGAGCTCATGCACCTCGCCCAGCTGCGCGAGGCGTGCCTGCTGATCGAGGACGGCGACGCCTCGCACCGCGCCGTCGACGTCGGCATGGCCTACGGCACCGGCATGGACCCGGCGCGCGGCCTGTACCCGCCGTTGTGGAAGGCCGACGCCGACGGCCTCGACGTCGTCCTGGAGCGCTACGAGCGCGCCGAGGCCGAGCACGGCGACCGGTTCGAGCCGCCGCTGCTGCTGCGCCGCCTCGTCGCCCAGGGCCGCCTGGGCAACAAGGCCGGCCAGGGCTTCTACGTCTACCCGCAGCCCGACGAGACCCAGCCGGCCGAGAAGGTCAAGATCGAGACCCGCGGCGACGTCGCGATCCTCTGGCTCGACAGCCCGCCGGTCAACGCGATCTCGCCCGACATGGTCCGCGACCTGCGCACCGCCTGGGAGCATGCCTCCGCCGCCGGTGCGCGCGCCGTGGTCTTCGCGTCGGCGTCGCCGATGTCGTCGGTGTTCTGTGCCGGCGCCGACATCAAGGCGTTCACGGAGTTCGAGGACGGCGGTCGCGCGCTGATCGACGACGCGCACAAGCTGTTCCGCGAGTTCGGCGAGAGCTCGATCGTCACGATCGCCGCCGTCAACGCGCTCGCCTTCGGTGGCGGCGCCGAGCTGGCGCTGGCCGCGGACGTCCGGATCGCCGCCCGCTCGGCGGCGTTCGGTCAGCCCGAGGTCAAGCTCGGGATCATCCCGGGCTTCGGCGGCACGCAGCGGCTCAAGCGGCTCGTCGGTGGGGGCAAGGCACTGGAGCTCAACCTCGTCGGCGATCCGATCCTCGCCGACGAGGCCTACGCCCACGGGCTCGTGAACACCGTGGTCGAGGACCACGAGCTGCTCGACGTCTCGCTCAACTGGGCGCGCCGCCTGGCCGGGCAGGCTCCCCTGGCGGTCGCCGCGGTCAAGCGCGCGAGCACCGACTCCGACCTGGACGACGGCATCCAGGCCGAGAAGGACGCGTTCTTCGACGTGTTCGCGACCGAGGACGCCAAGGAGGGCATCGCGGCGTTCATCGGCAAGCGCGAGCCGCGCTGGCAGGGGAAGTGAGCGGGCACGGCCGACTCGCGCGCCTGATCCGGGACGCGGGCTCGGTCGTCGCGCTCACCGGAGCCGGGATCTCCGTTCCCTCGGGGATCCCGGACTTCCGCACCCCGGGCACGGGCCTGTGGGCCAACGTCGATCCGATGGAGGTCGCGCACGTCGACGTCTGGCGCAGCGATCCGGCCCGGTTCTGGTCGTTCTACGGCCACCGGTTCGCGACGCTCGGCGCGATCGAGCCGAACCCGGCGCACGCGGCGCTCGTCGAGCTGGAGCGTCGCGGCCACCTCGACGTGGTGCTGACGCAGAACATCGACCTGCTCCATGCCAAGGCCGGCTCGACCGACGTCGTCGAGCTGCACGGGTCGATCGCGGCCGCGCGCTGCCCGGCGACCGGGGAGCGGGTGCCCGCCGACGAGGTGCTTCGGCGGATCGAGGCGGCGGAGGACGGCGTGCCGCGCAGCGCTGCCGGGCATCCGCTCAAGCCGGAGGTCGTGCTGTTCGGTGACATGCTCCCGACGGTCGCGATCGCCCGCGCCGAGACGGCCGCCGCCCGTGCCGACCTGATGCTGTGCATCGGCAGCTCGCTGCAGGTGTTCCCGGTCGCGGACCTGCCGATGCGCACGCTCGATGCGGGCGGGCAGGTCGCGATCGTGACGACGTCCGAGACGCCGTACGACGATGCTGCGGTGGTGCGCCTGGAGGGCGACGTCGTCGACGAGCTGCAGCGCGTGCTCGACGCGCTGGACGCGCTCGGCTGACCGAGACCGGCGTCGGCGTCGATCGCCCGGAACCGGTGGCGGCGGCCCGGAGCGGTGGTGCCGGGGTCAGCCGCGGTCGCCGGCGTGGCGGCCGCGGGTGCGGGCCGCCAGGGCCCGGCCGAGCCGGGCCACCGTCTGCTCGACGTACGCCACCTGGTCGGGATCCAGGCCGCCGCGGGCGGCCGCTCCGGCGACCTCGGCGACGTCGCGTCGGGTGCCGCGCAGCTCGTCGAGCGCGGTGTCGATCCCCGGGGCGGCGCGCCAGGGCTCCAGCTCGGCGATCGCCGCCTCCAGAGCCACGCGGAGCTGCAGCGCGGCCTCGCGCTCGTGGCCGATGTGCAGGTCGGCCCGGGCTCGCAACCACAGCCGCTCGGCGGCGAGCACCGCGTCGCGTCCGGCCAGCAGGTCGGCGAGTCGCTCGTCCGGGCCCATCGCCTGACCGCTGCGTCGGACGGCGACGGGCCGCTCGGCCGGAACGGTGATCGGCCGCTCCGCCGCCCAGCGCCCCGACGAGACCGCCTCGCCGGTACCGAAACCGACCGCGGCGCGGATCAGGTCCTCCGGCAGGAAGGGGCGGGGGAACGGGTCCTCGGCGGCTGCGGCATGCAGATCGACGAGCCGCCGGATCGTCGCGAGCGCCTCGCGCAGCGCAGCCGCGGGCGCGACCTGGTCGAGCCAGCGCGCGGGATCGGGAACGTCGAGCGGGTCGGCGTCGATGACACTGATCCGGGTGGCGGTGACCGGGGTGCCGGCCGTCGGGTCGACGCGGCGCGGGCGGAGGAACCGGCGACGCGGCCGTTCCGTCGACTCGATCAGGACGACGGCCTCTGGTCGGTTGGCGTGGCCGCGGGTCATCCACCGGCCGTCCTCGAGCGCGACGGTTCCGGCCGCCTCGACCTGGACGACTCGAAAGAGCTGGCCGGCCGTGGCCGCTGTCGTCGAGCTCACGCGCGGCTACTCGCCGTCGCGCTCGCCGGCGGCCCTGCCACCGGCCGCGTCGCCCTTGATCGCGTACTTCGACGGGGTGTCGAGGACGGTCGGGTTCTCGATCTGGCCGATCCGGTCGATCAGCTTGATCCACTGACCCGGCTTGAGGATCTGGGTGACCTGCTTGCCGAGCTTGCCGTCACCGGCGAACTGCGGCCGGTAGCCGACGTGGATGTGGTCGTCGTGGTCGGGCAACGACATCGTGTTGTCGCTGCCGGTGTAGGTCATCAGCGAGATGATCTGGTGCGGCTTCATCGCGCCCTGCAGCTGCAGCAACAACCGGATCGTCTGGTCGGTGATCGACCCCTGCCCCTGCGACGAGCGCTCGATCCGGACGCCGTTGACCGACGCGATGTCGACCGCGTTGCCCGACGCGTGCTCCGAGACGTTGCCCGCACTGGTGATCGAGCCGGGTCGCTTGAGCGAACTGATGCCCAGCTTGAGCCCGTTGGCCGTCAGGTACTGCAGCGACCCGAGGACACGCCGATCGATCTGGCCCGCCTGGATGCTGGTCCGGCCCTGCGCGTAGATGTCGAGGTTCGGGTCGGCGAGCGTGCGCTCGATGAGCTGCTCCTTGCTCATGAGCAGCACCTGCCCGGCGGTGGCTGCGCCGTCGGCCGACCCGAACAGGGGGTTGGAGCCCTTGGCGCGGTAGACGGCGGTCGACTCGAGCAGCTTCCAGCCGTCGAGGATCGGCTTGGGGTCGATCAGCGGCGCGCCCTTGCCCGCCGGACGGACGAGGAACCGCAGGCGGGCGGATCGGTCGCCCTCGGCCTCGCCGAGGCGGCCGAGCACGGTGCCCGCCATGACGCGAGAGCCCTTGCGCAGGCGCTTGAGCGTGATCTGCTCGCGGGGCAGCCCGTTGAGCTGCGCGACGTAGCTGGAGTACCCGCCGCGGGCGAGCTCCTGCTCGGCGATCTGCTCGGCGCCGCCGTTGCGCTTGGGCGTGGGCCGCGTCGGGTTGGCGAACACCCGCTCCTTGCCGCCCGTCTCGGGGGCCGCATCGGGTGTCGTGCCGACGTCGGATGCCGTGGCGGGCGCCTTCGACTTCGACGCGCGGGCGGCGGCGCTGCCCGGCTCCGGGGTGCCGGCGGATGCGGCCTGTGTCGGTGCCGGATCGCTTCCGGGGCGCTCCAGTCCCTGTCGTGCCTTGTTGAGGAGCTTCTCGTCCTTGGGCACGGCGTAGTGCCGGGGAACGGACTCGAGGTTCGCATACGTGTACGTGTTGCCGTACACGTCCTGCAACTTCACATACCGCCCCAACCGACGCG
>JBFWKS010000130.1:0-10913 GCA_050252545.1 Solirubrobacteraceae bacterium
CTTCCGCCGCCCGTCGGTGACCCATCCCTTCCCAAGGAGCTCCATGCGCTCGCTGCGATCCTCGCTGCTCGTCTGTTCCCTGCTCGTCTCGTCGCTCGGCCTCGCCGCGTGCGGATCCGACGAGGACGAGTCGTCCACCACACCACAGGCGTCGGGTGGCGACGTCGAGCTGACCGTCTACTCCGGCCGCGACGAGGAGCTCGTCGCGCCGCTGCTGGACCGGTTCGAGAAGGCCGAGGGCATCAAGCTCAAGGTCCGCTACGGCGACAGCGCCGAGCTGGCGGCAACGATCCGCGAGGAGGGCGACCGCAGCCCGGCCGACGTGTACTTCGGCCAGGACGCCGGGGCGCTCGGGGCGCTCGCCAAGGGCGGCGCGCTGGCCGAGCTGCCCCAGGCCACGCTCGATCGGGTCGAGCCCGGGCAGCGCTCGGCCTCCGGTCACTGGGTCGGCACGTCGGGACGCGTGCGCGTCATGGCGTACGACAAGCGTGAGCTGCAGCCGTCCGACCTGCCCGACTCGGTCTTCGGACTCACCGACGACCGGTGGAAGGGCAAGGTCGGTTGGGCCCCGACCAACGCGTCGTTCCAGGCGTTCGTCACCGCGATGCGCAAGCTCCACGGCGAGGACCGCACCGCCAAGTGGCTGGAGGACATGAAGTCCAACGACGCTCAGGCGTACGACAAGAACGGCCTGATCCGCGATGCCGTCGCCGCCGGCGAGATCCAGGTCGGTCTCATCAACCACTACTACGTCGCCCAGAAGCTCGCGGAGGAGAAGGACCCCGATGCCTACCCGGTCGCGCTGCACTTCCCGCGCGGTGACGTCGGGTCGCTGATCAACGTCGCCGGCGCAGGCGTCCTGGCGAGCTCCGAGCACCAGGAGCAGGCCCGCAAGCTCGTCGACTTCCTGCTCGGCAAGGAGGCGCAGGAGTACTTCCGGTCGGAGACCGCCGAGTACCCGTTGTCCGCCGGCGTCGAGGCGCTCGACGCGCTCCCGGCCCTGGAGGACATCCCGCAGCCGGACATGGACCTGAGCGACATCGACGACCTCGAGGGCACCCTCCAGCTCCTGGAGCGCACCGGCGTCCTGTGATCGCCGCCGCCGCGCATGCGGCCACCATCTAGTCGATGTCGGAACGCCGACTGATCGGCGGCCGCGGCGGGCCTGGCCCGCCGCGGCCGTTGCTGCTCGTCGCGGCGCTCGTGAGCGCCGCGGTCGCGCTGCCCGCGATCTATCTGCTGATCGTCGTCACCGGCGATCTCGACGGAGCGTTCGACGCGCTGTGGCGCGAGCGGACCGCGCGCCTGCTCGCCCAGAGCGCGCTGCTGGCCGTCGCGGTCGCCGCGTCGGCGGCGGCGCTCGCGATCCCGCTGGCGTGGATCACGGTCTGCAGCGACCTTCCGGGCCGGCGGGCGTGGGCCGTCCTCGTGACGCTGCCGCTGGTGGTGCCCAGCTACGTCGGGGCATACGTGCTCGTGGCGACGCTCGGCCCCCGCGGCCTGGTGCAGGAGGTGCTCGCCGGGCCGCTGGGGATCGATCGGCTGCCGAGCGTCTACGGGTTCGTGGGCGCGTGGGGGGTGCTGACGCTCGTCACCTACCCGCTGGTGCTCATTCCCGCGCGGGCCGCGCTCCGGCGGGCCGATCCGGCGTTGCTGGAGGCCGCCCGAGGCCTGGGTGCCGGCCCGTGGCGGATTGCGCGCACGGTGGTCCTGCCGCAGATGGCGCCGGCGGTCGCGGCCGGGTCGCTGATCGTCGCGCTGTACGCGCTGAGCGACTTCGGGTCGGTGTCGATCCTGCGGTTCGACTCGTTCACGCGCGTGATCCACCAGTCCTACCGGGCGAGCTTCGACCGGACGGGTCCGGCGGTACTGGCCGCGGTGCTGATCCTGCTGATGGTGGTGCTCGTCGCGATCGAGGCGCGGGTCCGCCGCCGCGGTGGACACCACCGCACGGGGCCGGGCGCCGGGCGGCCGCTCGCGCCCGTCCCGCTGGGTCGGTGGCGCGTGCCGGCTCTGCTGCTGTGCGGGACGCTCGTCACCGTCGCGCTCGTGCTGCCGGTCGGCGTGCTGGCGGTGTGGGCGCTGCACGGCACCGACACACTGGGCTGGGAGGACTTGCGCGGCGCCACCGGCAACTCGCTGCTCACCGCCGGGCTGGCCGCGATCATCGCGGTCGTCGTCACCGCGCCCGCGGCGTGGCTCGGTGCCCGTCACCGCGGCCGGCGGGTGGTGCGCGTCGTCGAGGCCGCGCACCACGGCGGCTACGCGCTGCCCCACATCGTCGTCGCGCTGGCGCTGGTGTACCTGGGGGTGCGCGTGGTCCCGTGGGCCTACCAGACCCTCGGCATGGCGATCTTCGCGTTGGTCCTGCTGTACGTGCCGCTGGCGCTCGGGGTGCTGCGGGCGACGCTGCTGCAGATCCCGCCGCACCTCGAGGAGGCCGCGCAGGGCCTGGGGCGCTCGCGGCTGTCGGTCGCCCGGACGGTGCTGCTGCCGCTGGCCCGCCCCGGCATCCTCGCCGGTCTGGCGCTCGTGTTCCTCACCGCGATCAAGGAGCTTCCCGCAATGGTCCTGCTCGCCCCGACGGAGTTCGACACACTGGCCACTGTGCTCTGGCAGCAGACGAACCTGTCGGTGTTCGAGCGGGCGGCGGTGCCGGCCCTCGTGCTGCTGGCGATCTCCGCACCACCGCTGGCGTTGCTCATGGAGCGCGACCGGTGAGCGGCACGGCCGATCCGGTCGCCTTGCCGGGCACCGACGATCCGGGTACCGGCGGCGCGCCGTCGACCCCGGCGATCAGCTGCGTCGGGCTGCACAAGGCGTTCGACGGGGTCCCGGCGGTGGCGGGCGTCGACCTGGAGGCGCCGCGGGGTGCGCTCACCGCGGTCCTCGGACCGAGTGGCTGCGGCAAGACGACGCTCCTGCGCCTGGTCGCCGGGTTCGAGCGGCCGGACGCCGGCACGGTGCGAGTCGCCGACCGGGTCGTGGCCGACGACCGCACGTTCGTGGGGCCGGACCGGCGGCGGATCGGGATGGTGTTCCAGGACTATGCGCTCTTCCCGCACCTCGACGTCGCGGCGAACGTCGCCTACGGCCTGGGTCGCCGTCCGGACCGCGCCCGCGTGGCCGAGCTGCTGGACCTCGTCGGACTCGGCGACCTGGGGGCGCGACGTCCGCACGAGCTGTCCGGCGGCCAGCAGCAGCGGGTGGCGCTGGCCCGCGCTCTGGCTCCACGACCCGACGTCGTGCTGCTGGACGAGCCGTTCTCCAACCTCGACGCACGCCTGCGCGGGCAGCTGCGCCGCGACATGCGCGACGTCCTGGCCGCGGCGGGAACGAGCGCCGTGCTCGTGACCCACGACCAGGACGAGGCGTTGAGCCTGGCCGATCACGTCGTGCTGATGCGCTCGGGAACGGTCGAGCAGGTCGGCACGCCCGAGGCGATCTACCGACGCCCGGCGACCCGCTGGGCGGCCGAGTTCGTCGGCACGGTCGACGTCCTTCCCGGTGTCGCCGACGGCGGCCGGATCGAGACGCCACTGGGCACCGTGGCCGATCCGGGCGTGCACCGCGGCGCGGTCGAGGTGGCCCTGCGTCCCGAGGACGTGGCGTTGACGACCGACGACGAGACCGGCGACGGGCGTCCGGTGGTCGTCGTCGCACGCGAGTACTACGGCCGCGACCAGCTCGTCACCGTCGAGCTCGCCGACGGCCGGCGGGTGCGTCACCGCGGACCGGGCTTTCCGCCCTGGGCCCCCGGCGACCGCGGCCACATCCACGTGACCGGCTCGGTCTCCGTCGTGGGCACGGGGCCGCGGGCGCCGCGGTAGGGACGAGCGAGTCCTACAACCCGACGAACCGCCCGTCCTGCTGCAGGACCTCGCCGTCGACCTCGAGTCGGCCGCCGGCGCGCAGGTCGCAGATCAGGTCCCAGTGCAGGGCGGACAGGTTCGTGCCGCCGGTCTCGGGGTAGGAGCGGCCCAGGGCGGTGTGGACGGTGCCACCGATCTTCTCGTCGAAGAGGATCACGCCGATCGCGCGGTCGATGCCGAAGTTCGTGCCGATGCCGACCTCGCCCAGTCGGCGGGCGCCGTCGTCGGTGGCCAACGCGCGCTCCAGGTACTCGCCGCCCTCGTCGGCGGCGTGCGCGACAACCTCGCCGTCGCGGAACGTCAGCTCCACGCCCGAGACCCTCACGCCCGCGGGGGAGGACGGCACCGTGAACCGGATGGTGCCCTCGGCACTCGCCTCGTGCGGTCCGGTGAAGACCTCACCGGACGGCATGTTGCGCCGACCGTCGCTGTTGGCCCACTCCCGACCGGCGACGCGCAGCCGCAGATCGGTGCCCGGCGCCACGATCCGCAGCTCCTCCGCCGGCTCCAGCCGCTCGATCAGCCGGGCCTGGAAGTCGCGCAGCCCACGCCACGCCCGGATCGGGTCGGGCCGGTCCAGGAACGTCGCGCGCCGCACGAACGCGGCCAGGTCCTCCAGCTCCATCCCGGCCTGCTCGGCAAGGGCGCGGGTCGGCCACAACGTCGTGGCCCACCGCCGCGACAACGTCAACTCGCGTGCGGGCGCGCGGCCGCGCGCCGCACGCGCGATGCGGGTCGGATCGATCTCTGCCAGTGCCGCGGTGTCGTCCGGGGCCTGGATCGAGAGGGTGGCGTCGGCCTGGCGGGCCTCCTCCAGCTGGATCGGCGGCACGCCATCCAGGTGGCGGTCGCCGGCGTGGCGGTAGAAGCCCTCCAGCTGGCCGGGCAGCTCGACGTGCAGCAGCGGCCACGCATCGCGCTGCAACAGCGCCCGCTGGACCTCGACGAGCAGCGGCGCGGCCAGATCGGTGGACCGCACCACGACCTGGTCGCCGGGCTCGGGCTCCAGGCAATAGCCGACCAACAGATCGGCCATCGCCGCCGCGTCCAGGACGTCGGCGATCGTGTCGTGGTCCTCCTCGACGCTGGGCACGTCGTCCTCCTCGTCGTCGATCACGGAGCCTGCATCTCCGGGAACCACTCGGCGAGGTGGTCGCGCAGCACGGTCCGCAGCCACGCGCGCTCGTCCGGTCCGGCCACGCGGAACCGCTGCAGGAGCGCCTTGTCGCCGCGCGTGGCGACCCCGTTGATCGTCCACTCGTCGACGAGCCGCTCGAAGAGGAACTCGACCGCACGGTGCCACGCGTCGTCGCGGGTGCTCGACGCCTGTCCGAGCCGACCGGCGAACGTCTCCGCATAGAGCGTCCGGGTGCGGGGGGTCAGGGAGCAACGCAGCTCGACCGCCATCGATCCATCCTCCGACGTGGACGACACGGTCGGCAGCTTGGGGAGGTCGGACTTCCTGCGCTTCTTGGCCATGGGGACGGCAACCCGGAGAGGTCGCCCGGCGAGTCTAGATGGTCCGTCACCCGTTCGACCGAGGTCGGGACCCGGGACGGCGGGTAGGGTTCCTGGGGTGACCGGCCGCGCCTCGACCTGCCCCCGCGTCCCCGCCCGGACGTGCCCGGAGCCGTGGCGATGAAGTCCCGCCGGACCACCCGCGAGCTCGGTCGTGGGGAGCGCGTCCTGCCCGGCGTCTGGCGGCTCCGGCTGCCGCTGCCGTGGCCGGGAGTGCCGCACTGCAACGCCTGGGCCGTCGCCGCCGGCGACGGGATCGTGCTGTTCGACACCGGCATGCATCAGCCAGGGTCGATGGCGCACCTGGAGCGGGCGATGGACATGGTCCACCTGCGACCCGAGCTCGTGCGGCAGATCGTCATCACCCACGCGCACGTCGACCACTGCGGACAGACGACGCCGATCGTGCTGCGGACCGGGGCGCCGGTGTGGGGCCATCCCGCCCACGACCACCTGACCAAGTGGCTGACCGACCCCGACGGGTACTGGGCCCGCCGGATGGAGGTGGCGCTGCAGTGCGGCGTGCCCGAGGACCCGGTACGCGAGGCGTCGAAGGCGCTGCGCCACGACGACCTGGGGATCGCGGGCGCCTTCTCGCCCGACCACGACCTGGTCGACGGCACCGTCATCGACACCGACCTGGGCCCGTTCGTGACGGTCGAGACCCCGGGGCACGCCCCGTCGCACGTGTGCCTGTACAACGCCGACCGGCGCATGCTCGTGTCGGGCGACCACCTGCTGGGCCGCGTGTCGCTGTACTTCGACTACGGCTACACCGACGATCCGGTGGGGGAGTTCCTCGCGTCGCTGGATCGGATCGAGGCCCTCGACGCCCGCCTGGTCCTGTCGGGCCACGGGCGGACGTTCACCGACGTCGACGGTCACATCCGCGCCAACCGCGCCCTCATCGCCGAGCGCTCCGAACGTTGCCTGCGGGCGATCGACGGTGCGGTCGAGGGCGCGTCCGACGAGGGACGCACCCCGTACGAGATGGTCTCCTACGTGATGGAGACCGACATCCAGATCCTCAACGCGTCGTGGTTGCTGGCCGAGGTGTTGTGCTTCCTGCGGCACCTCGAGGTCACCGGTCGGGTGCGCCAGATCGGTACCGACCCGGACCGCTTCGCCCTGACCTGAGCCACCCGACGGCGATCGGGCGTCCCGGCGCCCCGATCCGGGCGGCAGGTGGGCGGCCGGACCCACCGTGCCGGATCGCCGCGGGGCCCGGGACCGGCCGAAGTCCATACCATCCGTGGGGATGCGCATCGACGAGATCATCCGATCGGCGACGGAGCCGTCCTTCTCCTTCGAGTTCTTCCCGCCGAAGACCGACGAGGCCGAAGCGAAGCTCCACGAAGCGTTGGCGACCCTTCGCAACCTCGCCCCGACCTTCGTGTCGGTGACCTATGGGGCCGGTGGCAGTACCCGCGACCGGACGCTCAACGTCATCAAGACGCTCCGCGAGGAGCACGATCTGGAGGCGATGGCGCACTTCACCTGCGTCGGCGCCACCGTCGACGAGCTGCGGGCGGTGCTCGACCAGATGCGCGATGTCGGCATCGACAACGTCCTGGCGCTGCGCGGCGACCCGCCGCCCGGGACCGGGGCCTTCACGCCCGTCGAGGGCGGCCTGGCGTCCTCCACCGAGCTGGCGACGCTCATCGCCGAGGACTACGACTTCTGCGTCGCCGGGGCGACCTACCCCGAGGTCCACCCGGACTCGGCCGACATCGAGTCCGACGTCGCGGCCGCCAAGGCCAAGGTCGCCGCCGGCGCCCGGTTCCTCATCACGCAGCTGTTCTTCGACAATCGCCGCTACTTCGAGCTCCTCGCCCGGCTGCTGGACGCCGGCGTCGACGTGCCCGTGATCCCGGGGATCCTCCCGATCACGACCATCGGGCAGGTCCGCGGGTTCGTGGGGCAGACGGCAACGATCCCCGACGACTACCTGCGAGAGCTGGAGCTGCGCGCCGAGGATCCCGATGCCCTTGCCGATCTGGGCGTCAGCTTCGCCGCGCTGCAGTGCTCCGAGCTGTTGGCGGGCGGCGCGCCTGGGATCCACTTCTACACGATGAACCGCAGCCCGGCGACGCGCGCGATCCTGTCGACGCTGCGCCTGCACCGCCCGTGGGAGCGTGCGGACGGGACGCCCGTCGGCGAGGTCGTCGCGGGCTGACCACGGTCGCCGTCGCCTCCGCGACGGCGCCGCGGTCACCCGTCGCCGGGTCGTCCGCCACCGGAGGCCGGCCTCGGTCTCGCGCCACGTTCACGATCGGGCGTGGGCGCCGGATACCCTGACGGCACGGATCCGCGGGCCCGTCCCGGACCGACACCGTCCCCAGGAGCACACCATGGCGTTCAACCTGAAGAATCTGGCGAAGAAGGCACGAACCGTCGCCGGCGAGCAGAACGAGAAGATCGACTCGACGATCGACAAGGCCGTGAAGGCCGTCGACGACAAGACGGGCGGCAAGCACGGCGACAAGCTCCGCGGCGGTGCCGACAAGCTCAAGGGCGCCGTCGACAAGGTCGCCGACCGCAAGCCCGACGCACGGGACGCGGACACCGACGCGGACGGGACGTCGAAGCCGTCGTGAGGGGGGAGCCGGCCGCTCCGGACGCCGGAGCGGCCGGTGACCGGCCCGCCGGGCCGGGTACCACCGCGCCGACCGCGGGCGACGGAGGCGCGGCCCTGGCCGCGCGGCCGTTCCTGCTGCGCCGGCACGCCCGCGCGCGCCGGATCACCGTCCGGGTCGACGTCGACCACGGGCTGACGGTCACGATCCCATCGCGCGCGACGCGTGCCGACGCGCGACGGGCGGTCGTCGAACTGGAGGCGTGGATCGCGCCGCGGGTCGAGGAGTGGGAGGCGCGACGCCGGAGCGTGCGGTCAGATGCCGGGCTGCCCTACCGCGGACGCATGCTGCGGCCGACGCCGGAGCCCGGCCGCCGACGCGTGGTCCGCGTCGGTGACGAGCTGCTCGTGCCCGAGGACGCCACCGAGCGCGACCGGGTGCTGCGGGCGTGGTTCCGGGCCCGGGCGCGCGAGACGGTGGCGCCGCTGCTGGCGGATGCCGCCGCGACGGTCGGCCGGCCGGTTGGACGGCTGCGGATCACCGACACGCGCAGCCGCTGGGGCAGCTGCTCGGCGACCGGGACGGTCAGCGTGTCGTGGCGGTTGCTGCTCGCACCGGAGGGCTGCCTGGAGTACGTCGTGTGGCACGAGGCATGCCACCTGGTCCACCAGCACCACCGACCGACGTTCTGGGCACTCCTCGACGAGGTGCACCCCGGGTGGCGCGAACCGGCTGGGTGGCTACGCCGCCACGGGGCCGATCTTCGGCTGTGGCTTCCGGCGGCCGGGGCGGGCGCGGACGCCTAGCGGCATCGGGCGGCGGGCCGGCTGCAGGCCGCGCAGCCTGCGGGCCGCGACGAGTCGTTGCAGGCGATCGGTCGCCGGCGGCACCGTCGTGCGGACCTCGTTGGTGATGCCCTCGTTGACCACCTGCAGCTCGCCACCCATCCGGGCGAACAGCGCCACCGACCCGCGGTTGTCGCTGTACATCGAGCCGGTCAGGACCCGCACCCCGCGACCGACCGCACGATCGGCCAGACCGATCGCCAGCGCGCTGCCCAGGCCGACGCCCTGGTACTCGTCCGACACGATGAATGCGGCCTCGGCGGCGTCGGGGCGCCCTCGGTCCCGGATCCAGCGGCCGACGGCGACGATCACCTCGGGCCGGTCGGGCTCGACCGCGACGAGCGCCACGTGATCGATCCGGTCGACGTGCGTCAGGTAGTGCAGCTCACCGCTGGACAGGCTCGGCTTGGGCGACAGGAACCGGCTGCGGAGCGACTCCGCCGTCACGGTGGAGTGGGCGCGGGCGAGCAGGGGCGCGTCCTCCGGCGAGATGTCGCGGAGCAGGACACGGCGTCCGTCGTGCAGGGGAATCAGCACACCAACGACGTTGACAGCGGATGGGGCCGCCGACGGTGGGTGTCGTCACAGGGCCCGTGTGGCGTTGGGCACACCATCTGGCGCGTTGGGGCGTCCTGGCGGCTTGGCGTTCCGTGGCGCGTGGGCGTCCGGTCGGCTCGGCGTTCCGTGGCGGGTTTGCCCCGCGGGTTGGGGGAAACCCGCCACGGGCTGCGGGTTGCGGGGCCTACGCGGGCGCGTTGCCTCAGGGGCCCGGCGAGAACCCGCCACGGGTCGCGTGGGCGGCTCAGCCGCGCTGGTCGATCGGCACGTAGTCGCGGCTACGCTCGCCGGTGTAGATCTGCCGCGGGCGGGCGATCTTCTGCTCCTTGTCCTGCACCATCTCGAGCCACTGGGCGACCCAGCCCGGCGTGCGGCCGATGGCGAACAGGACGGTGAACATCTCGACCGGCAGGCCCAGGGCCTCGTAGATCAGGCCGGAGTAGAAGTCGACGTTCGGGTAGAGCTTGCGGCTGACGAAGTAGTCGTCCTCCAGCGCGATCCGCTCCAGCTCGGTGGCGACGGCCAGCAACGGGTTCGTCGTGCCGGTCGCCTCGAAGACGTCGTCGACGGCCTTCTTGATGATCTTGGCCCGCGGGTCGAAGTTCTTGTAGACCCGGTGGCCGAAGCCCATCAGCCGCTCGTCGCCGGCCTTGACGCCGTCGATGAACGCGGGGACGTTCTCGACCGATCCGATCCGCTGGAGCATCTCCAGCACGCTCTGGTTGGCTCCACCGTGCAGCGGGCCGTAGAGCGCCGCCACGCCGGCGGAGATCGCCGAGTACGGATCGACCTGCGACGAGCCGACCGAGCGCACCGCCGACGTCGAGCAGTTCTGCTCGTGGTCGGCGTGGAGGATCAGCAGCACGTCGAGCGCCTTGGCGATCCGCGGATCGGCCTGGTACTTGAGCTCGGCGATCTTGAACAGCATGCCGAGGAAGTTCTCGGCGTAGTTCAGGTCGTTGTCCGGGTACACGTACGGCATGCCCTTGGCGTGCCGGTAGGCGAACGCGGCGAGCGTCGGCATCTTGGCGATGAGCCGGACGATCTGCTCGTACCGGGTCTGCTCGTCGTGGATGTCCTTGGCCTCGGGGTAGAACGTCGACAGCGCGCCGACGGCTGCCTCGAGCATCCCCATCGGGTGGGCGTCGTAGCGGAAGCCCTCCACGAAGCTCTTGACGTTCTCGTGCACGAACGTGTGCGTCGTGATCGCGTGCGTCCACTCGTCGAGCTCGGCCGTGGTCGGCAGCTCACCGAAGATCAGCAGGTACGCGACCTCGAGGAACGACGCCTGCTCGGCGAGCTGCTCGATCGGGTAGCCGCGGTACTCGAGGATGCCCTTGTCGCCGTCGATGTACGTGATGGACGATCGACAGGACGCGGTGTTCGTATACGCCGGGTCGTACGTCATGAGGCCGAAGTCCTCGTCATCGACCTTGATCTGACGCAGGTCCATCGCCCGGACGGTGCCGTCCGAGACGGGCACCTCGTAGGACCTCCCGGTCCGGTTGTCGACGATCGTCAGCGACGCCGTCCCGGCGGCCGCA
>JBFWKS010000131.1:0-10893 GCA_050252545.1 Solirubrobacteraceae bacterium
GGCGGCGAGATCGTCGTCGTAGCGCAGCACGCCGGCACCGCGGAGCACGTGGGGGACGAGGTTGTCGGCGAACATCGTCAGCCGGTCGAGATCGTGGATCGCGGCCAGGCCGAACCCGGCGACGTCGGCACCGAGGATCTGGGCCCGCTTGTACAGGCCGCGGTCGCGGTAGAACGGCATGCGGGCGACGCCCTCGGCCAGCCGTACCGCCGACCCGCCGGCGGCGTCGATCACGGCGATCGGCGTCCACTCGCCGAGCCAGCGGCCCAACGCCCGCAGCGCGTCCGCGTACAGGGCCATGAGCTGGTGGCCCACCGGCTGGTCGAGCACGGTTGCGAGCTCGCGGGCCGTCATCGCGCGCAGCTCCGCGGGCGACCACGGCCCGTGGGCGTGGAACCGGTCGGTCAGCGCCCAGGCCACCGTCCAGTATCCGCTGGACTCCGGGCGCTTGCGCAGCGTCGGGAACCAGCCGGACCCGAAGTTGATCGCGTTGAGCGTCAGGACGTACGCGGCCAGGACCTCGCGGTCGTCGGTCCGCAGATGCCGGGGGTCGGGCGCCGGGTCGTCGCGGGCGGCGTCGACGTCGAGCCGCTCCAGCGCCTCCGCGTCGATCCGCACCCGCCGCGCCCCGGCGGCGACCACCGCGGCGTGGGCACGGACGTCGTCGGGCAGTGCCATCGTCGTCCACGCTACCCGGCGAGGGAGGGCCACGCGGGCGGTCGGGACCTGTCCCGGCCGGCGCACGGGCGGTGGCGACGGCCCCGCCGCGGCCGTCCCTATCCTCGAAGGGTGGCCCCCGTCGACGCCTACGCCGAAGAGCTCCTCGAGGGCCTGAACGAGCCCCAGCGACAAGCCGTCGTCCATGGCGGCGGTCCGCTGCTCGTCCTCGCCGGGGCCGGGTCGGGCAAGACCCGGGTCCTGACGCACCGCGTGGCCTGGCTCGTGCGGACCGGACAGGCCGGCCTGGGCGAGATCCTCGCGGTGACGTTCACGAACAAGGCCGCCGCCGAGCTGCGCGAGCGGGTCGCCGGGCTGCTGGGACGATCGGTCCGCGGTCTGTGGGTGTCGACCTTCCACAGCGCCTGCGTGCGAATCCTGCGGGTGGAGGCCGAGCGGCTGGGCTACAGCCGCCAGTTCACGATCTACGACGCCGACGACGCGCGCCGGTTGCTCAAGCGCTGTCTGGAGGCCGAGAACGCCGACACCAAGCGCTTCACCCCCAATGCCGTCCACAACCGGATCTCCGATCACAAGAACCGGTTGCGGTCGGTCGACGACGCCGAGCGGCTCGCGCACGGGCCCTACGACCAGACCGTCGTCGCGGCCTACCGCGCCTACCAGGACGCGCTGGTGCGCAACAACGCGATGGACTTCGACGACCTGCTCGGGCGCGTCGTCGACCTGCTGGAGCGGTTCCCCGAGGTCCGCCGTCGCTACCGCGCGGCGTTCAAGCACGTCCTCGTCGACGAGTACCAGGACACCAACCCCGCCCAGTACCGGCTGCTGCAGCTGCTCTGCATGGACGACCCGACCCACACCGGGGGGGACGGCGACGACCTGGGCCCGTTGGCGGGCGAGGAGCCCGGGCACCGCAACCTCATGGTCGTCGGCGACGACGCCCAGTCGATCTACGGGTTCCGCTCGGCGGACATCCGCAACATCCTCGACTTCGAGGACGACTTCCCCGACGCCGAGGTCATCCGCCTGGAGCAGAACTACCGCTCCACGCAGAACATCCTGAGCGCCGCCAACGGCCTGATCGCCCACAACGTCGATCAGCGCCCCAAGACGCTGTGGACCGACGCCGGCGCGGGCGACGAGGTGCGGATCCGGGCCCTGCCGGACGACCACACCGAGGCCCGGTGGGTCGTGTCGGAGATCGAGCGGCTCGCGGGTGGCGGCACGTCGCTGGGTCAGATCGCGGTGCTCTACCGCACCAACGCGCTGTCTCGCGCGATCGAGACCGCGCTGACCCAGGCCGAGCTCGACTACCAGGTGATCGGCGGGGTGCGGTTCTTCGACCGGGCCGAGGTCAAGGACGCGATGGCGTACGTCCAATGGCTGCACAACCCGGCCGACACGGTCGCCTTCGCCCGGATCGTCAACCGTCCGCGGCGGGGGATCGGTGACACGACCGTCGGACGCCTGCTCGCCCACGCGGACGCGACCCGGACCACGCCGCTGCAGGTGATCGCCGACCCGGCCGGCGCCGGACTGCGGACCGCCGCGATCCGCGCCGTGTCGACGTTCGCCGAGCAGGTCGACCGCATGCGCGAGTCGCTCGACACCGACCCGACGGTGGCCGACCTGCTGTCCGACGTGCTCCGCCACAGCGGGTACCGCGCCGAGTTGCAGGCGTCGGTCGACCCGCAGGACGAGGGACGGCTGGAGAACCTCGACCAGCTCGTCGCCTACGCGGAGGAGTTCGACGAGGAGGACGACGGCGACACCGGCGCCGACGGCGTCGGCCCGCTCGACCGGTTCCTGCAACAGGTGGCGCTCGTCAGCGACAGCGATCGCCGGACGGACGCGCCGGACGGTCAGGTGACGCTCATGACCCTGCACAACGCAAAGGGCCTGGAGTACGACGCCGTCTTCCTCATCGGCTGCGAGGACGGCGTCTTCCCGCACTCGCGGGCGATCGACGCCGGCGAGCTCGACGAGGAGCGGCGCCTGGCCTACGTCGGCGTCACCCGGGCCCGGCGTCACCTCGCGCTCACCTGGTCGCGCCGGCGGGCGCTGTTCGGCCCGCCGCAGCCGCAGGTCCCCAGCCGGTTCCTCCGCGAGCTGCCGGCCGAGGTCCTCGACGACCTCTCGTCCGAGGCGACCTCCGCGCACGCCCCGATCCCGACGCTGCGCGCCCGGCCCGCGTTCGGGTCGGTCGGTCGGAACAGCGCCCCGCGGGATGGGATGCGGTCGCTCGCCGACGCCGGCCTGCGCCGTGGGAGCGAGATCGGCGGCCCGGGCCGCCGCGAGCCGGACGACGCGCCGGTGAGCGTGCATGTCGGCCAGCGCGTGCGTCACGGCAAGTTCGGGGAGGGCGACGTCGTCGTCGTTCGCGACGACGTGATCGTCGTGCGGTTCGACGATCACGGCGAGCGCCGCCTGATCGCCGGGTTCGCGCGGCTCGAGCCGGTCGACTGACCGCTCCAGCGACTAGCCTGCCGGACGTGCCCGCCACGCTCATCGACGGCAAGCAGATCGCGGCCCGGGTCCGCGGCGAAGTCGCGGACGACGTCAGGGCGTTCGTCACCGAGCACGAGCGCCCGCCGGGTCTCGCCACGATCCTCGTCGGCGAGGATGCAGCGAGCGCCGTGTACGTCGGCGGCAAGCAGCGCGCGTGCGCCGAGGTCGGCATCCGGGGGTTCGACCACCGCCTGGACGCCGACGCCACGCGCGAGGAGGTCCTCGACCTCGTCGACCGGCTCAACGCGGACGAGCAGGTCAGCGGGATCCTCTGCCAGCTGCCGGTCCCCGGTCACCTCGACGGGGTCGAGATCACCAACCGGATCCTGCCCGAGAAGGACGTCGACGGCCTGACCGTCGCGTCGGCCGGGCGGCTCGCCCTCGGCCTGCCCGGTCTGCGGCCCTGCACCCCGGCCGGGGTCATCCGCCTGCTCGACGAGTCCGGCACGACGCTCGAGGGTGCCGAGGCGGTCGTCATCGGCCGCTCCAACCTCTTCGGCAAGCCGATGGCGCAGCTGCTGCTGCAGCGCAACGCCACCGTGACCATCGCCCACTCCCGCACCCGCGACCTGGCCGCCGTCGCGCGCCGCGCCGACGTGCTCGTCGCCGCCGTCGGGCGGCCGCGGATGGTCGGTGCCGAGTGGGTCAAGCCCGGCGCGACGGTGATCGACGTCGGCATCAACCGGCTGCCCGAGGGGGAGACCACCGCGGCAGGCTCGACGCTCGTCGGCGATGTCGACCTCGACGCGGTGCTCGACACCGCGGGGGCGATCACGCCGGTGCCCGGCGGGGTCGGCCCGATGACGATCGCCGAGCTGTTGGCGAACACCGTCCGGGCGGCCCGCATCCAGATCGAGCAGTCGCGCTGACCGGGCGGTTCGGGAGATGCGCAACCTCCGGATCGGCCCACTGGGGATCGGCGAGATCGTCGCTCTGCTGGGCCTCGTGGTGCTCGTCGTCAGCGCGCTCCCCGACTGGTTCAGCCTCGATCGGGTCGACGTGTGCCAGGCCGCCGTCCGCGCCGACGAGGGCCCGCTGAGCGCGGAGACGTGCGCGATCCTCACCCGCGCCCGTGGCCTGGAGGACAGCACCCCGGTCCCGGGCACGTCGCTGTCGATCACGGCGCTCGGGCAGCCGTGGTTCGGCCTGCTCGTCGTCGCCGCCTGGGGTGCCCTGTTGACGGTCGTGGCCGCGCTGCGCGGCCCCGGCCGCCGGCTCGACCCGCGCTACATCGCCGGGGCCACCGTCCTCGCCGGCATCGTCCTCGTGACGACGGTCGTCCGCGTGCTGGCCGCACGGCCGACCAGCGACGCGACGATCCTCGTCGAGCCCGCCCAGCGCGTCGAGGATCTCGACCTCGGTATCGCCGGTGGGGCCTGGATCGGGATCGTCGGACTGGCCGTCGTGGTGGTCGGCCTGCTGCTCGTCGTGGCCGACGTGCGACGCGAACGCGCGACCGGTGCCCACCGCCGCCTCGATCCGCGTCCGGCGCCCGGTGCCGCCGACGGGCCCGCGTAGCGGTCGCGACCACGATCCCCGCCGGGCCGCATCGCCCCCCCCGCATCGGCGGTCGGCGCCGGGCGACGGCGACGGATCGACGTACCCGCCCCCGGCCACGATCCTCCGGCGGGGCGATCATCTAGCATCGGCCGTCGCATGATCGATCGGGACACCGTCCGGCACGTCGCGGCGCTCGCCCGCCTGGAGCTCCACGACGACGAGGTCGAGCCGATGGCGCGCGAGCTCTCGGCGGTGCTCGGGCACATCGAGACCATCGCCGAGCTCGACCTCGACGGGGTCGCCCCGACGACCGACGTGCTGTCGGTGACCACCGGCCTGCGCGCCGACGAGCCGCACGTCTCGCTCACGCGCGACGCGGCGCTCGACCAGGCGCCCGACGCTTCCGAAGACGGCTTCCGCGTCCCGAGCCCGCAGGCCTGATCTCCATGACCGATCCGACGCTCCTCTCCGCCGTCGACGCGGCGGCCGCGCTCCGCGCGGGCGATCTCGACGCCACGACGCTCTTCTCCGCCTACCGCGAGCGCGCCGCCGCCGACGACACCAACAGCTTCACCTGGCTCGCCGACGACCCCGCCGCCACCGCCACGCCGGTCGTCGACGGTGCCCGCGCGGTCCCCGTCGGGAGCGACCGGCCCGGCTTCGACGGTCCCGCCGACCCGGCACTGGGCATCGCCGGCCTGCCGGTCGCGGTCAAGGACCTCTTCGCCGTCGCCGGCGTGCCGACCGCGTCCTGCTCCGAGCTGCTGCGCGGGTACATCCCGCCGCACACCGCGACCGCGGTCGCCCGGCTGCAGGCCGGCGGCGCGACGGTCCTCGGCAAGACGAACCAGGACGAGTTCGCGATGGGCTCGTCGAACGAGAACTCGGCGTTCGGCCCGGTCAGCAACCCGTGGGATCGGACCCGGGTCCCGGGCGGATCGTCGGGCGGTTCGGCCGCGGCCGTCGCCGCCGGCCTCGCCCCGGTCGCGCTGGGCACCGACACCGGCGGCTCCGTCCGCCAGCCGGCCGCGCTCTGCGGCGTCGTCGGGCTCAAGCCCACGTACGGCAGCGTCTCCCGGTTCGGGATGATCGCGTTCGCCTCGTCGCTCGACCAGGCCGGCGTCCTCGCCCGTGACGTCCGCGACGCGGCCCTCGTGCTCGCGCACATCACCGGTGCGGCGGATCCCCGCGACGCGACGTCGATCGGCTGGCGGGGCGACGCGCTCGGTCTGCCGACCGCCGAGCGGCTCGACGGCGTCCGGATCGGGGTGCCGGTCGACCTGCTCGACGAGGGGATCGACCCGGGCGTCCGCGCGTCGTTCGACGCGGCGCTGAAGACGGCCGAGGGGCTCGGAGCCACGATCGTCGAGATCGGCCTGCCACACGCCCGCCACGCCCTGGCCGCGTACTACGTCATCGCCCCGGCCGAGGCGTCGTCCAACCTCGCGCGCTTCGACGGCGTCCGCTACGGCAACCGCACCCCCGGCGCCGACGACCTGGTCTCGCTCTACACCCGCACCCGCCACGACGGGTTCGGTCCCGAGGTCAAGCGCCGGATCATGCTCGGCACGTTCGCCCTGTCGGCCGGCTACTACGACGCCTACTACGGCCGGGCGCAGCAGGTCCGCACGAAGGTCGTCGAGGACTTCGCCGCGGCACACGAGCAGGTCGACCTCATCGCCACGCCGACGAGCCCGACCGTCGCGTGGGGACTGGGGGAGCGCACCGACGACCCGTGGGCGATGTACCGCGCCGACGTCATGACGCTGCCGGGATCGCTCGCCGGCGTTCCCGCGATCTCGATCCCGAGTGGCCTGTCCGACGGACTGCCCGTCGGATTGCAGCTCTCCGGTCCCGCGTTCAGCGAGCCGCGGATCCTCGACGCCGCCCACGCGTTGGAGCGGGCGATCGGGTTCGACGGCACGCCGCCGCGCCGGCGGGCCGGCGATCGGAGTGGCAGCGTCGGCGACGGTGCGACCGCGAGCCGGGGAGGTGTCGCATGAGCGTCGCCTACGAGCCGGTCATCGGCCTGGAGATCCACGTCCAGCTCGGCACCCGCACGAAGATGTTCTGTGGCTGTGAGCTGTCGTTCGGTGACCCGCCCAACGTGCACACCTGCCCGGTCTGCCTCGGCATGCCCGGCACGCTCCCGACGATCAACCGCGAGGCGGTCCGGTTGGGCCTCATGATCGGGATGGCGCTGGGCGGCGAGCTCGACGACCGGCTCGTCTTCCACCGCAAGAGCTACTTCTACCCCGACCTGCCCAAGGGCTACCAGATCAGCCAGTTCGACCGGCCGCTGGTGAGCGGCGGATCGCTCGGCGATGTGCGCCTGGAGCGCGTCCACCTGGAGGAGGACGCCGCCAAGCTCACGCACCTGGGGGAGAGCGGCCGGATCGGCGGGTCGACCGCGTCGGTGGTGGACTACAACCGCGGCGGCACGCCCCTGGCCGAGATCGTCACCCGGCCGGACATCCACTCGGCGGAGCAGGCGTCGTCGTGGCTGCGGCTGCTGCGCGAGACGCTCCGCCAGCTCGGCGTCAGCGACGTGAACATGGAGGAGGGGTCGCTGCGCTGCGACGCCAACATCTCGATCCGCCCGGTCGGCGTGACGACCCTCGGCACGAAGACCGAGCTGAAGAACATGAACTCGTTCCGGTTCATCGAGCAGGGCATCAACGCCGAGGTCGCCCGCCAGACCCGGATCCTCGAGGACGGCGGACGGGTCGAGCAGGAGACCCTGCACTTCGACCCACGGTCGGGATCGATCACGTCGCTGCGCTCCAAGGAGGGGTCGCACGACTACCGCTACTTCCCCGAGCCGGACCTGCCGCCGGTCGCGGTCCCGACGGAGCTCTTCGACCTCGCCCGCGCGGCGATCCCGGAGCTGCCGCTGGACCGCGAGGCCCGCTACGTCGGCGTCCACGGGCTGAACGACGAGTCGGCGCGTCTGCTGGCGTTCCGGCGCGAGCTCGGCGACTACTACGAGGCGGCCATCGCCGCCGCGGGCGCCACGCCCGACGGCGAGGAGGCACCGGACGGGGTCGTCGGGGCGGCACAGGCCCCCGGCGACCCGGCCGAGACGCGTCGACAGATCGCCAACTGGATCGGCAACGACCTCGTCCGACTCCTGGCCGACGGCGACGATGCTCCGGCCGACGCGACGGGCGACGGAGATCCGCACCACTCGAAGGTGACGCCGCCGGCCCTGGCGACGCTCGTGGGCCTCGTCCAGGCCAAGACGATCACCCGCAAGGCCGGGACCCAGGTCCTCGCCGCGCTGGTGGCCGAGGGTGGCGAGCCGCAGGCGATCGTCGAGCGGGACGGCTTGGCCGCGATCGGCGGCGGCGACGAGCTCCGCCCGATCGTCCAGGCCGCGCTCGACGCCAACCCCGACGTCGTCGAGAAGCTCCGTGGCGGCAACATGAAGCCGATCGGCGTCATCGTCGGCGCGGTGATGAAGCAGACCCGCGGCCGTGCCGACGCCGGAGCCGTGACCAAGCTCGCCCGCGAGATCCTCGGGCTGTAGTCGTGGGTGCGCCGGGCGACGGGCGCGGCGGGGCGGGGGACGGCGACGAGACGGCGGGCGTGCGGACGGCCCCGGCGCCTGCGCGGCTGCGCGGGTGGCGCCCCGACCGGTGGCTCGTCGGGGTCCTCGGGGTGGCACTGCTCCTGCGGGTCGGGATCGTCCTCGCCACGCCCGATCACGCTCCCTGGGGAGATCCGGCCGACTACGACCGTCTGGCGGCGACGTTCGCGCTGCTCGGCGACTGGGCACCGACGCAGTACGCCGTGCCGGGGTCGCCGACGGCGTTCCGGGCGCCGGCGTACCCGGGACTCCTCGCGGCCGTCTACGAGGTGGTCGGGCTCGACGAGAGGACCCGATGGGCCGCCGGGCGACTCGTCGGGGCGCTGCTCGGCACCATCACGGTCGCGATCGTCTGGGGCATCGCCCGCCGGACGTGGAGCGACGTGTGGATCGCGCGCGCCGCCGCGGGGGTCACCGCCGTCCTGCCGTCGTTGGTGTGGCTCAACGGCGGCCTGGTCGCCGAGACGCTCTTCGTCCCGTTGGTCCTGGCAGCCCTGCTGGTGACGCTCATCCACCGCGACCGGCCCGACCTGCGCCTGGCGGTCCTCGCGGGGGCGATCGTCGGGGTGGCGGCGCTCACGCGTACCAACGGCATGTCCGTGATCCTGCCGGTCGCGATCGGGCTGTGGTCGGCACGGCGGCGGCCGCTGGCCCCGGTCGCCGCGGTGGCGGCGCTCGTCGTCGTGCTGATCCCGTGGACGGTGCGCAACGCCCAGGCGCTCGATCGGTTCCTGCCGCTGGGAACCCACAACGGCTACACGATGGCGGGGGTCTGGAACGCCGGGTCGGCCACGCGCGGGGACCACTTCGCCCACTCGTGGGTGCCGGCCGAGGTCCCCGCCTACCGCGACCTGTTCGACCCGCCCCACCTGAACGAGGCCCAGCTCGACCGAGCGTTGCGCTCGCGCGCCCTGGACTTCGCCTGGTCCAACCCGGGGTTCGTCGTCGAGGCGGCCGTGCTGCGTGGGCTGCGGCTGTTCCACCTCGGGCAGGGACACACGTTCGTCGCCGGGCTGAGCGCGCGTGAGACGGGCGTGCCCGACGGCTGGCGCTGGATGATCGCGCCCGGCGTCTGGATCGTCGTGCTCGGCGCCCTGGCGGCCGTCGTCCTGCGGATCCGTCGCCGGATCACCCTCGGCCCGTGGTGGCTCTGGCTGACGCCGATCCTGATCCTCCTGAGTGCCGCGCCGCTGGTCGGCGCGCCCCGCTACCGGGTGCCGCTCGACCCGTTCATGGCGATGCTCGTCGGGGCGGCGTCGGTGGCCGTTGTCGCGGCCGTGCGGGCGCGGCGGTCGCCGCCCGCGGTGCCGCGGGGGCGGGCCGAGGGCTGACCCGTCGCGCTACGCCGTCTGACGGTCGTCGCCACGCCGACGGAGATCGGCACCGAGCCCGTCGACGATCGCCCGCCAGGGCCCGGTCCGCCAACGCGACACCGCAAGCTCCCACCGGCGCCCGTCGGCCAGACCGATCTCCAGCACCTGGGCGATCGCCGATCGCCGCACGTCGACGTCGACGATCTCGTCCCGCGGCACCTCGACCTCGACGCGCAACAGACGGTACAGATGGTCGCCGCGCACGTCCCGGTCGAGGGAGAACGCGACCAGACGCGTGGGGGTGAGCACGATGAACCGCACCTGCGCGCCGGTCAGCGGGGCGTGACCCCACGCCCCGAAACCGGGGGAGCGGCGCGGCTCCGGCGACGCCGGAGCACCCGCCAGCACCGGCTCGCCCAGACGGGCGGCCGCCGGCTCACGAAGGCTGTCCCAACGGAACGTGGTCGTACCCCTGCTCGGTCTTCCCCAGACGGTCCGTCGCCGGTGCAACGTCCCTCCGGCAATGGTGCCGCAACGGCGATCGTCGCGTCGCGCGATGGTTGCGTCGACGCGCCCAAGCTCGTAACATATGCCACGAGGGCGGGTGCGCCCCGGCGCTTCCGTCCCCGGCCGTCTCGTCGAGCGAGGGAGGAGCGCCATGGTCACCCGACGGTGGACTTCCGTCACCGCGATCGACGACGTCCCGCGCGCCCAGCGGCAGCAGCGGCGGCGAGGGACCTGACGCACCGTCCGTCCGGCGCGGGAGGCGTCGGACGGACGGACGGCCTGCCGCTGGACTACCCTTGACGCCGTGGACGCCGCGTTCGCCTTCGCCCTGCTGCTCTGGTTCGTCATGGGCGTCGCCGGTGGGCTGAAGGGCGCGTCGAAGGGCAGCTCGTTCATGCTCTGGTTCGCGATCTCGATGAGCGTCCCGATCTTCGGGTTCATCACCGCGATGGTCTACCCCGGCCGGGACGACGAGCTCCGTCGGCGCTGTGAGGGCTGCGGGACGATGCTCCCGATCAGCGACACGATGTGCATGCGCTGCCACACCGACCTGCCGTTCCCGGAGGTCGCCTACCGGCCGCCGGCGACCTCCCGCTGAGCGGCTGGCGACCTCGCGTCGACGGGCCCCTGGGCGAGCGTCGGGCCCCGCGGCGCGCCGCGGCGGGGTCGGCGCCCGGTGCTACCATCGGACGGTCGGCCGTCCGCCTTGGACGGCCGCTCGCGGTACGTGAGCCCTCCCACCCCGGAATCGGTCCGGGAGACAGGCTCCCGCCGCGCGGAACCGGTGACGAGGTCGGA
>JBFWKS010000132.1:0-10841 GCA_050252545.1 Solirubrobacteraceae bacterium
CGGTCTTGATCCCCTGCCGGACGATCACCGTCTCGTGGTCCAGGTAGCGATCCGACATCAGGCGCCACTCGTCGGCGTGCTGCGGCACCGGCGACGACACGATCGACGCCGCCAGATCATCGAACGACAGATCGCGCAGGGCCAGCAGGTTGGTGAGCTTGGCACCCAGCTCGTCCGACGTCGACGTGCGCACGGTGGCGAACCGCCAGTGCTCGACGAGCTCGCCGCCACGGAACGCCCCGAAGTGGGTCTGGGTGTTGCCGACGTCGACGACCAGCAGCATGCCCCGTGAGTATCGCGGGGCGGGACGTCGACGGCGGTCACGCCGTCGCGGCGGACCGGCTCCGATGCCTCCGAGGCGCCGCGCGGCGCCGGACGGGCGGGCGTCCGGGCGCCGGCCGGGCCGGGTGGGTCGGGACGCGTCTCCTATCCTGCCGCCATGGCGACGACGACGCTGTTCATCATCCACGGGTCGCACCCGTGCGAGACCGTCCGCCGGGCGCTGGAGCTCAAGGGGATCGCGCATCGGGTCGTGGAATGGCCGCCCGGAGCCCACGTGCCGCTGCAGCGGGTCCTGTTCGGGCGTCGCACGGTGCCGGGGATCCGGTTCCCCGACGGCCGGCGACTCACCGGGTCGCGGGCGATCCTCCGCGCGCTGGACGAGCGGGTCCCGGACCCGCCGCTGCTCCCCGCCGACCCGACCCGGCGCGCCGCGGTGCTCGACGCCGAGGCGTGGGGTGACCGCGTGCTGCAGCCGATACCGCGCCGGGTGCTCTGGTTCGCGCTCGATCGCCACCCGCAGTCGATCCCGACCTACCAGGAGCACTCGCGGCTGCCGCTCCCCGCCGCGGTCGTGCCGCTGGTCTCGCCGGCGATCGTCGGCTTCGAGAAGCGACTCAACCGCGTGGGCGACGCATCGGTCCGTGCCGACCTGGCCGATCTGCCCGCGCACCTCGACCGGATCGACGCGTGGCTGGCCGACGGCACCCTCGGCGGCGACGGCACCCCGAACGCCGCCGACCTGCAGATCGGCGCGAGCCTGCGCCTGCTGACGACGCTCGAGGACCTCCACGGCCCGCTCACCGCCCGGCCCGCCGGACAGCTCGCCCTGCGGCTCTTCCCCGAGTACGACGGCAACGTGCCCGCCGGCACCCTCCCGGAGGCGTGGCTGGAGCCGCTGCGGGGCTGACCCGACGCCCCTGCGGCCCGGACGACGTCGCCGCCGCCCGGCCCGGCCTCCGGCGCCGGGGCTCCGCCCGCATCGCTCGAGGACCACCAGGGTCGGGCACGCCCCGACCCTGACACCGATCGGGCTCAGGCCTCGGGCGGGACCGTCAGCGGATCGCCGACCCGCCGCACGCCCTCGTCGAGCGGCAGGACCGCGAGCCGGTCCGCGAGCCGCGTGCCGTCCGGCAGCGCGAGGTCCAGATCGAGCTCCAGCAGCGGGACGAGGACGAACCGCCGCTCGGTGACCTGGGCGTGCGGCAGCGTCAGCCGTGCCGACGAGAACGGCTCGTCGCCGAGCAGCAGCAGGTCGACGTCGATCGCCCGCGGCGCGTGCCGCACGTAGCCCGGCGCGGACGGGTCGGTCTCCCGTCCCCGGGCCGCCTCGATGGCCTTGCACGCGTCGAGCAGGGCGATCGGGCCGAGCGTCGTCGCCACCCGGACGCAGGCGTTGAGGAAGCTCGGCTGGTCGAGGATCTCCCCCACCGGATCGGTGTCGTAGACGGCCGAGCAGGCCAGCACGCGCACGCCGTTGGCCGGCATCGCGTCGACCGCCGCCTGCAGCTCCGCCCGGCGGTCGCCGACGTTGGACCCCAGGCCCAGGTATCCGGCCCGCTCTCCGGGGCGCAGGCGGTCGCCGGACGCGCCGCTCATCGGATCCGGGACAGCAACGAGATCTGGCGTGCCTGGACGGCGAGGGTCCCATCCGCGAGGAACACCGACGCGTCCTCGTCGACGAGCCCGCCGACGGATGCCGGCGAGCGGTAGTGCCCGAGCACCGGACCGAACTCCAGCCCCGCGGGAGGCAGATCGCAGCGCACGTGGATGGTCAGCTCGACCGTCGGCACGATCGCCGGGGCATCGAGGACCTCGAACGACGGCGGCCACCAGATGTCGGTGAAGAGCGCGAGCGCGGCCGCGTCGAGCCGCTGCGGCTCGGCCAGCGCGACCCAGCCCGCGGTCTCGGCGGCCGCCCCGGACTCGGGCAGCCTGCCGGCGAACGCCGCGCCACCGATCTGCGGAGCCACCCGGACGCGGTGCACGATCGGTGGCAGCTCCGGGAGCGGCTCGAGCCAGTGCCCGGCCCGGCGCCGGTACGCGGCGGCGGGCACCGTCGGCGCGTCCCGGGTCGGTGCCGGCGCCACGTCCGGCGGCAGCGGTCCCCACTCGGGCGCCGCATCGAGGCCGGGGGCGGTGAACGCCGCCAGCGCGGCGAGCCGCTCACGTCCGTCCTGGACCGCGGAGAGCCGGGCCGACGCGGTACGGCGTCCGGCGCGGATGACCTCGACCCGCAGCTCCATCGGGCCGTCCTGCGCGCTGCGCAGGTAGTGGCACGTCAGCGACCGCAACCGCCAGTCGCCCTCCGCGGCCATGCGGCCCTCCAGCGCCCGGACGACGATCGCCGCGAGGTACCCCCCGTTGGGTCCGGCGGGCGCCGACCAGCCACCGTCGACGATCGCCGTGAACCGCCCGTCGGCCTCCGCCGTGACCGCGGTCGCCCGCTCGAAGGCCGTGCCGGCCGTCACGGTGCCCGCGGTCGCCTCAGCCGACATCGCCGGCCCTCCAGAGCTCCACGGACACCTCGTCGACCGGCAGCGCGATCGGCGGCTCGGGCTTGGTGCACTTGACCCAGACCTCCTCGGCGCCGTAGTCGGACACCATCCGGTCGGCGATCGCCGCACAGAGCCGCTCGAGCGTGCGGTAGGAGCGCTGCTGCGCGATGAGGGCGACGAGCTGGCAGACCTCGCCGTAGTCGATCGTGTCGTCGACCCGATCGGTCACGGTCGCGTCGCAGTCGGCGACCGCGAGCCGCAGGTCGACGAGCAGGCGCTGGCCGATCTCCTGCTCGGCGTCGCTCACGCCGTGGTGGGTGTAGAGCGACAGGCCACGGATCTCGACCGTGACCTCGTCGCGCTCCTCACCGTCGAGCTCGTCGTCGTCCTCGTCGCGGTCGTCGTCGTCGAACGGCTCGTCCTGATCCCCGGGCATGGCCGGGCACGCTAGTCGATCAGTCCTCCGGGGACGGTCCCTCCAGGACGTGCGCGGCGACCGCGAGCGCGTCGTGGACGGCACCGACGTCGTGGACCCGGAAGACGCGGGCACCGGCCGCCAGGGCCAGGACGTTGGTGGCGATCGTGCCGGCGAGTCGCTGGCGGGGGTCGTCACGGCCGGTGATCCGCCCCAGGAAGGTCTTGCGCGAGGTGCCGACGACGACCCGTGGACCGATCGCGACGATCTCGTCGAGGCGGCGCAGCAGCGCCAGGTTGTGCTCGACCGTCTTGCCGAACCCGATCCCGGGATCGACGTCGATCCGGTCCTCCGACACCCCGGCGGCGACCACCGCCTCGACCCGCTCGCGGAGGTGGCGGGCGACGTCGTCGACGACGTCGTCGTACCGCGGCGCGTCCTGCATCGTCCGCGGCACCCCCCGCATGTGCATGAGGCAGCAGCGCACGTCGCGCTCGGCGACGAGCGCCGCCATGTCGGGGTCGTGGCGGAAGGCCGAGACGTCGTTGACGTAGCGCGCGCCGGCGCCGATCGCCGCCGCGGCGACCGACGCCTTGGTCGTGTCGACGGAGAGCACGACGTCGGGGAGCGCCGCCGCCAGCACCCGCACGACGGGCACCACCCGCCGCTCCTCCTCCTCGGCGGTGACGTCGGCGGCACCCGGACGGGTGGACTCGCCACCGACGTCGAGGATGCCCGCGCCGGCCGCGGCGAGCTCCAGCCCGTGCCGGACCGCGGCGTCGCGATCGAACCACTCGCCCCCGTCGCTGAACGAGTCGGGGGTGACGTTGACGATCCCCATGACGGTGAACGGCCGGGCCATGCGGGCAGGCTACGCGGTGGTCGACGCGTCCCGCGGGGCCACGGTCACGCGCTCGGCGCGGGCGACCCCACGTGCGACTGCCGGGACGACCGGCCCGCAACGACCGACGGCGGCCCGTGGGCCGCCGTCGTCAGCAGGGGCGCGCCGGGCGCCGTCAGGTCCGCTGCGGCGCGGCGGGACCGTCGCCGCCGTCCATGGCGGTGCCCAGGCCCGGACGCGGCAGCGGACGCGGCGTCGGGCGCTCCGCCGGACGCGGCTCGTCGGCGACGCCCGGGGCCGGCGGCAGCGACGGCGGCTCGTCGTCGAACACGTCGTCCTCGGCGCGGCCGTCGAGCAGGGCGAGGAACTCGTCGCGCTCGATCGTCTCGCGGCGCAGCAGGATGTCGGAGATCCGGTCCAGCGCCTCCCGATGCTCGTTGAGCAGGTCGGTCGCGACGCGGTGCGCGCTCTCCACGATCCGGCGGATCTCGTCGTCGATCTCGCGAGCGATCTCGTCGGAGTAGTCCGGCTCGGACGCCATGTCGCGGCCGAGGAACGGCTGCCCCTGGTTGTGCCCGAAGACCCGCGGCCCGAGCCGCTCGCTCATGCCGAACCGCATCACCATCTGCTTGGCGCTGCTGGTGACCTTCTCGATGTCGTTGGACGCGCCGGTGGTGATCTCGTCGAAGACGATCTCCTCGGCGGCGCGGCCGCCGAGCGTCATCGCCATCTGGTCCAGAATCTGCTGACGCGTGGTGAGGAACGTGTCCTCCGACGGCATCGAGATCGTGTAGCCGAGGGCCTGGCCGCGGCCGACGACGGAGATCTTGTGGACCGGATCGGCCCCTTCGAGGAAGTGGCCGACCAGTGCGTGGCCCATCTCGTGGAACGCGGTGATCTCGCGCTCCTTGCCGCTCATCAACCGGGTCTTCTTCTCCGGTCCGGCGATGACCCGCATGATGCCCTCCTCCAGCTCGTGCTGGGTGATGAGCTTCTTGCCCGAGCGGGCGGCGAGCAGCGCCGCCTCGTTGACGAGGTTGGCCAGATCCGCACCGGTGAACCCGGGGGTCTGACCGGCCAGCGCCTCGGTCTCGATGTCGGGAGCGAGCGGCTTGCCGCGGGTGTGGACCTCGAGGATCTTCGCCCGGCCCTTGCGGTCGGGACGATCGACGGTGATCTGCCGGTCGAAGCGGCCGGGGCGCAGCAGGGCGGGATCGAGGATGTCGGGCCGGTTGGTGGCCGCGATCATGATGATGTTGTCCTGGGCCTCGAACCCGTCCATCTCGACCAGGAGCTGGTTGAGGGTCTGCTCGCGCTCGTCGTGCCCACCGCCCATGCCGGCACCACGGTGACGGCCGACGGCGTCGATCTCGTCCATGAAGATGATGCAGGGCGCGCTCTGCTTGGCCTGCTCGAAGAGGTCGCGGACGCGGCTGGCGCCGACGCCGACGAACATCTCGACGAAGTCCGAGCCGGCGATCGAGAAGAACGGCACGCCGGCCTCGCCCGCGACGGCGCGCGCCAGCAGGGTCTTGCCGGTGCCCGGGGGGCCGAAGAGCAGGACGCCCTTGGGGATGCGGGCCCCGAGCGCCTGGAACTTCTTCGGATTCTCGAGGAACTCCTTGATCTCGTGGAGCTCCTCCACCGCCTCGTCGGCGCCCGCGACGTCCCGGAAGCTGATCTTCGGCGTGTCGGCGGAGAGGCGCTTGGCCTTCGACTTGCCGAACTGCATGACCTTCGATCCGCCACCCTGAACGTTGTTCATGATGAGGAACCACAGGCCCAGGAACAGCACGAACGGCAGCGTGTAGGCGAGGATCTGCAGCAGCCCGGACGAGCGCGACGACTTGATGTCGTAGCTGTCGATGTCCTTCTTCTGCTGCGCCTCGATGAGCGTCGCCTCGACCTGCGCGCCGTTGGCGGGGATGTAGCCGACCTCGAACGTCTTCTTCGTGTCGGACTTGAGCTCGACCTTGAGGGCGTTGCTCTTGGTCTCGACGAGGACGTTCTTCACCTCGCCACGGTCGAGCATCCCGACGAACTCGCCGTAGGTGACCTTCTCCTTCGAATCGTCCTGAAAGAGGCGCTGGGCGAAGAACGCCAGCAGCAACACGATCAGGATCGGAAAGAGGGCGCTCTTGAAGAACCGGCTCATGGGTGGGGGCCGCCTCGTCACCGTCAGGGCGGTTGGAGCCGGGGACCAAGCGTAGCAACGGGCGTACGCGCCCACGCCACGAGGCAGGCGACGGACCGGGACGAGCGGCGTGGCGCGGCGCCACTCGCCGCGTCCGGAGCCGTCCCGATCAGTCCGCGAAGGCGACGGCCTCGTCGGTCAGTGCCGCCACGTACGGCAGGTTGCGGTACCGCTGACGGAGGTCCAGGCCGTACCCCACGGCGTAGCGGTCGGGGATCTCGAAGCCGACGTAGCGGATCGGGAACTCGACCTCGCGGCGGCTCGGCTTGGTCAGCAGCGAGCAGATCTCCAACGTCGCCGGCTCGCGCGAGCGGAGGTTCCGCAGCAGGTACTGCAGCGTCAGGCCCGAGTCGATGATGTCCTCGACGATCACGACGTGACGGCCCTCGATCGGGGCATCGAGGTCCTTGAGGATCCGGACGACGCCGCTGGAGCGGGTCGAGGAGCCGTAGGACGACACGGCCATGAAGTCGATCTCGACCGGCACCGTCAGCCGGCGCATGAGATCGGCGACGAACGGCACCGCGCCCTTGAGCACGCAGATGAGCAGGAGCTCGCGATCGGCGTAGTCCGCGCTGATCTCGGCCCCGAGATCGGTGATCCTGGCCTGCAGCTCGTCGGCCTGGATGAGGATCTCGCCGATGTTGGGGTCGCGCACGCGATCGCAGTCTACGCGGGCGGGTGACGGGGGTGGCCGGGCGCATGGGCGCGGGTGGGCCGGCGGTCGGGCACCGGGCCCGGCGCCGGCGCGGGGGCCGCGGGGGGACCGCGGCGCGGCGCCGGCTCGCACCACACGTCGCGACCGTCGGTCCGTAGCCGCACGGCGTCGCCGACGTCGATCGCGGCAGGGCCACCGCGCTCGATCAGTGCGGTCAGGTCCTCGAGTCGGGACCCGACGCGCCCACGGGACCCGCCGAGCGTGCGCTCGGCCGCGATCCGTAGGGCCCGACGCCCGACCGCCGGGGCGACGTCGCGCAACCAGGCGGCGTCGATCCGCGGCCCGGCGGGGCCGTCACGCAGACCGGTCGCGGCCATCGCCCCCAGGGCCTCGTCGTCCTCGCGGGCGAGCTCGGCGGTCCGCATCAGCGCCGACGTGGCGCGCGGGTCGAGCGCCTCGAGCCCGTCGAGGAGCGCCCGCACCCGCCCCCGTGGCGACGTGGGATTGCCGGGGTCGTCGCGCCAGGCGAGCCCGCGCTCCCGGCACCACGCACCGGTTTCGGCGCGTGTGGCACGAGCGGCGAGCAGCGGACGGGTGGTGCCGGCGGTCACCTCGTCGACGCGCATCGCGGCGAGCGACCGGGCACCCGGCGACGACACCGCACGCTGGAGCACGGTCTCGGCCTGGTCGGTCGCGGTGTGCCCGAGCGCGATCGACGTTCCGGACCCGCCCCACGCGACGGCGGCCCGGCGCAACGCCAGCGCCCGGGCCTCGCGCGCCCAGACCGCCACCGATCCCGACCCCGACGGGCGGGCGGGGAGTCGCTCCACGCGGAGCGCAACGCCGATCGTCGCGGCGATGTCCGCGCAGTGGCGGGCGTCCGCGTCCGCGTCGGGTCCGCGGAGCCCGTGGTGGACGTGGACGGCCAGCAGGTCGGCAGGCGCCCCGAGTCGCGCCAGGACGTCGAGCAGGCAGACCGAGTCGCGCCCGCCGGACAGCGCGACCACCAGCGGACCACTCCGCGCCGGAGCCCGGGCGACCCGGTCGAGGAGTCCTTCGTGACGGGAGCCGGTCACGGAAGTGAACGGCGGCGGGGCCGATGAGACCCCGCCGCCCGCGGGCATCGCGGCCCGCACCGTCGGCCGTCGGCGCTCGTCCCCTGAAGGGCGGCACCTCGCGGGCGGTATCCCGCCCACGTTCTGGCCTGAGGACTGTGGTTGACCTCAGTCATACCGCCTGGAACCCGATCGCGTCAAGGCCGATCGGGTGCCGTGTGGACACCGCACGCATCGCCCGGACCGCGGATCAGCCGCGACGGTCGTCTCGCTCGGTCTCGAGCGCCGCGACGCGCGCCTCCAGCGCGGCGATCCGCGCATCGACCCGTGCGTCGTCTCCGGGGCGCGTCAGCCGGGTCACGGTCTGCTGCACCTCGTCGACGAGCGCACCGGCCTGCACGGTGCCCGCGGTCCCCAGGTCGTCGATGGTCGCGCGCATCCGCGCCAGCGCGCCGCCGAGCTCCTCCAGCACCGCCGACTGCGCGCGGGCCCCGGTCGAGCGAGCGCCGGCGAGCCCGTCCTGCGTCGTGGCGAGCGCCTGGTCGACGGCGCGGCGCACGGCATCGACGCGCTGCCGTCGCCCCTCGCCCGCGGACCCGCTCGGCGGGCCGGTCGAGGACGATGCGGGCGGCTCACCGGTCACGGGCCCAGTGTACGTCGGGGAACGGCCGTCGGGCGGAGGGCGCCGCCGGGGCGACCGTCCCGGCGGACCCGCGCCTCACGGCGTCCGTCGGGCGACCGCGACCCGCGACGGGCCCGTGGCTATCCTCGCTCGCCCGTGAGCGCCTCCGCATTCCCGTCCTTCCCGCCGCTGCTGCGCCTCGTCAACCCGGTCGCCGAGCGGGCGATCCTGGTCGGCGACCCGGGGCGGGCGCTGGAGCTGGCCCAGTCGCTGCTCGAGCGGCCGTTGATGTGCAACCACCAGCGGGGGCTCTGGGGATACACCGGCAACGCGGTCCGGGACGGCGAGCCGCTGACCATCCAGTCGATCGGCAGCGGTGCACCGAGCGCCGTGGTCGCGCTGGGCGAGCTGCATGCGGCCGGGCTGCGCCGGGTCGTCCGGGCCGGATCCGCGGTCCCGCTGCGCTCCGACGCGGCGTCGATCGACGGACTCCGCGCGATCTCCGCGGCCTGGCCGGCCGACGGGACGAGTCGCGCCCTCGGGGCCGAGGGCGCGCAACGGCCCGACCCCGCGCTGCTCGCCCGCGCGGAGGAGTCGGGGCTCGCGTGCGTGGAGCTCGTCAGCGTCGACCTGCTCCCCGGCGAACTGGGCGCGGCCGGGGCCGACGCCCCGGCGGGCGTCGAGGCCGCGGACCGCCAGACCGCGGCCCTGCTGGCGACCGCGGCGCGGATCGGCGTCGCCGCCGCCGCCGTCGTCGCGTTCCCCGATCCGCGCGACGACGACGAGGACCGTCGCGCCACGTGGTGGCGAGCCGTCGGCGACGCGGCCGGAACGACCCTGGGCTGACGGGCCGCGTCAGGCGGGGTCGTTGCCCGCGAGCCGCTTCTCGATCCGGTCGAGCTGAGCGGCGATGTCGCGCAGGCGCGCGTCGTCGCCGAGGTCCGAGAGGCGATCGTCGAGGCGCTCGACCGCGTCCTCGATCGACTCCAGGCGCTGTGACACGTTGCGGACGCGCCGCGTGAGGCGCTCGATGTCGGCGGCGGACGGGACGTTGAACGCCCCCATCGCGACCTCCTGCGCCTGGGTGGCCCGCTCGCGGACCTCCATCGCGCGCCTGGCGGCACCGGTGACGATCGGACTGCTCAGCACGTCCTTGGCCATCTTGCCGACGGTCTCCTCGCCGGCACCGCGCACGCGTTGGAGGATGTCCTTGGACATCTCGGGATCGGGATCGGACATCTGGGGGCCTCCGGCGACGAGCTGAACGGCGAGCGCCGCGGAGGCGCCCGTTGCGGCACCCTAGATCATCGGTGCGCCCCGGGATCGTGGATCCGTCGCCGGGCCGGCGAGCTCCGTGGCCCCGACGATCCGTCCCGCCGTACCGGGGGCGCCCGGAGGACCGCTGCAGCACATGTCGTCCGGACGGATCGTCCGACGCAGCGCGTGGACGATCCCGCCACACGGGCCCGGCACGGGTCCCCGCCCGCGCGAGAGCCCCGTTGCGCCCGGGACGAGTCCTCCGGAGGCCGTGGTACTGTCACGCCGACCGACGAACTCGGCCCGGCCTCGCGGGCGCGGCGAGGAGATCTCTGAGAAACATGGCGTTGTCGAAGCGGAAGCTGCTTGTCGGACTCTCCACGGCCGGAGTCGTGGCCACGGGGTTCGGCGCCACCGGCCTGGCCGGTGCCGAGGTCCGCACCCTCGCCGTGACCCTCCAGGGGGGCAAGGTCGTCCAGGTGTCGGTCGACGTGCCCCCCGGCACGCCGATCTCGCAGATCCCCCTGCCCGACCTGGGCGCCCCGGTCATCCAGGTGTCGGAGGCGGGCGCAGCGCCCGCCGGGACCACGCAGTCGACGACCGCCCCGGGCGAGACCGCCCCGGCGACGCCGCCGGCCGCCACCGGCACCGCGACGTCGCCCACCCCGCCGGCGACGACGCCCACCCCCGAGGGCGCCCTCAGCGCGCACCGTGGCACCGACGACAGTGGCGGAGACGGGCGCGAAGCCGCCAAGGCCGCCGGCGACCGCGACGAGCGGGAGCGCAAGCGGGCCGCCCGCCGCGCCAAGACCGACGGCACCAAGGCCACCCGCGACGACGCGTCCGGCGCCACGACCGACGAGGACGCCGACGAGCCGCTCGAGGGCACCGACGTGCCGGAGCGTTCTGCGGCGGGTTTTGCGGAGTCGGTTCCGGGTCCGGCGGCGGTGGGGGTGCCGAATTTCTTTATCGATAAGTTCAGGATTCCGCCGTTCTTGTTGCCGATCTATCAGGCGGCGGGG
>JBFWKS010000133.1:0-10719 GCA_050252545.1 Solirubrobacteraceae bacterium
CCGGGACGAGGATGCGGCGGTGGCGCTCGTGCGTGACGTACTGGGCGCGGCTGCGGTGCCGGTGGACGACGCCGGCGACACCTGCCTGGTGGCCGGCACGACCACGCGCGGTGACCGCCCGCTCGTGCTCCTCGCCGGGCACCTCGACACCGTTCCGGCCCAGGGCAACCGTCCCGGCCGACGCGACGGGGACGTCCTGCTCGGCCTGGGCACGTGCGACATGAAGGGCGCCGACGCGGTGATGCTCCAGCTGCTGCTCGACGGCGTGCACGCCGAGCGGGACCGGGCGTGCGACCTCGGGGTCGTCCTGTTCGGCCGCGAGGAGCTGCCGTTCGTCGACACGGCGCTGACGCCGCTGCTGGAGCGGCGCCCGGGATTGTCGTCGGCCGACCTCGTCGTGGTGATGGAGCCGACGGCGTGCGGCGTTCAGGGCGGATGCCTCGGCAACCTCAACGCCACCTGGACGTTCCACGGCGTGGCGGCCCACAGCGCACGGCCGTGGCACGGCGACAACGCGATCCACCGGGCGGCGGAGGGGATCGCGGAGCTGGCCGCGGTGCCCGTCGTCCGCCACGCGTTCGGTGGCCTGGAGTACGCGGAGTGCGTGTCGGTGACGCGGATCGCCGGCGGGGTCGCCGACAACGTCGTGCCGGACCGCGTCGCCGCGCATGTCAACTACCGCTACCCGCCGGGCGTGGCCCCCGCGGACGCCGAGGCGAAGCTGCTGGCGTGGACCGACCGTCCGGGAACGTCGCTGGACATCATCGGCAACGCGCCATCCGGTGCGGTGACCGTCGACGGGCCTCTCGCGCGGTCGCTCATCCGGCGCTCCGGTCGGGAGCTGACGCCGAAGCAGGCGTGGACGCCGGTGGCCGAGTTCGGACTCCGGGACGTCGCCGCGGTGAACTACGGCCCCGGCGATCCCCGGTGGGCCCACAAGCGGGACGAGCAGGTGCCGGTCGCCGCGCTGGTGGAGGCCTACGAGACCCTGGCCGCGCTGGTCCGCGAGGGCGCCTAGGTTTCCCGCGATGACCGACTGGCCCCGCAATCCGCTCGTCCGCGCGTCCGGGGTCTATCCCTTCCAGCGGTTGACCGAGGCGCGCCGGATGCTCGGCGACGCACTCCCCGGTCGTCCGCTCGTCGATCTGGGTGCCGGGGAGCCGCGCGAGGAGACCCCGGCCTTCATCCGGCGGGCGCTCGTCGCAGCGATCGAGGCCGAGACCGTGTCGTCGTACCCGTTGGCGGTGGGTCTTCCCGAGCTGCGCGAGTCGATCGCCCGATGGTGCGCGACGCGGTTCGGGGTGCGGCTGGATCCCGATCGCCACGTGCTGCCGACGCTGGGGTCGAAGGAGCTCGTGTTCTCGCTCGCCCAGCTGCTGGTCGACCGCGACGCCGGGCGCGATCTCGTCGCCGCCCCCCGGCCCGGCTACCCCGTCTACGAACGCGGCGCCCGACATGCCGGCGCCGAGGTTCTGCCGTTGCCGCTGCTCGCCGCGAACGGGTTCCTGCCCGATCTGGACGCGATCACGCCGGAGCAGTGGTCGCGCCTGGTCCTGCTCTGGACCAACTACCCCAACAACCCGACCGCGGCCGTCGCCGACCGTGGCTGGTACCGGGACGCGGTCGCTCGCTGCCGTGAGCACGGCGTGGTGCTGGCGAGCGACGAGGCCTACAGCGAGCTGTGGTTCGACGGTGAGCCGCCCACCTCGGCGTTGGAGGTGGCACTCGACGGACACGCGCCCGATGGCGGGGGCAACGTGGACGCCGATGGCGACCGTAGCGACGGCGACCCGGACGATCCTGGTGCCGACGGGACCGACGACGGTGGCCGGCTGGAGGGCGTTCTGGTGGTCAACACGTTGTCGAAGCGCTCGTCGATGCCGGGCTACCGGTCGGGGTTCGTCGCCGGCGACGCTGCGCTGATCGCCGATCTCAAGCGGTTCCGGCCGAGCGTCGGCACCGCCCCCCAACGATTCGTCCAGCACGCGGCCGTGGCCGCCTGGGCCGACGAGGACCACGTGGTGGCGGTCCGGGCGCGGTACCGCGAGAAGCTCGCGACGCTGCAGCCGGGCCTCGACGCCCTGGGGCTGGACAGCGTCGGCGGCGCCGCGTCGTTCTTCCGCTGGCTTCGCGTGCCCGACGGTTGGTCGGAGCGCGTCGCCACGTCGGGCGACCCGGAGCGCGAGTCGCAGGTCCGTGCGCTGTTGGCCGATGCCCCCGTGCGGTCGACGCAGGACGACGGGGCGCATCGAGGCCTGGCGCGGAACGGCGCGATGCGGGAGGACGGCGGGCAGGACGATGTGGCGCTGGCGGCGCGCCTGCTCGTCGGCGCGGGGATCGTCGTCGCCCCGGGATCGTTCTTCGGGCCCGAGGGGGCCGGGCACGTCCGTGTCGCCCTCGTCCCCACCGCCGAGGACTGCGCCGTCGCCGCCAAGCGGCTCCTGGCCCTCACCGCCTGACGTCCCATCGCTCAGGGCGTCGGCCTCGGTCGGCCGTGTGCGGCCCGGGACCCCGGGTGCGGGCCATGGCCCGGCCACCGAGCAGCACGCGGTATCCGTGGAACAACGGTGCCGGGCGCGTGGAGCTCCTGTGCCGATCGTGGCCGGATCGCACCAGTGTGCGGTGATTCGCCGCCGCCACTGGACGACGTTCGCTCCTGGGCCGTATGTAGATGTCGGCATGGAATATGACGGGATCTACATACGGCCGGGGACAGCACCGTCCTCGGCGCGGACCGCGAGCCCACAGTCGAATCCGGGAGATGCCGGAAGCGCCGATCGCGGGCAGCGAAGCGCGGCACAGGTGGCGCGGGGGATCCCGCGCGACGAGCCGAACGCCAAGGACGACGTGGCCGAGATCGCGCACGACCAGCCGGACCCGGACTACGAGGAGCCGGACGTCTACTCCGAGGACCAGTGGGAGCGGTGGGAGGTGCCCGACCCTCCCGCGATCCGTGTCGGCCTGCGGGCGGTGTCGCGGACGATCGGCGGGTTCCTCTACCACCACCGTCGTCGGCGCCGGATGCGCCAGGGCGACACGGCCCGGGTGCTCGGGGTCGACCAGTCCCGCGTGTCACGGCTGGAGCGCGGCGACGCCGAACCACCGACGATCGCGACGTTGTGTCGGATCGTGAGCGCTACCGGCGCCCGGATCGACCTGGCGATCGAGCCGATGCCTGCACCGTCGAGCCGGGTCACGCCCGGGCGCCGGGCATCCGACGCCCCGCGACCGATCACCGTCACCGGACCGCATGCCGCGGTGGCCGCACACGACGGAGCCCGCATCGTCGTGCAGGTGACGCCCGTCGAGGGGCCGAGCAGGCGGGAGTTCTCGTAGGCTGGAGACGTGAGCGACGAGCAGCTGACCAACGGCGCCTGGGCCATCGGCCTGGCCACGATCTCCGACACCGACGGGCGCGTCCTGGACACGTACTACCCGCGCCCCGCGCTCGGCGTGGATACGGTCGCGGCCGCCGCGGCCGGCCACGCCGGCGGGAGCGGGACGACCGAGGTCGGGTTCGCCCGCGCGACCGAGACCGCCGGGGGCGCCGTCGCGGCCCGGATCGGCAACGATCCGGCGCGTGGCGTCCGCGTCATCGCGGTCGTCACCGTCATCGAGGATCTGGCGGCCGCGCCGCTGGACGCCCACGACGTCTACCTGCGTCTGCACCTGCTCTCGCACCGGCTCGTCAAGCCGCACGGCCTGTCGCTCGACGGCCAGTTCGGACTGCTGAGCAACGTCGTCTGGACGAGCCAGGGCCCCTGCGCCGTCGAGGGCTTCGAGGAGGCCCGGCTCCGCCTGCAGGCCGAGGGCCGCACCGTGGCCGTCACGTCGGTCGACAAGTTCCCGCGGATGACGGATTACGCCATGCCGACCGGCGTGCGGATCGGTGACGCCGATCGCGTGCGTCTGGGCGCCCACCTGGCCGAGGGTACGACGGTCATGCACGAGGGATTCGTCAACTTCAACGCCGGCACGCTCGGCGCGTCGATGGTCGAGGGCCGGATCTCGGCGGGCGTCGTCGTCGGTGACGGCACCGACATCGGCGGCGGCGCATCGATCATGGGCACGCTGTCGGGCGGCGGCAGTGAGGTCATCTCACTCGGTGAGCAGTGCCTGCTCGGCGCCAACGCGGGCGTCGGCATCTCGCTCGGCGACGGCTGTGTCGTCGAGGCCGGCCTGTACGTCACCGGCGGCACGATCGTCACGTTGTCGTCCGGGCACGCCGTCAAGGCCCGCACGCTGTCCGGCGAGTCCGGCCTGCTCTTCCGTCGCAACAGCACCAACGGTGCGGTGCAGGCCCTGCCGCGGTCCGGCAACTGGGGCGGCCTCAACGCCCAGCTGCACGCCAACGACTGATCTTCCGGGCCATCTGCGCCGCTCAGGTCAGCTCGCGGAGCGCCGCGACGAGGTCCTCCGACGCCTCCGCCGCGTAGATCGGCACCGCCCAGCCGGTCAGGTCGACGTGCAGGTCCTCGCCGACGTCGACCACCAGCTCGCCGCCGTCGAGGACGACCGTCACCGTGGTGAGCTCCTCGGCGCGGTCCACGGTGCCGGTCCCGCCCTGCAGGACGTAGGCGACCGCCGCACCGCTCGCACCGGTGCCGGACGACATCGTCTCCCCCACGCCACGCTCGAAGATCCGGGCCCGGATCCGCCCTGGCTCCAGCTCGGTGAACCACGAGACGTTCGTCCGCTGCGGGAAGAGGGCATGGTGCTCGATCGCCGGACCGATCGACGGCAGGTCCAGCGCCTCCAGTGCCTCCGGCGATCCGACGGCGATCGCACACTGCGGGTTGCCGATCTTCACGTGTTGGAACCGCCACGCACGGCCCCCCTGGGGGATGCCCCCGGGGCTCTCGCAGACCGCGTCGACGGTCCCGACGCCGTCGGGCGGTCCCCCCGGATAGTCGTCGCTCACCGTCCGGGCGCGGCCCATGTCCACCCGGCACTCGGTGTCGCCGAGGATCGTCGGACGGATCTCGCCGGCGACGGTCGTGATCGAGAACTCGCGGCGATCGGTCCAACCGCGCCGGACCAGGTACATGATCGCCTCGCGTGCGCCGTTGCCCGAGAGCTCGGCCTCCGACCCGTCCGGGTTGAAGATCCGCAGGTCCGCGACGCTTCCCGCGTCCGTCGGCGGGGCAAGCTCCAGAACGCCGTCCGCACCGGGACCCACGTGCGGGTCGCACAGCCGCGCGACCCGGGCCGCGGTCAACGGGAACGGCAGCCGGTCACGCTCGACGATCAGGTAGTCGTTGCCCAGCGCGTGCCACTTCTCGAACCGCATCGGCGCGCAGTCTACGGTCGCCCGGCCCGCGCCCGCCGAAACGGCTCCACGACCCGCTCCGCCACCGCGTCGGCGTCGGCCTCGGCGCCCAGGTCGATCACCGTCACATCGGGCAGCCGGCGCATCCACGTGAGCTGCCGCTTGACGTACCGACGCGTGTCGCGCCGCATCCGGTCCTCGTCATCCTCCAGCAGCGGGACGAAGCCGTGGGCCTTCCGCGCGGTCCCGGATGCGCCGGCCGCCTCGGCCGCCCGCACCTCGCCGGCCGCGCCTGCGGCGAGCATCCCGTCGATCCGCCGGTCGATCCGCACACGCAGCTCGTCCCGGTCGCGGACCAGGCCCACGAGCCGCGTCGGGTGGCGGGTCTCGTCGGTCCACAGCCGATTGGGTCCCTCCGGTCGTCGCAGCTCCCCGATCTCGTGCAGCTCCAGCGTCCGCACGAGCCGCGATCGATCGGCCGGCGCCACCCGCTCGGCCGCCCACGGCGCGACCGACGCCAGCCGGGCGTGCAGCGCCTGCGGACCGTGCTCGGCGAGCTCGCGCTCCAGCGCCCGGCGCACCCCGGGAGGCGCCGGCGGTCGCAGCTCCAACGTCGTCAGCGCCGCGCGGAGGTACAGACCGGTGCCGCCGACGACGATCGGCGTGCGCCCCGCGGCGAGCGCACCGTCGATCTCCGCGTGCGCCATCTGCGCGAACCGACCGGCCGAGCAGGTCTCCGTGATCGGCAGGACCGCCACGAGTCGGTGCTCGAGCTCGTCCTGGTCGAGCGCGTCTCGTGCTCCGGTGAGCGTCTCGATCCCCCGGTAGACCTGCATCGCGTCCGCCGACACGGCGACCGGATCGTGTCCGAGTCGTCGCAGCGCCCGACCGACGGCGATCGCCACCGCTGTCTTTCCGACCGCGGTCGGGCCGAACAGCGCGATCACGTCGGGGGCTTCGGGGGCGACCATCGCCCTGAGTATCGTGGGTCGATGCCCGTCGTCATCGCCACCGGCCACTCGGCGTCTCCGGATCTGCACGCCGGGGCCGCCGACGCGGCGCGACAGGCACGGGCCACGCTCGCCGGCGAGTTGTGCGCGCTGGCGATCGTGTTCGTCGCCGGCGAGCAGACCGACCAGATCGGGGCCGCGCTCGACGCGATCGAGCACGAGCTCGACCCGGAGCAGATCGTCGGGTGCACCACCAGCGGCTTGATCGAGGGCTCGTCGGAGCAGGAGGACGGTGCCGGCATCGTCGTCTGGGCGCTGGCCATCGACGACGGCAACGTCGAGGTGCTGGAGCTGCGCACTCGCGAGGTCGACGGTGGCCTGGCGCTGCTGGGCATGCCGACCGCGTCGAGCGCGTCACGGACCTCGGCCGCGATCATGCTCGCCGACGCCGAGCGGATGCCGGTGGAGGGTGCGCTGCGAGCGATCGAGAGCCAGCTGCCGGGGGTACCGATCGTCGGCGGGGTGGCCTCCTACCTGCCACCGGACGGACGGTCGCTGATCCGCGGCGACGAGCGGATCGACGCCGCCGCGCTCCTGCTGCGGTTCGAGGGGGTCGAGATCCTGCCGTGCGTGTCGCAGGGGGCCCGGCCCATCGGGCCGGAGCTGGCCGTGACCGAGGGCGAGGGCGGCGTGATCCGGACCCTCGCCGGACGCAGCGCCCTCGATGCGCTGCGGGACACCGTCGAGGGACTCGACGACGACGACCGTCGACGGATCCGCCACGGGTTGCTGCTCGGACTCGTCGTCGGCCCCGATCGGGCCGAGTACGGACCCGGGGACTTCGTGGTGCGTGGCCTCGCCGGAGCGGACCCCGCGGCCGGCGCGGTGGTCGTCGGTGCGCCGGTGGAGGTCGGCCAGCTCGCGCGGCTCCACGTCCGTGACCCCGAGAGCGCATCCGCCGAGCTGCAGGAGGCGCTCCGCCTACGCCGGATGGCGGCGGGGACGAGCAGGATCGCCGGGGCGCTCGCCTTCACGTGCAACGGTCGCGGTCGTGCGATGTTCGGCCGGGACGACCACGACGCCCGCGCGATCCAGGCCGGCCTGGGCCCGCTGCCGTTGGGCGGCATGATCGCCGCCGGGGAGATCGGTCCCGTCGGCGGCCGTGCGTTCCTGCACGGGTTCACCGCCACGGTCGCCGTGTTCCTCGCCTGACCCCTCGGCATGGGCCCGGCCGCGTACGCTGCGGCGATGCAGATCAGGGGGAGCAGGGTCCTGTTGACGGGGGCGACCGGCGGGCTGGGGCACGCCATCGCCCGCGCGCTGGCGATGGAGGGTGCGACGCTCGTGCTCACCGGCCGGCGGGCCGAGAAGCTCGAGGCGCTTGCCGCCGAGGTTTCCGGCGTCGCGGTGGCGGCCGACCTGTCGCGGCGCGAGGACGTCGAGCGACTCGCGGCCGACCACGCCGACGCCGATATCGTCGTCCACAACGCCGCGCTGCCCGCGAGCGGCCCGCTGGAGTCCTATGCGGTCGACGAGCTCGACCGGGCGCTCGAGGTCGACCTGCGTGCCCCGATCGCCCTCACCCGGCTGCTGCTGCCGGCGATGCGCGAGCGGGGGCGCGGCCACGTCGTGCTCATCAGCTCGATGTCGGCCAAGGTCCCGACGGCCGACGCCAGTCTGTACGCGGCGGCCAAGGCCGGCCTGCGGGGGTTCGCGCAGGGCCTGCGCCCCGAGCTGGCGCCGCAGGGGATCGGCGTGAGCGTCGTCTTCCCGGGGTTCATCCGTGACGCCGGGATGTTCGCGGACACCGGCGTGACGCTCCCGCCGGGGGTGGGCACGAACACGCCGGAGCAGGTCTCCGCCGCGGTCGTGCGCGTGATCGCGCGGAACGAGGCCGAGCGGAGCGTGGCGCCGCTCGGCGTGCGCGCCACCGGTCTCGTCAACGCGATCCGTCCCGGGCTGCCCGCGCGCCTCGCAGCACGCTTCGGCGGCGCGCGCGTCGGCACCGAGATGGCCGAGGCGCAACGGGGGAAGCGGTAGCGCGACACCCGGCCCACCCACCGCCGGGAGCGCGCCGCCGCGCGCCGCGAGGCCCCGTGGGGCCGGCCGGGTGTCCCGGCCCCGGTGGACGGCGGCTCGGGCTCAGGCGGCGCCGAGCCGCGCCAGGAGCGACATCTCGCCCTGGAGGGTCTGCGATGTCGCGGAGGTGATCTCCACCGGCACCGTCTCTCCCGGCTCCCCGAAGCCGGCGAAGTTGACGACCTTGTTGTGGGTCGTACGGCCGCGGAGCCGCTCGGGGTCGTTGCGCGACGGGCCCTCGATGAGCACGTCGAGGGTCCGGCCGACGAAGCGCTGGGTGCGCTCGTGCCCGCGGCGCTGTACCAGCTCCACCAGCCGCTCCATCCGCTCGACCTTGACCGGGTGCGGCACGAGGCCCTCGGTGAACGTCGCCGCCTCGGTGCCGCGCCGGGGCGAGAAGACGAACGTGAACGCGCCGTCGAATCCGACCTGGTCGACGACCTCGAGGGTCTCGACGAAGTCCTCCTCGGTCTCTCCCGGGAACCCGACGATGATGTCGGTCGTCAGAGCGATGTCGGGGCACCGCTCGCGGATCATCGCGACCCGGTCGAGGAAGCGCTCGCGGTCGTAGGTGCGCCGCATGCGCTTGAGGATCCGACTGGATCCGGCCTGCAGCGGGAGGTGGATGTGCTGGCACACTTCCGGGCGCCCGGCGTGCACCGCCACGACGTCCTCGCGGATGTCCTTCGGATGTGGCGACGTGTACCGGATCCGCTCGATGCCCTCGACGTCGGCGACGGCGAGCAAGAGCTCGGCGAACGTCCGCGGGCGGGCGCGCACCGCCGCGCCACCGCCGGTGTTCCGCACCGCCGGGAGACCATGCCCGCCGGCCCCGGACGCGGTTGCGCTCTCGGTCGTCGGCGTCTCGCTTCCCCGGGAGCCGGCGGGCCCCGCACCGACCGGTCGACCGGTCGGCCGCTTGGCGGCCTCTGCGTAGGGCAACAGATCGTCCGGCAGCGGCTCGGTCGTCCGCAGGTCACGCCCGTAGGCGTTGACGTTCTGGCCGAGCAGGGTGACCTCGCGAACCCCGTCGGCCGCGAGACCCCGGACCTCGTCGAGGAGCTGCTCGAACGGTCGCGACGACTCGCGTCCCCTGGTCGACGGCACGATGCAGTACGAGCACTTGAGGTTGCAGCCGACGGCGATCTGGACCCACGCCTGGTGGTGCCGGTCGCGCTTGGTCGGCAGGTGCGCCGGGAACCCCTCGAACTCGAAGTACCCCTGGGCGCTCAGCGAGTCGCTGGTGAGGAACTCGGCCAGCCGGTTGATCTGCCCGGGCCCGAAGGCCACGTCGACGAACGGGAACCGCTCGAACACCTCGTCCTTGACCGACTGGGCCCAGCATCCGCCGACGCCGACGACGATCTCGGGCCGCTCGCGCTTCATCCGCTTGGCGTGCCCGAGGTGGGCCACGAACCGCGAGTCGGCGGACTCCCGGATCGAGCAGGTGTTGAAGAGGATCAGGTCGGCATCGTCCGGTGCGTCCGCCGGGGCGTACCCGAGCGACTCGAGCATCCCGCGCATCCGCTCGGAATCGTGCTCGTTCATCTGGCACCCGAACGTGGTGACGTGGTACCGCTTGGCCGGGGAAAGGACCGTCGCCATCGCGTCAGTCAGGGTACCGGGCAGCGTCCGTCGGACCGAACACGCCCTCACCGTGCCGCGGACGGCTCACCGCTCCAGTGCACGGACCGCCGCGTAGGCGACGTCGCTGGGGTAGCCCTTGCGGGCCAGGACCCCGAGCGCGCGCGATCGCTCCCGATCGTCCCGTGGCGGCTCCGGCCACCGTCGTCGCAGCAATGCGACCGCGGCCTCGAGCTGATCACGGCCGCCGTCGGCCAGCGCCGCGTCGACCTGCGCGGCCCCGACGCCCAGCGTCCGCAGGCGTCCGGAGATCCGCTCGTCGCCCCAACCGTCCAGCGTGCGACGGTCCTCGACGAACCGCGACGCGTATCGCGCGTCGTCGAGATAACCGAGCTCCAGCATCTCGGCCAGCACCGCGTCGACGACCTCGACCGGCGATGCGTCCCGCTCCAGGCGGGTGCGCACCTCGGCCACCGTCCGGTCGCGCTTGGCGAGGAAGCGGTAGGCGACGGTGGCCGCCGCCTGGACCCGCTCCTCGTGCGTCGCCGCGGGCTCCTCGGTCGGGGACGGCTCCCCCACGCCGACCCTCAGGCGATCGCCGGCTCGGGCTCGGCGATCGGGGTGAGCGGCACCTCGGCGGCCGGGCGCATCCCGAGCTTCTCGTAGATGAGCTGCTCGATCCGGCCGGCGATCTCGGGATTCTCGTTCAGGAACGCCTTGGCGTTGCTGCGGCCCTGGGCCAGCCGCTCGCCGTCGAAGGAGAAGAACGAGCCGGACTTCTGGACCACGTCGTGCTCGATGCCCAGGTCGATGAGGCAGCCCGACGTCGAGATGCCC
>JBFWKS010000134.1:0-10715 GCA_050252545.1 Solirubrobacteraceae bacterium
CGGGAGCCGTGTCCACAAGGACGCGTAACCCTCGGATCGAGCCACGCATCATGCCCGCACATCGCACCGTCGTCGTGCTCGTCCATGACGGCGTCCAACTGCTCGACGTGGCCGGACCCGTCGAGGTCTTCGCCACCGCCGCCGCCAAGGGGGCGGCCTACGACATCGTCCTGGCGTCGCCGGACGGGATGGACGTCACCGCGACGGGCCGCACCCGCCTGGGGGTGGACTGTGCCTTCGATCGCCTGCCGGAGCGGATCGACACGCTCGTGGTGCCGGGGTCGCCGGCGTCGCCGGAGGTCGGCGCGGACGATCCGGTCGTACGCACGGTGATCGACGCGGCACCCCGCAGCCGGCGGGTCGCATCGGTGTGTGCCGGTGCGTTCCTCGTGGCGGCCGCGGGACTCCTGGACGGCCGGCGGGCGACGACGCACTGGGAGATGACGACGCGCCTCGCCGCCGCGTACCCGGGCGTCGCGGTCGAGGCCGACGCCATCCACGTCAGCGACGGCCGGGTCCACACGTCGGCGGGGATCACGGCCGGCATCGACCTGTGCCTGGCGCTGGTCGAGCAGGACCACGGCGCGGACGTCGCGCGCGAGGTGGCCCAGCACCTCGTCGTCTACCTGCAGCGTCCCGGGGGCCAGGCCCAGTTCAGCGCTCGACTCACCGCCGCCCCGACGTCCGACCCGGCGTTGCGGGCGCTGCTCGACCACGTGGTGGAGCACCCGGATCGCGACCACGCGCTCGAGGCGATGGCCGATCGGGCCGGGTTCAGCGTGCGACACCTGACCCGTGTCTTCCGGCGGGAGCTCGGTACGACCCCCGCACGGTACGTGGAGCGGGTCCGGGTCGAGGCCGCGCAACAGCGGATGCTCGCGACGCCCGAGCCGATCGAGGCCATCGCCGCCGCGTGCGGCTTCGGCTCGGCGGAGACCATGCGCCGCGCGTTCGGCCGCGAGCTGGGCACGACGCCCGCGGCCTGGCGCGAGAGCTTCCGGTCGACGGTTCGGCGGAGCGGGTAGCGGCGGCGAAGGGCGGCTCAGGTGCCCTGGGTGATCGTCCCGCGGTTGGGGTGCTCGATGAGGTGCTCGACGAACCAGTCGCGGGCGGCGGTCGAGGAGCGGGCGAAGCCCTCGCCGGTGTAGGCGTCGAAGTGCCCGCCGTCGAGCAGCTCGATGCGCTTGGGGTGCGCGGCGGTCTCGTAGGCGGCGGTCGACCACTCGCCCGCGACCAGGCGGTCGCGCGGCGCCAGGACCATCAGCAGCGGGGTCGGCGCGATGAGCGGCAGGTAGGCCCCGGGCTCGTAGCCACGGAACATCTCCAGCGTGCGCGCGGTGACCTCGTTGACGAACGACGGGGCGCGCTCCGCGGCGGTCTGGGTGAAGAACGCGTGGGAGTCGGCGGTCGGGAGGGCGGACTGCGCCATCGGGTCCGGATCGACCACCGGGATCGTCATCGGGGGCTGTCCCGCCATCCGGGCCTGGCGGTCCGCGGCGAACAACGCGTCCATCTGGTCCCACAGGTCGATCCGGACGAGCGACGCGAACGCGCGCGATCCCGAGATGAGTGGAACCTGCCCGACGACCGCCTTGACCCGACGGTCGATCGCCGCGGTGACGTACGCGTTGGCGGCCCCGTAGCTGGAGCCCCACAGGCCGATGCGGTCGCCGTCGACGTGGTCGAGCGAGGCGGCGTAGGTGATGGCCTCCTGGATATGGCGCACCTGGACCCAGGGATCGATCTCCTGCCGCGGCTGACCGGGGACCGCATCGCTGGCGCCGAAGCCCGGGTGGTCGTAGACCAGGCAGCTGAGCCCGGCGGCCTGGAACACCTCGGCGTAGTCGTCCAGGTGCATCTCCTTGACCGCGGCGAACCCGTGCTGGACGACGACGCACGGCGCCCCGTCTCCGGCGGGATACGACCAGCCGCGCAGGACCGCGCCGCTCCCGGAGGTGAACTCGATGTCGTGTCGCTCGGCCATGGTCCGACTCAAGCGGGTGGCGCCCTCGGCTGCTTGACGTTCGGCGCAGGCTCCTTGACGTTCGGTGCAGCCCGGATCGTCGTCTGGGCGACGGTCGTCGGCCGCGCCGGTGGTGCTGCCTTGTCGCGGCCGGTCGGGCCGCATACAGTCGGGCGGTGTCAGACCACGTGGAGCGGTGGGAGGCCCCGTCGTTGGACGCCTTCCGGGAACGGCTGGCGGACACGCACGTACGGTGCGCGACGTCCGCACGCCGATGGGCGTTCGGTGCGCGCTTCAGCCGCACGCGGTTCGGTGGGCTGGCGCTCGTCGAGGCGTCCGTGCCGCCGTGCCGGGTGCGGCGGGGCCGGCGCGAGCTGGCCGAGCAGGACGGGGGCGTCTTCGGCGTCCAGGTCGTGCTCCGCGGACACGAGCTCATCGGGCCCGATCGCCACTCCCTGGGTCCGGGTGGCCTGTTGGTATGGGACGCCGCGCGACCGGTCGACGTGGATGTCGTCGAGCCACTCGTCAAGCGGACCCTCGTGATGCCGCGCGACGAGGCGCTGGCCGCCTGCCCGGGGCTGAGTGGGCTGGCGGGCGTGCCGTTGGCCGCCGACAACCCCAGCGCACGGCTCTTCGCGAGCTACCTGGCGGCGCTCGCCCGGGAGCTCCCGGCGTTGGACGAGGAGGGTCGCCGGGCCGCGAGCCGCGCCGCGCTGGAGCTCGTGCGCGCCGTCGTGCCCGGCGCGGCCCAGGCCGACGGTCTTCGCGAACGGGTACACGCGTACATCGAGGAGCATCTCGACGACCCGCGCCTCACGCCCGCGAGCATCGCCGCCGCACACGCCGTATCGGTGCGCCGCCTGCACGGCCTGTTCCACCAGGCTCCGGAGGGCGTCGCCGCGCGCATCCGTCGCCGTCGTCTCGAGCGCTGCCGCGCCGAGCTCGCGCAGGACGCCGATGCGGTCATCACCCGCGTGGCCCTGCGCTGGGGATTCCAGGATCCGGCTCACTTCTCCCGCACCTTCCGCCGCCACTTCGGGCAGACCCCGAGCGCGGTGCGGGACCGGATCGCCGGCGACTGACGCCGACCGGCCGGTCGACGGGTCCGGTCGATCCGTCGACGATCCGGGGCGCGATCGTCACCGTCAGGCGGTGGCGCCCGTCAGGCGCACGGCGGGAAAGTCGATCGGCACATCGAGGGCGACGTTGACGTAGTTCGTGAACACGTTCAGGGCGACGTGGGCGACGACCTCGACGATCTCCTCGTCGCTCAGCCCTGCCGCGCGGACGGCCACGACATCGGCCTCCTCCACCGATCCGCGAGCGTCGACGAGGCGCAGCGCGAACCGCAGGACGGCGGCCGTCCGCGGGTCGTCGGACGTGCCGCCCTGGGCCGCGGCCATGGTGGCGGCGTCCGCGCCGGCCTTGACGCCGAGCGCGGTGTGCGCGGCGAGGCAGTACCCGCAGCGGTTGCGGTCGGCGACCGCGACCGCGATCTGCTCGCCGAGGACGGCCGGCAGCGTGCCGCCCCCGAGTGCCCCGAACGAGCCCCACATGCTGCGCAGCGCGGCGGGGGAGTTGGCGACCGCCCGGAACATCGCGGGAACGGTCCCGAACGCCCCGTGGATCTCGTCGAGGACGGTGCGGCGATCGCCGTCGGTCGAGGTCGGGTCGAGCAGGGTGACGTGCGGCATGGAGGCGTCCTTCGGTCGATCGGTGGTTGCGAGGCGCGTCGCCCCGTCGACGCCGATACTGGCGCGCTGTGGTGGACGACAGGTATCGTTCCGTCCGGAATGCGTACCCCAACGTCCGAGCCGGCGGGGGTCGCTGCGGCCGCGATCGCCACCGCGGCGCCCGACGCGTCCGCCGGGGCCGGCCCGGCCGCCGGCACCGATGCGACCGCGGCCCGCACCGTCGGTCCGGGCGCGGTCGACCGCCTGACCGGGCTGCTGCGGCGGTTCGAGGTCGAGGTGTCCGTGCTCGACGCGGCCGATCCGCTGACGGCCCCCCGGGGCTATGGCGACGGGGCATCGCCGCTCGGCTACCTCCACGTGCTGTCACGAGGGGCGATCCGGCTGGAGGCTCCCGGCCCACCGCGGGAGGGCCGACAGGTCGCACAGCCCAGCCTCGTGCTCTGCGCGGGTCCGACCCCGCACCGCATCGTTCCGATCGGCCGGCCCGCCGTGACGTGCGCGGCCCTGCGCTTCGTCGACGGCGCGGTCAATCCGCTCCTCCGCGCGTTGCCGCGGGTGCTCGTCGTCGGGACCTCGGTGCCCGGGGTGGCGCCGACGCTCGCGCTCCTGCAGGACGAGGTCGAGCAGGTCCGTTGCGGCCGGCCCCTCGTCGCCGGCCGGCTGATGGAGGTGGTCCTGCTGCGGCTGCTGCGCTGGGTGTTCGATCATCCCGACGAGGCCGGCGTGCCCCCGGGCCTGGTGCGCGGGATGGCCGATCCCGGCATCGCGGCGTCGCTGGTCGCGATCCACGACGACCCGGCCGGCGACTGGACGCTGGAGCGCATGGCGCGCGTCGCGACCCTGTCGCGCAGTGCCTACGCCGAGCGGTTCCGGGTCCTCGTCGGAGAGCCGCCCGGCGCGTACCTCGCGAGCTACCGGATCGCGCTGGCCCAGCAGCGCCTGCTCCGCGGCGACCAGGTCGCCACGATCGCCGCCGACGTCGGGTACGCCAACGGCTCGGGCCTCTCCCGTGCGTTCACCGCGCGCACCGGGCGCTCCCCGTCGGCCTGGCTCGCGGAGGTGGCGGAGGGGCCGGTCGGCGGTCCGCCCGCGGCGTCGCTGTCGTCGGATGACGCGTCCGCTCCGGAGGGTGCCCGCGTCATACGCAGTTAGGTACATCTGTACGTATGAACATCTATAGTCGGGGCGATGCGTGCCGCCGCTCCGCGTCCCCTCGCCGACCGGCGCTTCCGGCGGCTCTTCGCCGCGCAGGTCGTCTCGCTGCTGGGCTCGGGGCTGACGACGGTCGCGCTGGCACTGCTGGCGTACGACCTGGCCGGCGACGACGCCGGCGTCGTGCTCGGGGCCGCCCTCGCGCTGAAGATGGTCGCCTACGTGCTCGTGGCCCCGACCGTCGCGGGGCTGCTGGACCGCGTGCCGCGGAGGCGCCTGCTCGTCGGGCTCGACCTCGCCCGGGCCGCCGTCGCCTTCTCGCTGCCGTGGATCGGCGAGGTCTGGCAGGCGCTGCTGCTCGTCTTCGCCCTGAGCGCCTGCTCGGCCGGGTTCACGCCGACGTTCCAGGCCGCGATCCCCGACGTGCTGGAGGACGAGGAGCGCTACACGCGGGCGCTGTCGCTGTCGCGCCTGGCCTACGAGCTGGAGAACCTGCTCAGCCCGACGCTCGCCGCGCTGGCGCTGCTGGTGCTCTCGTACTCGGTCCTGTTCGCGATCAACGGCGTCGCGTTCCTCGCCTCGGCGTTGCTCGTCGCCGGCGTCGCGCTGCCCGCGCGGCGGCCTGCTCCCGGGGGTGGCGCGAGCGCCTGGGCCCGCATCACGTTCGGGGTCCGCCGCTACCTCCGGGTGCCGCGGCTGCGCGCGCTGCTCACCCTCGACCTCGCCGTCGCCTGCGCGAGCGCGATGGTCATCGTCAACACCGTCGTCGTCGTCCACGAGCGGCTCGGGCGGCCCTCGTCCAGCGATGTGGCCCTCGTGCTCGCCGCGTCCGGGCTCGGTGCGATGGCGGTCGCCCTCGTCCTGCCGCGCGTCGTCGTCGGCACCGGCTACCGCCGGCCGATGCTCGCCGGGGGGCTCGCGCTCTCGGGGGCGCTCGTCGGGATCGCGCTCGCCGACGACCTCGTCGTCGTGCTCCTCGTCTGGTTGCTCACCGGTGCCGCGCTCGCGCTCGTCGAGACCCCGTCGGGGCGCGTCGTGCACCGCTCGGAGCGGGACGGCGACGGTCCCGCGCTCTTCGCCGCCCAGTTCTCGTTGTCCCACGCGTGCTGGCTGGTGGCGTACCCGCTGGCCGGCGGACTCGGGGCGACCGTCGGCATCACCGCGACGGGCCTGATCCTCGCCGCGATCGCGCTCTCCGCCGCCCTGATCGCCCGCCGGCTGTGGACGACGGACCGGCCGATCCCGGTAGGCGACAGCCGGGCCGTCGGAGCACCGGTGGAGCTGGGGTGACCGCGTCCGGTCCCTCAGCGGGACCGGCTGCCGGCGGCATCGGTGCGGCCTTCGACCGCGTCGTGCCAACCGTGACGCACGTGCTCGATGTGATGGCGCATGGCGCCGAGGACGTCCAGGACGTGGTGGTCGTGCAACCGGTAATGGACGTGCCGACCGTCGCGCCGCGCCACGACCAGTCCGGCGTCACGGAGGACCCGCAGCTGCTGGGATGCCGCGTTGGACCCGAGCCCGGCCCGCTCGGCGAGCTCCTCGACCGAGCACTCCCCCCGTCCCAGCGCGTAGACGATGCGCAGGCGGCTCCCGGTGGCGAAGACGGCCATCCGCCGGGCGAGCTCGTCGGCCTCCCCGGGCCCCAGCGGCCGCGACGACGGCGAGTGCTCCTCCGGCAGCGGCATCGCTCAGAGGTTACCCGCCTCGCCGCCGTGCTCCTCGTCGTGGCGTGGACGGGAGCCGGTCGCGTGGGTGGCCGGGCGCAGGACGAGCACCTCGCCGGGAAGGTGCGCCAGGAGCCAGCCGATGTCGTCGGCCGCGAAGCCGCCGTGGTCCTCGCCTGCGGGGACGACCATGCGGTCGTAGCGGATCTGGGACGCGATGCGCCGCAGGCCGTGGCGGGCGGTGCGGCCCTGGACGACGCGGGAGTCGACGGGGACGTGCGCGCGACGCAGGCGGCGGTCGACGGCCTCGAGGAGGTCGAGGGCGTCGGATGCCGCGTCGGGACGTGGCGCGTCCAGCGCGAACCGGTACGGGGTCGCGACGACGACCGTCGGTACGACCGTGGCGTGCTCGGCACGGGCCAGGCGGCCGGCGGCGTCGACGGCGTCCGTGGCCAGCAGCCCGCCCGGCAACGCCAGCAGGATGCGCGGCGAGCCGCGGTTCGCCGCGGGGCGCCGGCGCCAGGCGAGCACGATGAGGGCCCCCAGCGGAACGCCCACGACGACGCCGAGCACGCCCGGGATGCCCAGCAGACCCAGCGGGCTCATCGTGGAGCGCTCCGCCGATGATGGTGCGGCGCTTCCGTGGCCCGGTCGCGTTCGGCGACGAACCGGACGTCCACGCCGGGGAGCGCACGGAGGAGTCGGACCGCGAGCGGCCGGCGCAGCCGACGCAGGCCCCGGGCGGGCCGGGGCGCGCCGGCGATGACGTAGGTGATGCGCAGCTCGCGCACGATCCGGGCGGTGGCCGCGGGCAGGTCGTCGTCCTCGTCGATCCGCAGCTCGACGCCCAGCAACCGGGTCAGCTGGATGATCCCGTCGATGCGCTCCAGCTCGTCGGTGCTCGGGGGGCGGCCCGGCCGACGGACGTGCAGGACGTACAGCGGCGCGTGCAGGCGGCGGGCCGAGCGCCACGCGCGGCGCAGGACCCGTTGGCCGCTCTGACGGGCCGAGACGAGGGCGAGCATCCGCTCGTGCACGGCGCCGGGGACGTCTCCGGCGATCGAACGGCCGGGCTCGTCGTCGCCGGCTCGGGTGGGAGCCGGCGACGTCTTGCTGCGGCGCGCGCCGACCTCCTCGGCCGCCTGCAGCAGCGCGGTCTCGCGCAGCGCGGTCAGGTGCTCGATGCGAAAGAAGTTGCTCAGCGCGGTCGCGACGCGGTCGCGGGGGTAGATCTGGCCGTCGCGCAGCCGCTGGAGCAGCGCCTCCGGCGGCAGGTCGATCACGACGACGTCCTCGGCGTCGACGAGGACCTGGTCGGGCACGGTCTCGCGCACCCGCACGCCGGTCAGCTCGGCGACCTGGTCGTTGAGCGACTCGAGGTGCTGCACGTTGACGGTGGAGACGACGTCGATGCCGGCGACCAGCGCCGCCTCGACGTCCTGCCAGCGCTTCTCGTGCTCCAGGCCCGGGGCGTTGGTGTGCGCCAGCTCGTCGACGAGCGCCAGCTCGGGCGCCCGTCGCAGAAGGCCCGGCAGGTCCAGCTCCTCCTGCTCCAGGTCGCGGTGCGTCACGGTGCGACGGGGCAGGACCTCGAGATCACCGATCCGGTCGGCGGTGGCCCGCCGACCGTGGGTCTCCACGATCGCGACGACCGCGTCGCAGCCGGCGTCCCGCTCGCGCCGGACGTCGTCCAGCGCCCGGTAGGTCTTGCCCACGCCGGGAGCCATGCCCAGCAGCACGGTGTGGCGACCACGGCCCGCCATCGGTCACGCCCCGAGCGCTCCGTGGACGACGAGGTCGATGAGCTTGATGCCGACGAACGGGGCGGTGATCCCGCCGAGGCCGTAGACGAGCATGTTGCGCCGCAGCAGCGCGTCGGCACCGGCCGGCCGGTAGCGGACCCCGCGCAGGGCGATCGGGACCAGCAGTGGGATCACCAGTGCGTTGAAGACGATGGCCGAGATGATCGCCGACTCGGGCGTGCCGAGGTCCATGATGTTCAGCGCGGCCAGCGGCCCCTCGGCCCCGGTCGGATCGGTGCCGGCGTCGGTCGGATGGGCCATGGCCCGGGTCTCCCATGCGGTCGCGAAGACCGCGGGCAGGATCGCGAAGTACTTGGCGATGTCGTTGGCGATCGAGAAGGTCGTCAGTGCGCCGCGGGTGATGAGCAGCTGCTTGCCGACCTCGACGATCTCGATGAGCTTCGTCGGGTTGGAGTCCAGGTCGACCATGTTCCCGGCCTCGCGGGCGGCCTGGGTGCCCGTGTTCATCGCCACGCCGACGTCGGCCTGGGCGAGCGCGGGGGCGTCGTTGGTGCCATCGCCGGTCATCGCGACCAGGCGGCCACCCTCCTGCTGCTCGCGGATCAGTGCGAGCTTGCGCTCCGGCGTGGCCTCGGCGAGCACGTCGTCGACGCCGGCCTCCTCCGCGATCCTGGCGGCGGTCAGGCGGTTGTCGCCGGTGACCATGATCGTGCGGATCCCCATCGCGCGCAGGCGGTCGAACCGCTCGCGCATCCCGTCCTTGACCACGTCCTTCAGGTGCACGACGCCGAGGACCTGCTCGTCGCGGGCGACGGCCAGCGGCGTGCCGCCCTCGCCGGCCACCCGGTCCAGCGTGGCGCGGAGCTCGGTCGGGGGTGTCGCGCCGAGGTCCAGTACCCAACGCTCGATGGCGTCACCGGCGCCCTTGCGGAGGCGCCGTCCGGCGTAGTCCACGCCGGACATGCGCGTCTGGGCGGTGAACGGCACGAACTCCGCGCCGGCCTGGTCGAGCTGATGCTCGCGGATGCCGAAGCGCTCCTTGGCCAGCACGACGATCGAACGGCCCTCGGGGGTCTCGTCGGCGAGCGAGGCGAGCTGCGCGGCCTCGGCGAGGTCACGCTCGTCGATCCCGGGCATCGGCAGGAACGCGGTGGCCTGCCGGTTGCCGAGCGTGATGGTGCCGGTCTTGTCCAGCAGCAGCACGTCGACGTCGCCCGAGGCCTCCACCGCCCGGCCCGACAGCGCCAGGACGTTGCGACGGACGAGCCGATCCATGCCCGCGATGCCGATCGCGGAGAGCAACGCGCCGATCGTCGTCGGGATCAGTGCGACGAGCAGGGCGACGAGGGTCACCGTCGATACCGACGAGCCCGCGAGCTCGACGAACGGCCGCAGGGTCGCCACCACGACGAGGAACACGATCGAGAGGCCGGACAGCAGGATCCCGAGCGCGACCTCGTTCGGCGTCCGGCGACGCGCGGCGCCCTCGACGAGCGCGATCATCCGGTCCAGGAACGAGCCGCCCGGCTCCTGGGTGATCTCCACGACGATCCGGTCGGACAGCACGCGGGTGCCGCCCGTGACCGCGCTGCGGTCGCCGCCCGCCTCGCGGATCACTGGCGCCGACTCACCGGTGATCGCCGACTCGTCGACCGAGGCGACCCCCTCGATCACCGTCCCGTCGCCGGGGATCACCCCACCGGCCTCGACGATCACGACGTCACCGGGTCGCAGGTCACCGGCGGGCTTCTCCCCACCATCCCGCAGACGCGCGGCGGTGTCGGTGCGCATCGCCCGTAGTGCGTCGGCCTGGGCGCGGCCGCGCCCTTCGGCGAGCGCCTCGGCGAGGTTCGCGAAGAGCACCGTCAGCCACAGCCAGACGGCGACGACGCACGCGAACCAGGCAGGCTGGTCTCCAGCGTCGGTGATCCCGGTGGCCTGGCCGACCCAGATCGCCGTGGTGATGGCCGCGCCGACCTCGACGACGAACATCACCGGGTTGCGCACCTGGACCCGCGGATCGAGCTTCACCACGCTCTGCAGCAGCGCGATCCGCAGGATCCCCGGGTCCAGCATGGAGCGGGAGGCACGCTCGGTCATCGGGTGACCTCGGAGGTCGTGGTGGTGACACCGGCCGGCGAGTCCGCGACCCGTGCGGGACGCTCGCGGTCGAGCGCGAGGTTCAGCCCCAGGACGTCGACGCCCGGCTCACCGAGGACGCCCAGGCCGCGGCCGGTCGTGTGGTCGTCGATCGAGCCGAGGACGCGGTCGAGCCCCAGGCCGCGGACCTCGGCGACGCGGCGCGCCTGGATCCGGGCGTTGGCCCTCGAGATGTGCGGGTCCACGCCCGACGCGGAGTCCGTGACCGCATCGACCGGGATCCGCGCGACGGTCAGCGCCGGGTCGTAGGGTCGCTCGAGCGCGAGGTAGGCGGCGACGGTCGCGTCGAGCGCCTCCGTGGTGTCCCGGCCGTTGG
>JBFWKS010000135.1:0-10708 GCA_050252545.1 Solirubrobacteraceae bacterium
TCTTCCGATCTCAAGGCCGCACGGTTCTTGCAGCTCTGCGACGCGCACGGGCTGCCGGTGGTGTCGCTGTGCGACACGCCCGGGTTCATGGTGGGACCTGAGGCTGAGCGCACCGGCAGCGTGCGGCACATGAGCCGGCTGTTCGTCGTCGGCGCGAACCTGTCGGTGCCACTGGTGACCGTCGTGCTGCGCAAGGCGTACGGGCTCGGTGCCATGGCGATGGCCGGCGGCAGCATGAAGGGTCCGCTGGCCACCGTCGGCTGGCCGACCGCCGAGATGGGCGCGATGGGCCTCGAGGGCGCGGTGCGGCTGGGGTTCCGCACCGAGCTCGATGCCGTGACCGACCCGGCGGAGCGTCAGGCCCTCTTCGACCGGATGGTCGACGCCGCATACGAGCAGGGCAAGGGGCTCAACGCCGCGTCGAGCTTCGAGCTCGACGACATCATCGACCCGGTCGACACCCGGCGCTGGATCACCGCTTCCCTCGGCACGGCCGACGTCGCGGGCACGAGCCCTGGCGCGGCCGATCCCCGTAAGCGACGTCCGCACGTCGACACCTGGTGACCCCGACCGGCCCGCGGTCGGGACGGTGGACCCGAGGATGCGTGCCTCCGAACAATTCGAGGCGCTGAATTCGCTGCGATCACCACTGCGTCGCGCGGTCGCCCGCCAGAGACTGTCGGCGGCAGGTGAACCGGACGAGGAGTCGCGGGATGGGATCGCAGAGTACGAGCCGCATGCTCGAGGGCAAGGTCGCGCTGGTGACGGGAGCAGCGTCGGGGATCGGCTCGGCGACCGCGGTGGCGATGGCCGAGGAAGGCGCATCGGTCGTCGTCGGCGACATCGACGAGGCCGGCGGTCAGCAGACCGTCGCCACGATCCGTGACGCCGGCGGGAAGGCCCATTTCCACCGGGCCGACGTCCGGATCGAGGATCAGGTCTCGGGCCTCGTCGCGTCGGTGGTCGATCACTTCGGGCGGCTCGACTGCGCCGTCAACAGCGCGGGGATCGTCGGTCAGCCGACGCGGCTCGGCGACCTCGACGTAGCGGTGTGGAACGGCACGATCGAGACGAACCTCACCGGGGTCTTCCTCTCCGCCAAGCACGAGCTCCGACAGATGGTCGACCAGGGCGACGGCGGCGCGATCGTCAACATCGCGTCCGGCGTGGCCAGCGTCGCGTGGTCGGGGCTCGCCGACTATTGCGCGAGCAAAGGTGGGGTCCTCCAGCTCACGCGGACGGCAGCGCTGGACTACGCCGCCGACGGGATCCGCGTGAACGCGGTCCTTCCGGGGACGACGCGCACCGCAGCGGTGGCGCAGTTGGAGGAGGTCGATCCCCCCAGCGCGGCGTTCATGCTCGGCCAGATCCCACTCGGCCGGCTGGGGCGTCCGGAGGAGATCGCCCAGGCGATCGTCTGGCTCTGCAGCGATCGGGCGTCGTTCGTCACCGGCGCACCGATCTCCGTCGACGGCGGCACCCTCGCGGGCCCGGCCGCCCCGGACACCCCGTAGACGCCGTTCGCGATCGCACGACGGGGCGACGCACCGTTGGTGGTGACGAAGAAACCGAGGCCGAGACTTGGCTTCGGCAGGTATCCCCGAAAGCAACGACGAGAGGGAGCATATGCCTATCAACACACGAACGGTCAATCACGTGGGTGTTGCGGTTCGAGACCTCGACGCGGTGCTGGCGGTGCTTGCGCCACTCGGTGGTGAGGTCCGGAGCACGGCGACGATCGAGGCCTACGGCCTGACGTCGACGGTCGTCGCCGTCGGCGGGTTGCTGGTGGAGCTCATGGAGCTCGACCGGGAGAGCGAGCAGCACGCTGTGCCGGCCGGTGCCGACGCGCGGTTGCACCACGTGGCGCTGGCGGTCGAGGACCTCACGGACACCATGCGGCGACTGGCGACGGTGGGGGTGCGCTTCCAAGGGCCCACCGGTCGTCGAGAGATCACCGAACCGATCGGCACACCGGACGCGCTTCATGCGTGGACCGTTCCCGGAACGACAGCCGGGCTGATGTTGCAACTGACGGAAACCAGGAGTGGGGCGGAGAGCGCATGACAACGAACACCGCGTATCGCGTGCGTCATTGGATCGCCGGCGGACCCTCGTACGGTGGGTCGCGGATCTCGGACATCCATGACCCTGCCACGGGCGACGTCACGGGCACCGTGGTGCTCGCCGATCAGGAGACGGTCGACCGCGCCGTCACGGCGGCCACGGAGGCGCAGCGCGCATGGGCCGCGGTTCCGGTGATGCGGCGGGCCACCGTCTTCCACCGGTTCCGGACCATTCTCGAGGATCGCGCCGATCACCTCGAGGACGTGATCGTCCGCGAAGCCGGCAAGACGCGCGGCGATGCCCGGGGAGAGATCGCCAGGGCCCTCGAGGGGATCGATGTCGCGTGCGCCGCGCCGCAGATCCTGAAGGGCGAGCACTCCGACCACGTGGCCGGCAACGTCGACAGCTACACGATCCGGGCGCCGAACGGCGTGATGGCCGGCATCACGCCGTTCAACTTCCCGCTCATGCTCCCCATGTACATGCTCGCCCCGGCGATCGTGACGGGCAACGCGTTCATCCTCAAGCCCGCGGAGGCCGACCCGTCCGTGGCGAGCACGCTTGCGGAGATGCTCGCCGAGGCGGGACTCCCCGCCGGCGTGTTCACCGTGCTGCACGGCGATCGCGAGACGGCGGAGGCGCTCATCGACCACCCGGACGTCGCGGCGATCTCGTTCGTCGGATCCACGCCCGTCGCCCGCGCGGTCTACGAGCGCGGAAGCGCGAGCGGCAAGCGCGTTCAGGCGTTGGGGGGAGCGAACAACCACATGGTCGTGCTCCCGGACGCCGACCTCGAGAGCGCCGCGGACGCGCTGGTCGCGGCGGCGTTCGGCGCAGCCGGTCAGCGATGCATGGCGGTACGTGCGGCGATCGCCGTCGGCGATGCGGCCGATCCGCTGATCGCCGCGGTCGCCGAACGCGCGGCCGCGCTGAAGGTCGGCGGTGGCGACGACATCACGAGCGAGTTGGGTCCGTTGATCAGCGGCCAGGCCCGCGATCGGGTCCTCGAGCAGCTCGCCCGCGGTGTGGAGGCCGGTGCCGTGCTCGTCGTCGACGGCCGCGACGTGGCGGCGGCCGGCGACGGGTTCTTCGTGGGCCCGTGCGTCGCCACGGGCGTCGGTGTCGACGACGAGCTGTACCGCGAGGAGGTCTTCGGACCGCTCCTCATCGTCCTCCGGGCCGAGAACCTCGAGGAGGCGCTCGGGATCGTGGCACGGACCCCGTACGGCAACGGGGCGGTCATCTACACCCGTGACGGTGGCGCCGCACGACGCTTCACGCGCGAGGTCGCGGCGGGCAACGTCGGGGTCAACGTGCCCATCCCCGTCCCCGTCGCATGGCACGGGTTCGGGGGATGGGGGGACTCGCGCTTCGGTGACCACGGGCTCAACGCCGACGCCTACGGCTTCTGCACCCGCCCGAAGGTCATCACGGAGCGCTGGGATCCGCCGGTCGGCGAGTCCTTGAACTTCCAAGCCCATTAGGCGACAACGCAACAACGAGGAGATCAACATGAGTACCGCTGAGCGCAGCATCGAGACGACGCCCTACATGTCGGATCCGACCGATCCGTCGCGTCACTTCGTGATGGAGGGCGCAGTGATGCATGGCGTCGACTTCGTCTGGCACGCCACCGGAGCGGACACGGCCGGTCAGGTGACGATCGCGCAGGTGCACTTCCCGCCGGGAACGGAGTTCCTGATGCACAAGCATGCGCGGGAGGACGAGGCCTTCCTGGTGATCGAGGGAGAGCTCACGATCCGCGATCCCGACGCCGAGCACGACTTCGTCGCGCGACCGGGGCAGATGGTGTGGTCGCCGCGGGACCGCAAGCACACGTACGCCAACACCGGCACGATCCCGGCGCACGTCATCGTCGTGATGACCCCGGGCACGGGGCTCGAGGGGGTGTTCCGGGACAACATCAAGAACACGCTCCCGGACGTGGGCGAGTTCGCGGCCTACACCGAGCAGAGCTACGGCGTGACGCTGTTTCCGGACGAGCCGTCCGCCGGCACCGTTCGCGGGTACTGACGCCGTCCGGAAGGACCACCGGCGGCGTGACCGCAAGGTTCGCACGGGCTCACCGCGTCCGGTGAAACCCGGTCCGAGCCCTGTCCGAAGGACGCCGTCGGAGCCAAATGTCGCGGCGAGATTCGCTGTCGGCGCCACTGCTTCGCGCGCGTCGTCCGCGGAGACTGCCTGCACAGCACAACCAGCGAAGGAGAGCAGCATGACGTCGCAGAGCAGACGTGTCGTAGAGGAGTTCTGGGCCCCGTTCGAAAGCGGCTCGCCCACGGGGGAGGCGGCGGAGCGCTGGAAGGGGCTGTTCGCGGAGGACGGCGTCTGGGAGATGCCGTTCGCTCCTGCGCCGGTCCCCGAGGTCGTCGCGGGGCGGGTGTTGATCGGCCACTTCGCCGACTGGTTGTTCGCCGCGGTACCGGACCTGCGACTCGTCTCGTTCGACGCCCGGGAGACGGCGGACCCGCAGGTCATCCTGATCGAGATGCAGATGACCAGTCCGGTCACCTACACGGGACGGACGTACGCGAACACCTACTGCTCGCTCATGCGCATCGTCGATGGTCGCGTCGCGCTGTTCCGCGAGTACTTCGACCCGACCGTCGTCCTCGACGCGTTCGGCGTCGAGGTGCTCGAAGCCGGTATCGGCCAGGTCATGGCCGCAGCAGCTTGACGGTCGGCGCTCCCGGCACCCCGCGGGCGACGGGTGCGGAGCCCTCCGGCAGGAGTGCTCGGGCCCGGGCCCCGCGTCGGGCTTGCCCGACACCCACGTTCCCAGTTCTCAAGGAAGAGGAAGCACATGAGCACGCAGGTCGAGGCAGATACGGAAGCGGTGGCCCGTCTGGTCCACGAGTTCAGCTATGCGGCGGAGGGCCGTCCCCCGGCGGTCGTGGGACCGGGACCGTTCGGGAACCGGATGTTCGTCGCGGTCACCGACGGCACGGTGCAGGGTGAGCGGCTGCGCGGCACCCTGATCGAAGGAGGCGGCGACTGGCTGCTCGTGGGCGAGGACGGCTTCGGGCGGCTCGACGTCCGCGGGCAGTTCGAGACCCCCGATGGAGCCGTCATCTACCTGAGCTACATCGGTCTGATCGAGATCACGCCCGAGGCCCAGGCCGTCCTCGGGGGCGCGGAGCTGACCACCGAGTTCGGGGAGCACTACTTCGTCACGACCCCCCGGTTGGAGACCGGTGACCCGCGGTACGCCTGGGTCAACCAGACGGCGTTCGTCGGGGTCGGACGGCTGCGTCCCGGTCCGGTCATCGAGTTCCGCGTCTCCCGGGTCGAGCTGGACCAGCGGGCGGTGGCACCATGACCGCACCCGGCACGCCCACCGCGGTGAGGTTCGCGGCGTTCGGAGACCCCGCGGACGTTGCCCGGACCACGGCGCTGGACGCGTTGCCGCCCCTGGGCCCCGGGGACGTCGAGCTGGCCCTCGTGGCCAGCCCGATCGACCCCGCCGACCTGCTGCTGCTCCGCGGGCAGTACGCGTACCGGCCCCCGCTGCCGGCCATCGGCGGGCTCGAAGGCGTCGCACGGGTCCGGCGCGTCGGCGAGGCGGTCCTCCACGTGCAGCGCGGTGACCTCGTGCAGATGCCGCTCGGCGTCGGCGCGTGGCAGTCGCACCTCGTGGTGGACGGCGCGCCGCTGCACGCGCTTCCCGCCGACGCCGACCCGTTGCAGCTGGCGATGCTGTCGGTCAACCCCGTCACGGCGCACCGCATGCTGCACCACACCGTCGCGGTGGACCGCGGCGACTGGGTGGTGCAGAACGCCGCGAACTCCGGCGTCGGTCGCTGCGTCATCCAGCTCGCCCGGGCGGCCGGGATCCGCACGATCAACGTCGTGCGGCGCACCGAGGTGATCCCGGAGCTGGAGGCGCTCGGGGCCGAGCATGTCGTGATGGCCGACGACGACCTGCCGACGCGGGTCGCCGAGATCACCGGTGGTGACGCCGTCCGACTCGCCCTCGACGCCGTCGGCGGACCGGAATCGCGCCGGCTCCTGCTGTGCCTGGACGCCGGTGGGGTGCTCGTCAGCTACGGAAACATGTCGGGGCAGCAGGCGACGTTCTGGCCATCGGATCTGGCGTTCGGCCGACGATCGATCCACGGGTTCAACGTGGGCGACTGGTTGGCGGCGGCAGGCCCCGAAGAGGTCGCGGGGCTCTACCGCGAGCTCCTCGGACCCGTCCGCACGGGCGACCTCGTGATGCCGGTCGACGCGACCTACGGCCTGGACGACGTCACATCCGCGCTGCGCCATGCCGATGGGCATCGCCGCGGCGGGAAGGTCCTGCTCGTCGGGCCGGGACTGTGACCGCCCGCGCTTCCGTCCGGGGCGGCTTCGAGGGGGCGGGTCGTGCTGCGTAGCCTCATGCAGGACGACTTCCCCCTCTCCGTGGCGCACATCCGCCGCCGGATGCAGGATGCGTTTCCCGACCGCAGGGTGAGCACCCTGGGTGAGAGCGGGTTGACGCACGCGTCGTACGGCGACGTCGCCGAGCGGATCGAACGGCTCGGGCACGTGCTGCGCGACCTCGGCGTCCGGTCCGGCGACCGCGTGGCGACGTTCGCCTGGAACTCGCAGCGGCACCTCGAGCTGTACTTCGCGATCCCGAGCTCGGGCGCGGTACTCCACACGCTCAACGTGAGGCTCGCCGCCGAGCAGCTGGCGTACATCGTCGACGATGCCCAGGACACGGTGGTCTTCGTCGACGACACGCTGGTCGCGCAACTGGCACCCCTCGCCTCGTCGATGCCGTCCGTGCGGACGTGGGTCGTCATGGGGGACGGGCCGACCCACGGCCTTCCCGGTGCACTGCGATACGAGGAGCTCCTGGCGGCCGCCCCGACGAGCACCGTTGCGTGGCCGGATGTCGACGAGCGTGCCGCCGCGGCGCTCTGCTACACCAGCGGCACCACGGGGAGCCCGAAGGGCGTCCTGTACTCGCACCGGTCGATCGCGCTGCACGCGACCAGCAATCTGTTCGTGGACGGGGTGGCGATGTCGTCCCGAGACCGGGTCCTCTCGGTCGTGCCGATGTTCCATGTCAACGCGTGGGGTGCGCCGTTCGCGGCCCCGCTGTGCGGCGCGGAGCTGGTCTTTCCGACCCGCTTCCTGCAGGCCGAGCACCTGGCGCGCCTGATCAGCGATCTCCGGCCGACGATGATGAACGGCGTCCCGACGATCTACGCCGATCTGCTCCGCTACGCCGATCGCGAGCACCCGGACCTCACCAGCCTCACCAACGCGATCTGCGGCGGGTCGGCGGTGCCCCGCGCGCTGACCGAGGGGCTCCAGGAGCGCCACGGCGTCGTCGTGCACCAGGCGTGGGGGATGACGGAGACCAGCCCGATCGTCACCGTGTCCCGACCGCCGGCCGATCTGGCCGTCGGCGACGCGGCGTATTGGGACTCGCGTAGCGCGCAGGGCCGTGTGATGCCGTGGTGCGAGGTCCGCCTGCGGCATCCGGAGCGCCCGGCGGCGGGGGTGACCACCACCGCCGACGAGGGTGAGATCGAGGTCCGGGGCCCGTGGGTCGCCGCGGACTACTTCGGCCGGGCCCACCAACCGGATCCGCGCGAGTGGCTGGCGACGGGCGACATCGGCTCGTTCGATCGGCTGGGGTTCCTGCGCATCACGGACCGCGCGAAGGACGTCATCAAGTCCGGTGGGGAGTGGATCTCCTCCGTCGCCCTGGAGAACGAGCTGTCCGCGCACCCGGACGTGCTCGAGGCCGCGGTGATCGCCGTCGCCGACGAGCGCTGGGGAGAGCGCCCGCTGGCCTGCGTGGTCCCCGGCGAGCGTCGGCGACCGTCCCCGGACGAGCTGCGAGCGTTCCTCGCCGAGCGCGTCGACCGGTGGGTGATCCCCGATGCGTTCGTCTTCGTCGACGAGGTGCCGAAGACCAGCACGGGCAAGCTCGACAAGAAGGCCCTGCGCGCCGGCGTGGCTGCGGGAGACATCGGGCCGCGACGGTCCGTCGCGGCGGTCACCGACCCCGACCGGGGGCGATGACGTGCTCGACTCGGAGATCGGCCGCATCATCGCCGAGCTGCCACGACGCGACGCCCGGTCGGCCGCTCCCAGCCTGTCGGACCTGCGAGACGCGGCGCGCGCGCTCATCCCGCTGGCGGGGCCTGCACCGGAGTGCCCGACGCGTCGGCACCGCGCGCCGGGCGTCCCGCCGATGCGCGTCTACGACCCCCCGGGCGCGCGGGGCAGCTGCGTCTTCCTGCATGGCGGCGCGTTCGTTCGCGGGGATCTGGACACCCACGACGTGCTCTGCCGACGGCTCGCACTCGGCGGCGGGACGGAGATCGTGGCCGTCGACTATCGCCGGGCACCGGAGCATCCGTTCCCGGCCGCGTGGGACGACGCGCTCGCCGCGGTGCGCCACGCCGCATCGCGGGCGGGTGGGCCGGTCTGCGTGGCGGGTGACTCCGCCGGCGGTTGCCTCGCCGCGGCCGCCGCGCTCGACGCCCGCGACCTCGTGGCCGGTCAGCTGCTCCTCTATCCGGTCACCGACGCGACGCAGGCCGCGCGGTCGCTGCGCGAGCACGCCGACGGGCCGCTCCTGACCCGGGAGCAGGTCGCGTGGTCCTGGGAGCAGGTGCGGGGCGCCGCCGCCCCCGATGATCCGCGACTCTCGCCGTTGCACGCCGGCCGGCTGGCGGGGGCGCCGGCGGCGTACGTCCTGACCGCCGAGCACGACCCGCTTCGCGACGACGGCGCGTCCTACGCCCTGCGGCTCCGGGCCGCCGGCGTCCCGGTCGAGCACCGGCACCTCGCCGGCGCCCCGCACAACGTCGCGCTCCTCACGGGGGAGAGCGCCCTGGCGCGGGACGCGGTCGCTCATGCCGCCGCCTGGCTCCGCCGCGTGGGGGAGCGGGCATGAGCGCGCCGGGCGCCGAGTCCGGGCTCGACCTGCTCGTGGACGGATGGGGCCGACCACGCCACGGCCCGGGGCGCCGAACGCGTGTGGCGGCGGGCGTCGTTTGGTAGCGTGGCGCCACTTTTCGAGGGGATCAGGTGTCTAGCCCGGACGCGGAGCGAGGCTCGATCGACGAGCACATTCGGAACATCGCGGCGGCCGCCGACGTCGAGGCGTTGGCCGAGAGCATGACGCAGCGACTGTTCGCCGAGCAGCTGATCGACCATGCCGCCGATCCCGCCATTCGGCGGGTCGGCTACGACAGCGTGTACGGCAACCTGGCCGCCCTGTTCGCGTCCTTGGCCGGGGCGCCACGGCAGGACGACGGCGGTCCCGAGGCGTTCGCGGTCCTTGCGGTCGAGGTCGGGCTCTCGTCGCGGGACGTCGAGCGGTTGTACCGGCGAGGGCAATCGATCGCGGTCGAGATGTGGCTGCACACCGCCCAGGCGTACGCGCGCGAGCGGGACCTCGTGCTCGCCCCGCTGCTCGACGAGCCCAACGAGCGCATCCACGGGCACATCGACAGCGTCGTCCCGAAGATCCTCGAGGCATACGACGCAGAGGTGGCCCGTCGGAGACGCTCCCGCGAGGAGCGACGCGCGCGCGTCGTCCTCCAGATGCTCTCGGGGGAGCTCACGCCCAACCTCGCCGAGATCGACGAGTTCCTGGACTACCGTCTGGGTGCCGCGCACCTGGCGCTGTGGGTTCGGGCGAACAAGGACGTCATCACCACCCAGGCCTCCCGCGGGCTGATGCACGCGAGTGGCGCGGCGAGGGTCCTGACCGTCCCGCTCAACGAGGTCGGCCGTTGGGCACTGTGGTTGGCCGACGGACGCGATACCGCGGAGCTCCGGGCACAGCTGTCGAAGCTGCACCTGACGGGCGCGTACGCCTCCGGAGGACCGGGGCTCGCGGGATTTCGCCTGGCTCATCGCCGCGCGGCACGCGCAGCGGCTGCGCATGCGGCGGCCGCCGGCGTCGGCGTGGTCGCGGCGCGAGACGTGCACCTCAACACCCTGATCCTGGCCGCGCCGGAGGTCGCCCGGGACTTCGCGGCCGTGGAGCTCGCGGCGCTGGCGGACGACTCCCCGGCCGCGGACCGGCTCCGCGGCACGCTGTCGGCGTTCCTCGAGACCGGCAGCCTGGTCGGAGCGGCCGCGCGGCTCGGCGTCCATCAACACACGGTCCGCAACCGCGTGCGGCAGGCCGAGGGCCTGCTCGGCTTCACGCTGCCCAGCCGCCGGACCGAGCTCGAGCTGGCGCTCCGGCTGCGGGCGATGCTCGGACCGCCCGCACCTGACGGCGACGATGAGCAGGCCGACACCAATCGGGCGCCGTCGGCCGGATAGCCGCGCTGCACATCCCTCCGGCCGCGGTCTTGTGCAGGCGGCCCACCCGGAGCCGCGACGGGACTGGCAGGATGCGCCGGGGGCGGGCCGGTCGGTCCGCGCGCACCGGTAGAGGAGCCACGGATGCAGGTCGACACGATGGGCTACGCCGTCACGGCGAACGAAGCGGCGGGCAACGCCGTCAAGGCCGAGGGCGCCGGGTACGGCGGCTGGTGGGCGCTCGAGACGCAGAACGATCCGTTCCTGGCCTGCACGGTCGCGGCGGAGCGGACCGAGCGGATCGAGCTCGTGACCGGCATCGCGGTGGCGTTCGCCCGCAATCCGATGAACGTGG
>JBFWKS010000136.1:0-10595 GCA_050252545.1 Solirubrobacteraceae bacterium
GGCGGGCGGAGCGCGGGCACGATCCGCACCGCCCGCCGGACCCGTGGTCGGTCGGGTCCCGCGGGGTGGCGCCCGACCGTCACGGTTCCCGGGGCCGGGGGTCGCCCCCCCGGGCTCTGCTCAGGCGTCGACGACGAGGTGCTCCTCGTCGACCGCGTGCCCGTCGGCGCACCGCAGGCCGACGCCGACCGGGGCGCCGCAGCCGGCGTGGGCGAAGGTCGGCGTCCCGGCCCGGGGGACGTGCTTGGCGCCCCACGTGGCCAGCGCCACGACCGCGGGCAGGATGTCGTGGCCGGACGCGGTCAGGACGTAGGCCTGACGGGTCCGCTGCCCGGGCTCGCGGTAGGGCTCACGGCCCAGCAGCCCGGCGTCCACGAGCTCGCGCAGCCGCGCGGCCGTGACCGCCGGCGTCAGGCCCGTCCTGGCGACGAAGTCGTCGAACCGCGCCGTGCCGTACAGGGCCTCGCGGAGCAGCAGCATCGCCGAGCGCGTGCCGACGATCCGCACCGCCCGGTCGATCGGACAGCGATCCCCCGGCGCCGGTCGGTCGGACCGGGCGAGGCGACCTTCCAGCTGGACGGGCATGCCTCCACCGTACCAGCTGACTTCGGCATCGCATACCCAGGTCCCTATGCTGCTGACCATGCAAGATCAACGTCAGCAGCGGCTCGTCGTGCTCGCCACGATCGGGGTCGCGTTCATGGCGGGCCTGGACCTCTTCGTCGTCAACGTCGCCTTCGGCGACATCTCCACGGACTTCGACGGAGCGAGCACCGCGGACCTCAGCTGGGTCCTCAACGCCTACGCCGTGGTCTACGCGGCGTTGCTCGTGCCGTTCGGGCGCCTGGCCGACCGGCACGGCAGCCGGGGCATCTTCCTCGCGGGCGTCGTGGTCTTCGTGGCCGCCAGCCTGGCGTGCGCGTTCAGCGGGTCGGTCTGGACGCTCGTGGCGTTCCGTGCGCTCCAGGCGGCGGGAGCGGCGGCGATGACCCCGACGAGCCTCAGCCTGCTGATGGCGGCACTGCCACCGGAGCGGCGGACCGGCGGGGTGCGCCTGTGGGCGGCCACCGGGGCGGTCGCAGCCGCCGTCGGGCCCGTCGTCGGCGGGCTCCTGACCGAGCTCTCCTGGCACTGGGTGTTCCTCATCAACCTGCCGGTCGGGGCGCTGCTGCTCGTGCTCGCCGTCCGCCACCTGCCCCGGCCGCCCGCGGCGACCGACACCCGGACGCCCGACCTGATCGGCGCCGGCCTCCTCTCGCTCTCGGTCGGCCTGCTCGCCCTCGCGCTCGTCCGCGCCGAGACCTGGGGGTGGACGGGCCCCGGCACCGGGTTGGCGCTGCTGGGCTCGGTCCTGACCGCGGCGCTCTTCGTCGTGCGCTCGCGCGTGCACCCCAGCCCGGTGGTCCCGCCGGATCTGCTGCGGATCGCGTCGTTCCGCCGGGCGGTGATCGCGATGACGGTCTTCAACGTCGCCTTCGCCGCGCTGCTCCTCGGCGGCATCCTGTGGCTGCAGCAGGTGTGGGGCTACTCGGCGATGGAGACCGGCCTGGCCGTGGCGATCGGACCGCTGTTCGTCCCGATCACCGCCGTGCTCACCCACCGGCTGTTGCCGGCCGCGGACCCCTCGCGGCTCGTCGCCGTCGGGGCGCTGCTGTGCGCGGTGGGCGCGGCCCTGCTCGCCCTCACGATGGGGGCCGAGCGGGCCTACCTCACCGACTACGCCCCGGCGTGGGCCCTGACCGGGATCGGCGTCGGGTTCGCGCTGCCCAACCTCATGGCGGCGGGCACGCGCGAGCTCACCGCCGACCGCGCATCGACCGGCAGCGGGATCGTCACCATGGCCCGCCAGATCGGCCTGGTGCTCGGGGTCGGCGTCCTGGTGGCGATCGTCGGCGACCGCCAGGGCGCGGCGGCCCAGCCGGGGTTCACCGCCACGTGGTGGGCGTGCGTCGGGGTGCTCGTGGCGACCGCCGCGATCGCCGTCGACGTACGGCCTCGACGACGGTCCGTCGTCGGCACCGACCCCGCCTACGCGACCGTCGGCCGCGACGGGTAGTCGATGTCGAACCGGTCGGAGCGGGCGGCGTCCCACCACACGCGCCAGTCGTCGGGCGCCCCACGCAGCAGCTGGCCCGGCTCGAGCCACTCGTAGAGCTCGCCGTAGTGCGCCGACCACGCCGACCCGACCCGGCGGCGCAGCTGCGAGCGGCGCAGGTCCGCCGGGTCGCGGACACCCATCGCGGCCATCATCCGCTGAGCGCTGGCGACGGTCGCCGCCTGGAACCGTGCCACCCGCGGGGCTTTGTCGGCGACCACCAGCGACCGGTAGCGCCGGGGGTCCTGGGTCGCCACCCCCGTCGGGCAGGTGTTGGTGTGGCAGCGCTCGGCCTGGATGCAGCCGACGGCGAACATCATCGCCCGCGCCGAGTTCGTGAAGTCGGCGCCCTGGATGATCCGCTTGACGATGTCGGCCCCACTGGCGATCTTGCCGCTGGCCCCGATGCGGATCCGGTCGCGCAGGCCGCACCCGACGAGCGCGTTGTGGACGAAGAGCAGCCCCTCGGTCAGCGGCAGGCCGACGTGGTCCTCGAACTCCAGCGGGGCCGCACCGGTCCCGCCCTCGGCCCCGTCGACGATGATGAAGTCCGGGGTCACGCCGCTCTCCACCATCGCCTTGCACACGGCGAGGAACTGCACCCGGGAGCCGACGCAGAACTTGAACCCGGCCGGCTTGCCGCCCGACAGCTCTCGCATCCGCGCGACGAACGCGACGAGCTCCAGGGGCGTGGCGTAGACGCGGTGACCGGGCGGCGACACGCACGTGACGCCCTCGGGCACGTCGCGGGCGGCGGCGATCTCGGCCGTGACCTTGGCGCCGGGCAGGACCCCGCCGATCCCCGGCTTGGCACCCTGGGACACCTTGAGCGACACCATCTTGACCTGGTGGTGGCGGGCCTGCTCGGTGAATCGCTCCGGATCGAAGTCCCCCTCGGCGGTCCGGCAGCCGAAGTATCCGGTGCCGATCTCCCACACGAGATCACCGCCCGGCTCGCGGTGGTAGCGCGACATCCCGCCCTCGCCGGTGTCGTGGGCGAACCCGCCGATCCGTGCCCCTTCGTTGAGGGCCGCGATCGCCGTGCGCGACAGCGCGCCGAAGCTCATCGCCGACACGTTCAGCAGCGCCATGTCGTAGGGCTGGGAGCAGTCGGGGCCGCCCACGCGCACGCGCGGCTGAGGGGCGTCGGGGGACGGTGCGGTGACCGGCGCCATCGAGTGCACGAGGTACTCGCGGTCGACCTCGTCGAGGTCGAACTCGGTACCGAACGGCGACTCGGCCTCGATCCCCTTGGCCCGTTCGTAGACCATCGTGCGGGTGTCGCGGTCGAACGGGCGGCCGTCGGTGTCGCTCTCCACGAAGTACTGCTGGACCTCCGGACGCAGATCCTCGGCCACCCACCGCAGGTGACCGGTCAGCGGGTAGGTCCGCAGCACGGCGTGCCGGGTCTGCAGCAGGTCCCACGCGCCGAGGGCCACGAGGGCCAGCAGCGGCCCCGCGGCCCACCACCAGCCGGCCGCGGCGACCACGGCCAGCACGGTCGTGATCAGCGCAGCGACGGCGACGAGCGAGACGGGCAGGAAGCGGAGCACGATCGGGGGTCCTCCCGGGAGGGAACGGGAACGACCCTCACGCTACGCACCGGTGCCGTCGGCGTGGGCCACCTCGGCCTCGAGGCGCTCCCGCGTATACGGCAGGTCCAGCCGCCGCCCGTCGAGGAACAGCGTCGGGGTCCCGGGCACCCCGCTGCGATGCGCACCGCCGATGTCGTGGCCGACCGCGGCCCGCCGCACCTGGTGACGCAGGTCCTCGGCGATCCGATCGGGGTCGATCCCGACCTCCCGCGCCGCCGCCAGCAGATCGGCCGGGCCCAGGTCGTCGCCGACGGGATGGGCCAGCATCCGACGGTGCATGGGCCAGAACCGCCCCTGGGCGGCAGCGGCCAGCGCGGCCTGGGCGGCGAGCGTCGTCCCCGGGTGCGCGACGTCGTTGGGCAGTTGCCGCACCGCCAACCGCAGCCGGCCGTGCGACCGCTCCATGAGCGACTCCAGCGTCGGGGCGAGCGCACGGCTGTGCGGGCACGCGTAGTCGACGTAGAGGACCAGCGTGTGCGCGGCCGTCGGCGGGCCGAGGATCTGATCGTGGACCGGATCGACCGGTTGGTCCAGCCGGGCTGCCGCTGCGGAGGGCTCCTCCACCGTGACCGGGCCGCCCGCGCGACGCAGCCCCACGAGTCCGACGATCGCGGCGACGACCGACGCGACGAGGACGCCGACCTTCGCCTCGTCGCGCATCACCTGGTCGGCATAGGCCAGCTCGGCGACGAACAGCGACACGGTGAACCCGATGCCCGCCAGCGCCGCGGCCGGCAGCACGTGTCGGGGCCCCATCCCCTGCGGCAGGGGGCCGAGGCGCCACCGGACGGCGGCGAGGGTGAAGAGCCCGATGCCCAGCGTCTTTCCGAGCACGAGCCCCGCGACGACACCGAGGGTGACCGGCGAGGTGAGCGCGCCCGACAGCGCGTCTCCGCCGAGCGGCACGCCGGCGTTGGCCAGCGCGAACAGCGGGATGACCAGGTAGCTCGTCCACGGATGGATCGCCGCCTGGAACCGTTCGTTGGGCGACACCGCCGAACCGATCTCGAGGATCGCCGCCCGGCCGCTCGCCGACGATGGCTCGCGGCGGAAGAGGCGCGTCAGGCTCGCCGCCCGCTCGACGTCGACCCGCTGCGGCGGGTGCACGGTGGTCATGAGCCCCAGCGCGACGCCGGCGATCGTCGGGTGGATGCCCGACTCCAGCGTGGCGATCCACAGCGGGACCCCGGCGGCGAGGTACATCGGACCGCGCCACGGCGGTCCGAACCGACGGAGGACCCAGATGAGCAGGAGGATCCCGGCCGCGGCGGCCAGCCACGTCAGCTCGACCGTGTCGGAGTAGAAGACCGCGATCACCGCGATCGCCCCGACGTCGTCGACGATCGCCAACGTCAGGAGGAACACCCGGACGCCGGCCGGCACCCGATCGCCCAGGAGCGCCAGCGCGCCGAGCACGAACGCGATGTCGGTGGCCATCACGATGCCCCACCCGCGAGCGCCCTCGCCGCCCACGTTGACGGCGAGGAAGACCAGCGCGGGGACGACCATCCCCGCCAGGGCTGCCAGCGCCGGGATCGCCGCGGCGCGCCGGTCGCGCAGCTCCCCGAGCTCGAGCTCCCGGCGGATCTCCAGCGCCACGACGTAGAAGAAGAACGCCATCAGCCCGTCGTTGACCCAGTGGCGGAGGCTCTCGTCGATCGCCTGCCCGCCGACGCTCACCACCAGGTGGGTGGACCACAGGTCGTCGTAGGCGTCGCCCGCCGGCGAGTTGGCCCAGACGAGCGCGATGATCGTCGCCGCCAGCAGCAGGCCGGCGCTCCCGGTCTCCGTGCGGAGGAAGTCCCGCAGCGACCGCGAGACGTGCTCGTCCCACGGCGTGAATCGACGTTCTGGCGTTGCGGAGGGTTCGGGCACGGGCGATCGCTCTCGGGGTCGACGAGGTACGTCGCCGACCAGACTTCCCGGCACACCAGGACGGTCCGCCGACGCAGGGTCGGCGGCCGGTCCGTGCTGCGGAGGGTACGGCACCGACCGACGAGTGGCGCAGGCGACGACCGGATCCATGCCATCCAAGCTCGAGCCCGCCAGGCCGCCGTACCCCCTGCTGATCTACAGACAGAACTGTTCTTCAACGCGGAAGTCCGCTACGGTCCCACCCATGACGACCCTCGCGGGCAAGAAGACGCTGATCACGGGAGCGGCGAGCGGGATCGGCCGGGCGACCGCGTTCGCGGCCGCGGCGGAGGGCGCCGAGCTCTTCATCACCGACATCCAGGACGAGGCGCTGCAGTCCGCCGCCGACGAGATCCGGGCCCGCGGCGGCCGGGTGTCGGTCGCGCGCGCCGCCGACATCTCGGACTACGACGCCGTCCGCGAGCTCGCCGACGCGATCCACGCCGAGCACGGCAGCCTCGACGTCGTGATGAACGTCGCCGGGATCTCGCGGTGGGGCACCGTCGACAAGCTCACCCACGATGACTGGCGCCGGCTCGTCGACATCAACCTGATGGGCCCGATCCACGTGATCGAGACGTTCATCCCACCGATGATCGCCGCGGGCCGCGGCGGACACCTCGTCAACGTGTCGTCGGCCGCAGGGCTGTTCGGGCTGCCGTGGCACGCCGCCTACAGCGCCACGAAGTTCGGGCTCCGCGGCGTGTCCGAGGTGCTGCGGTTCGACCTGCGCCAGCACGGGATCAAGGTCAGCCTCGTCCTGCCCGGCGCGGTCGACACCCCGCTCGTCGGGACCGTGCAGATCGCCGGCGTGGACCGCGAGGACCCGCGGGTGCAGAAGCTCGTCGGGCGGTTCAGCCGTCACGCCGCCAGCCCGGACGAGGCCGCCACCGCGATCCTGCGCGGCGTGCGCCGCAACCGCTACTGGGTGTACACGTCGCGCGACATCCAGCTCGGGCACTTCTTCACCCGCAAGTTCGAGTGGCCCTACACGCTGGTGATGCGGTTCATCAGCTCGCGCGCGACCGCGCTGCAGCGCAAGCTCTGACCGGGGCCCGCGACCGCGACCACGTCGGTCAGCAGCGGATTCGTGTTGTCGGAGCGCCACGTCAACGCGACCGCGGCCTGTGGGGCGTCATCGCCCGTGACGGTGCGGTACTCGACACCCGGAACGCGGAAGCGCTCCGCCGAGAGCGTCGTCACCAGCGCCGCACCATCGCCGCGCGCCGCGCTGAGGATCGCGTCGGCGACCCGCCCCGACGGGCTTCCGAGCGACGTCCGCTCCCCGTCGACGGGGAGCGCGATCAGCCCCGGATCGGAGGACTCCGGAATCACGATCCGGTCGAGATGCTCGAGCACCACCGCCCAGGCGACGGCGCCGCTGCCCGCGAGCGGATGCGCCGCGCTCACCGCGACGACGTAGGGCACGGTCGCGAGGGTCACCGATGACAGGCCGCCGTCGGCGGGCGGATCGACCACGACGACCGCGTCGTGCAGACCCATCTGCAGACGCTGCAGTGCGTCGGCGCTCGTGCGGTGGCTGTGCGTCACCACACGGACGTGAGCCAGCTGATCGCGGAATGATCGCAGCAGCTCGGTCAGCGTCCCTCCAAGCACCTGGTCGGTGAAGCCCAGGCGCCACGTCCCCGTCGATCCGTCGGCGATCGCCTCGACTTCCTCGCGGTAGGCGGCCGCCCCGGCGACGACCCGCCGGGCCCCGCTGAGCAGGCGCGCGCCCTCCGGGGTCAGCGTCGCTCCGCGCGCCCCCCGCGTGAACAACGTCACCCCCCAGGCCGTCTCCAGCGACTTGATCTGCTGACTCAGCGCCGACGGTGACATGTAGAGGCGTCGCGCCGTGCGTCCGAAGTGACCCTCATCGGCGAGCGCCACGTACGCCGTCAGCAGTCGCAGGTCCAGAGGGGGTCGGCCGGCGATCATGATCCACGATGGATACCGGCTACCCGGGTGCACCGGCCGGACTCACCTCCGCCCGGGTGAAGCATCCGGATTCCCGTCCGGGCCGTTCACGAACCGCGTACGACGAGCGTCCGGGATCACGCTACGGTCGTTATTCGCCGGAGCTCTGCGCATCCGGACCACCAGGCCACCCTCGCGTCGATCGTGCGACCACCGCACCCTTGACGGCGTGACCCGTGGCGGCCGAACCACCGTTCGCGAGGCACCATGACCGATCACCTCCAATCCTCCACCCCGTCGGCGCGCCGCCGACGACGCCTGCGCACGGCCGGCGTGGCGATCGTCCTGGCCGGCGCCACGCTGGCCGGCGGGACCGTGGCGTCCGGCGAGGGTTCGTTCACGTCGTTCGTGCGCAACGTCGGCACCGGCTTCGAGTCCCGCTCCTGGCACGACGGCGACCGCTCACGACGGGCGACGACGATCGCGTTCACCGGCTGCCGCGCGACGCGGATCGCGCCGACCGGCACCACCACGGGCACGACGCCCGCCCCCACCCCGCCGACGGCCACCAGCGGGGGCGGCACGGCCACCGGCGGGGGCGGCACGCTCGCGGGCGCCAACGCCACCGTCACCACCACCACGACGGTGACGACGGTCACCACCCTGCGGAAGGTGGCCAAGAAGACGAAGCCCGCCAAGCGCCCGGCCGCGCCCCACGCGACCGTCGAGCTGCGTCGCTCCGTCAAGGGCTGGCCCGACACCAACCTGGGCGCCAAGCGCGTCTGCGCCAAGACCCGCAGCTGGGGTCGGGTCGCCTCGGGCCAGTACCGGTTCCGGATCACCCGCATCAACGGCCGCCGCGGCACGGACCGGCTGACGGCCAAGCGCGTCCGCGTCCGGTACTAGACGGGCCCATAGGTGCGCCGGGCCACAGGGCCGCACCGGGGCCTCGCCGGCGGGGGCGGCGGATCGATCGCGATTCCCGCCGCGCCCGCCCTGGTGTTGCTGACGCTGATCTTCCTCGGGTCCGGCGGTGGTGCCGAGTACCACGGTGCCTCGCAACTCGTGCGGGCGACGACGATTGTCGCCGTCGTCGTACCCGTCGCCGCCGCCCTGGCCGCGTGGGAGGGCGCCCGGGCACGGGCCCTCGCCGTGGTGCCCCCGGGTGCCATCCGGCCGTCGTGGCCGGTCGTCCGGCGGCACGTCGGCCCCGTGGCGGCGGTGGCGGGGCTGTGCCTCGTGGTCGCCACGGCGCTGCTGCTCGTCGGCCGCTCGTTCGCGCCGTCCGACCTCCTGGTCCTCGCCGTGCCGCCGACGGTCGGCGCGGCCCACCTCCTCGCCGGCTTCCTGCTCGGCCTCCGCGTCCGTGCGGTGCTCGCCGTGCCCGTCGCCCTGCTCGCTTCGTGGGTGCTCCTCGTCGTGCCGATCACCCTCGAGCCGGTCTGGGTCCGGCACGTCACCGGCTACCTGCCGGACTGCTGCGAGATCGACGCCGTCGTGGCCCCGTCGGCGATCGGGGCGTCGGTGCTGCTCAACGGCGGACTGGTGGTCGCGTTGCTCGTGGCGACGTCGGCCGGGGCCCGTCGTGCCCTCCGCACCGCCGCCGGCGCGACGGTCGCGCTCGGGGCGCTCGTCGGAGCGGTGCTGCTGGCGTCGGGCCTGGGACCCGACCCGGCGGTCGCCCGTCCCACCGGCGACCTCGTCTGCCGGGACACCGCGCCGCGAACCTGCGTGTGGCCCGAGCACGAGCGGCGACGCAGCGACCTGGCCGCGCGCGCCCGAAGCCTGGCCCGCCACCTGGATCGCGTGGGGATCCCGGTCCCGGCCGTGGTCACCGAGGGGCCGCCCGCCACGGGCCGCTGGCCGGTGCTCATCGACCGCGACGCGTCCCGGGACGTCCTCGACGGCGCGCTCCTGTACGGCCTGACGCTCCCGCCCGCGACCTGCGGGGCCGACGAGCCGGCCGAGGTCGACGCGCTGCGCTGGACCGTGCTGCTCTGGATGACGCACCACGCCGGTGTGCCCGAAGGGGTGCTCGGCGGCAGCGTCTACGACGAGGATCGCGATGCCGTCGCCGCGATCCTGCGCGCACCCCGCGGGACCCAGTCCACCTGGGCCGCCCGCGCCCTGCGGGACGTCCGTCGCTGCCCCACCCCCACCGGCGGCCCGTCGTGAGGCGACCGGTAACCCGGCACCGGGACGGGCGGTGAGCGTGTCTCCCGCACCACCCCCGCCACGCCTGCGCCACCGCGACCCCGACGCCCAGCTCATCGCCCGCGGGACCGTAGGAGCACGAGCCCACTCCGTCGCGTTCGCCGACGCCGTGCGTCCGACGCTGCTGGCGGCGATGGCCGCCCTGCTGCGCGCGGGCCTCCCGCTCGACGGGGTCGACCGTCAGCCCCGCAGCGGCCGTCGGGGCACCGTCGAGCGCGGCTTCTGGCGTCTGGCGGTCCACGAGCGGCCCGACTTCCAGCTGCTCCTCGTGCCGCGACGCGGGGAGTGGTCGCTCACCGCCGGCGGGCGGCCACGCTGGCGGCCGATCGACGCGTGCCGCATGCCGCTCCCCGACGTCGACCACGGCGAGGACGACGTCGACGGTCGCCTGCGCCTGGATCTGGACGACATCGGCCGGGCGGTCATCTCCACCGGACCGGTGCACGAGCGGTTCCTCGTCGCGTCGCCGCCGCTCACCCCCGTCGATCGGGACGCCTGGAACGGCCGACTCGCCGGCGGGCGCGTCGGCCGGGTCGTCGAGACCGAGGGGGGACGGGTCGGGCGGGTGCTGCTCGCGCGGGAGGTCCCCCGCGACGGTCGCATCTTCCGCGATGCCGTCCGCGACGCGACCCACGCGGCGGTCGGCGCGCAACGGTCGTCTCGCCGCCCGGCGAGGTGACGGGCCCGGGTGAACCATCAGCGGACCTGAACGCCCCTCCGGGCATCGTCACGGAGCCACGGCGGGGGCGCACCATCGGGCGTCGAAAGCCGAGGCATGCCGTCCACGACCCGCCTAGACCCCGACCGCGCCGTCCGTCGGCCGCGTGACCCTGCGCCGCGGCCATCGGCACCGGGGAGCG
>JBFWKS010000137.1:0-10565 GCA_050252545.1 Solirubrobacteraceae bacterium
TTCCGATCTCGGCCTTGCGGCCCAGCTCCCCCGGCCCGCCGGTGACCGTCGACCGGAGCGGCGGCAGGGGGCCCATCGCCCCGACCGGCCCGGGGTGCGTGCAACGGGCCCCGTCGCACGTCCATCCGTCACCGGACCACGTCTCGTCGTCGGGGACGAGGATCACCCCCACCTCGACGGGCCCGTCGACGGCGGTGCCGGTGGCGTTGCGGACGAGGAGCTCCAGGTCGTCCTCCTCCCCCATCGCCGTCGGCTCGGCGCCGGTGAGCAGCAGCGTCAGCGGTGTCGTCCCGGAGCGGTCCGCGCGCACCGTCGAAGCGGACCCGGTCTCGTTCCCCGACCAGGTGTCGTCGACCGGCTCGACGCTCGCGGTGAGCGCGTGGCGCGACGGGGCCGAGCCCGAAGGGGGGTCCTCGACGGTCGCCGTCAGGGGCGGGGCCTGCTCGCCGGGGGCCAGCGGGTCCGCCAGCCGGCAGCGCCGTCCCCCGTCGAGGCACGACCAACTATCACCCTCGACCGACCGGAGCACGCCGGCGAGCCGGACCGTCGGCGGCACCGACGTCGCCGTGGTCCCGTGGTTGGCAACCCCGACGACGAACCGCGTGGCGTCCGGGTCCACGGGACCGTCGGCGCCGGCCACGACGACCGCGAGGTCCGGCGCCGGGGCGGGCACCACCGGGGTCGACGCCGACGCGCCGTCGTGACTCAACGGGTCGTGCGGGTCGGCGTGCGACCCGCCGCTGGCGACCGGGCGTGCCGGCCGCGAGTCCCCGTCGGCCCGGGGACCCGGTGCCGCCGCCTCGACGGTGAGGGTCGGCGTCGCCGCCCCGGGGGCCACGACGTGGTCGGTGCGACACAGGTCCCCCGGTTCGCAGGTCCATCCCGGAGCGTCCTCGTCGCCTCCTCCCGACACCCAGCCCGGCCGGGCGGACGCCCGGCCGGTGTTGGTGATCCAGGTGGAGAACGTCGTCGGCAGGCCGGGCCGCGCCGGGCCGTCGGCGGTGCGCGACACCGCCAGGTCGGGGCGTCCCTCGCCGCTGACCGTCAGACGGATCGACGCCCCCGAGTTGCCGGTGAGCGTGTCGCCGGCGGTCGTGACCGACGCGTCGAGCGAGCGTTGCTCGCCGGTGCGGTGCACGTCGGACACCTCCGCGAGGACCCGCAGCGGCGGAAGGTCCGTGCCGGCGGCCACGCGACCGGTGTGGCGGCAGCGCTCGCGCAGGCACGACCATCCCGCCCCCTCGCCGGTGACGGTCGCGACGTACGGCGGGTTCGGTCCCGGGGTCGAGTCCGAGCGCCGGTTCTCGAGCCTGACGGTGACCGGGTCCTCCAACGCCGCCCGGCCCGCGTTGCGGATCCGGAGCGTCGTGTCGGCGGTGGTGCCCGCCCGGACCGGGGGCAGGTCGTCGAGGCGCGACACGAGATCGACCCCGGACGACCGTGGCGTGACGAGCACGATCCGGTCGTCGGACCGCACACCGTCGGCGTCCGCGCGCACGCGGACCGGTACCGGCCCGGCGGCGTCGGAGGTGGCCCGGATCCGGGCGGAGAACCGTCGACCGCCGTACGGCACGCCGTCCTCGGCACGACAGCGACGCGCCGACGGGCACGTCCAGCCGGTGCCCCAGATCCGCTCCACGACGATGCCGGGACCGGGATCGACCCGCAACGTCGTCGGCGCGGTGGTGCCGTTGGGGGTGACCAGCACCTCGCCGGTCGCGTCGACCGTCTCGCCCGCCTGCAGCGGCAGGAAGTTCCACCACGCGTCGACGCGCAGCCGCGATCCGCCCGGGCTCGGTGGCACCGGGAGGAGCAGGCGAACGTTGTCGTTCAGCGGGCCGCCGTCGGCGACGCGCAACGACGCGCCCACGTCCAGCTCGCCCGTGTCGTCGCTGCGGCGCACGACCTCTCGACGCACGACGGGCAGGGCCCCGCCGGCGGGGATCGGCCCCGGGTGGGTACACGACGTGGCCTCGCACGCCCAGCTGTCGCCGGACGCCCCGTCCGCACCACCGATCCGCAGTTCGACCGGCCCGTCGACCGACGCTCCGCGCGCCGTGACCCGGTAGCTGACGTGACCGGGCCGGTCGAACGTCGGGGGGACGGCGTCGGTCACGGTGACGATCGCGTCCCGCTCCCGCACGCCGATCCCGGCCATCCCGACCGCCGTCCCCGACGTGGCGGGCCGTGGGCCGGATCGCGGCGGCAGGAGCCGGACCGACGTGTCGGCCTGCCCGGTGTCCGTGTCGTCGGCGACGTACCGCTCGACGTCGAGATCGGGCAGGGTCGCCCGGGCCGCGACCGGTCCGGGATGGGTGCAGGTCCTCCCGCCGTCGGAACGCTCGCGGCAGGTCCAGCCGGTGCCGGAAGCCGGTCCCTGGGTGACGAGCCGCACCGACTCCGGGTAGAGCACACCGGCGTCGTTGACGACCCGCACCGGCACGGTGTCGCGACGACCCGCGACGAGCGGCGGGACGTCGGGCAGCAGCACCGCGAGCCGCGGCCGCGGACCGCCGACGGAGAACGCCGAGCTCGCCCTCGCGGTCTCCGGGCCCGCTGCCGTGACCACGAGGTTCGAGTCCGGGGTGTCGTCGTCGGTCTCCACGTCGATGGAGAGCGGCCCTGTCGAGTCCCCGGCGTCGATCGTGGCGTCCCAGCGGCAGACCGATCCGATGCACCACCAGCCGTCGCCGGCCGGCCGGGCGTCCTCCGGCGCGGTCACGGAGACTTCGACCGGCGCGGTGCGGGCGTCGACACCGCGGTTGACGACGCGGATCACGGCGCGTCCCGTCTCCCCCCGAACGAGCCCGGTGGTGCCGGACAGGACGAGGTCGAGCGGTCGCTCGGCACCGCCGCTCAGGCGACGGACCGCGTCGACGGTGTCGTTCGTGGCGTCGGAGAACGCCTGCGGCGGCGTCCCGGGATCCTCGTCGCTGCTGACGGTGGCCCGCAGCCGGGCGAGCGCGTCGTCGTCGAACGGGAACTTCGGGGCCACCGCGACCTGGATCGGGGTGCTGCGGGCGCCGGGCGTCAGGGCCTGCTCGGTACGACAGACGTGGTCGGGATCGCACGTCCAACCGTCGCCCGGCTCGACGGTCGCCTTGCCGAGGGACTCCTGCTCGTCCGTCCTCAGGCGGATGCTCATCGGCCGGGCCGTGGTGACCGCCCCGGTGTTGCGGGCGCGGACGGTGAAGGTCTGACGTCCGGGATCCGGTGACGGTGGGCCGGCCTCGATCTCGGGGACGAGGTCGACGTCGGCGGTCTCGAGCGCGAACGCCCGGCCGCTGACCGACCCGTTGGTGCGGGTGACGGTCTCGCCGCCGCCGGTGACCGTCGCGCGGAGCGAGCGGCTGCCGACGTAGAGGGCGTCGGGGGATGCCCGCACGGTGAGCGGTGGGGCCTCGCCGTCCGGGGCGACCGCCGTGTCGGTGGTGCAACGCGCGGCCGCCGGATCGCACTGCCAACCGTCCCCGTCCGCCGCGAGCGGGGGCGAGCCGAACGTGACGGTCAACGGCCCGGTCGTGGGCGCGGTGCCCGCGTTGGCCACCCGGAACCGATAGTCGACGGGCTCGCCCGGACGCCACGGTTCGAGCGCGGTGGCGGTGATCGTCGTGTCGACCCGGTGGTCGACGACGATCGGGATCGACGCGCGGGCGGCGTCGCCCGACGTGAACGGCCCGGACACGGTCGCCGAGAGCGTGGCGGTCGTCGTGCGGTCGGCGCGCAGGACGCCCGTGGCCCGAATCTCCGGGAGCGTGTCGTCCTCGGGGATCGCGCCGGTGCGCTCACAGCGGCTCCCGTCGCAGTCCCACCCGATGCCGGTGAGCGTCACGGACTCCAGGTCGGTCGACGAGGCCCAGACGGTGGCCGTCCCCGTCGTGGCCCCGCCGAGGTTGTGGGGGACGAGGCGGAAGCTCGCGTGGGTCCCGGCGGCGACCGGGTCGGTGCCGATGACGACGACGCCGACGTGCGCGGGCTCGGCCGCAGGCGCTGGCGCGGCGGAGATCCCGATCCCCAGCGCCACCGCTACCCCCGCGATGACGGAACGTGAGCGTCGCCCTGCTCCCCGGCGATCGGACGGGGTGCGCGGGCGGAAGGACGGAACGGGCGAGCGGGACATGGTGGGCCCGCCGGGGACAGCCGCGGGGTCGGGCCCACTCTAGACCGGGCGAACGTCCCGCACGAGCGGTGTGGACGACCCTCCGGGCCCGGCCCGGCGCGCGCCGGACGGACCAGCGGTGCGGGCGAACCGACGGTGCCGACGCTTGGTCAGGTCTGGGCCCGCAGGTCCCTCGCCAGCCGGCCCATCCCGAGCTCCTCGGCCGCGTCGGCCCCACCTGCGCGGTCGGTCGGGGCGTCGGGCACCGGGGCGATGTCGAGCGTCTGGAGCTGCGCCACCGCCCGGTCGCGGCGCGCCTCGGCGGCGTGGTCGCGCAGGACGCCCGCCAGGCGCGGGGTCAGGCCGTCGCCGTCGACCGCCTCGCCCCCGGGCTCTCCGTCCGGGCCGTCGGCGCCCGCGGCGCGCAGCACGCCCTCCAGGTCGCCGTGGGCGGCCAGCATCCGGGCGGCGGTCTTGGCCCCGATCCCCGGTACGCCGGGGATGCCGTCGGACTGGTCGCCGCGCAGGGCGATGAGGTCGGTGACCTGGTCGGGACGGACGCCGACGGCCTCGACCACGCCGGGCGCGTCGACGGTCACCAGACCGGGCCCACGGCCGGCCGGTCGGCGCACCACGACCCGGTCGCCGACGCAGGCCATCAGGTCGCGGTCGCCGGTGACGATCACGGCCGAGCCGCCCTGGGCCGCACGTGCGGACGCCAGCGAGGCCATGACGTCGTCGGCCTCCCACTCCCCGCCGTCGCGGACCGCCCAGCCGAACGCCTCGCACAGCGCCGGGGCCTGGTCCCAGCGGCGGCGTAGCGCGTCGGGCATCGGGTCGCGGTGCGCGTGGTATGCGGGCAGCAGGGCGGTGCGGTGGGTGGCGTCCTCCGCCCCGACGGCGCAGCAGACGGCGGCGGGCGCGTGCTCGTCGATCTCGGCGAGGATCGCCCGGACCGCCCCGAGCAGCGCCCCGATCGGCTCGCCGTCGGCCCCCTTGATGCTCGACGGCAACGCGAAGTGCGCGCGGTAGAGCAGCCACGGCAGGTCGAACAGGAGCAGCGGCGCGGGCATGGGGCGACAGGCTAACCCGCGGTGCGGGTCGGAACGGAGCACGACGCAGGAAGGAAAGCCCGCCGTGGAACCAAGGCCGCGACCGGCATCACGGCGACGGCCATCGTCGGCCGGCGCGCAGCCACCGACCGAAGAGCGGATCGTTCGGACGGGTCTATCGGGACGACTGATTGTCAGCACCCGTCGAGAGGCGTCAGCCGCGGATCCTCGTCCGGTAGCCGTTCGGCTTTCGGGACGGGTCGTGGAGGCCCGCGATGGCGCCACGGCAAACGACGTTGGCCGACCGCCAGTGCGTGTCCAGCATCGATGCCCGGCGGATCCTGGCGGCGGATCGACTGCCGACTGCCGGGCGGGTGGCCAGACCACCAGGAGCCGGCCGTTGATGCGTCGCCCGTGAGGATCAGCCGCTGGGGAACTCGAAGAGGATCTTGCCCTCGCGCTCGTGGCCCTGGGCGCGGCCGAAGGCCTCCTGCCACTCCTCGAGCGGGTAGGTGCGGTCGACCCGGGCGCTAAGGGTCCCGTCCGCGACGTGCCTCACGAGCTCGGCGTAGCGCTCGTGGACCTCGGGCCGGGGGGTGGTGCGCAACCAGTTGCCGAGCCAGAAGCCGGTCACGCGCTTCTCGAAGAAGACGAGATCGCGCACCGTGAGGGCGGGCGGACGGCCGCCCTGTAGCCCGTAGGTGACGACAGTGCCTCGGAAGCCGAGCTTGTTGGCCATCGTGGTGGGGGTCTTCCCGCCGACCCCGTCGATGACGACGCTGAGCTCGCGGCCGTCGAGCGCCTCGGCGAGATCTTTGCGGAGGTCGTCGCTGTCGACGATGACGATGTCGCCGCCCCAGGCGCGGACCTGATCGGCGGCGGCCTCGCGGCGCACGACGTTCAGGGTCTGGTGCCCGGCGAGGCGGGCCAGGCGCACGACGTACTCGCCGACCGCGGAGTTTCAGGCGTTCTGTGCGACGACCCGGTCGGGGCCGCCCTCCTGCGCGCCGTAGTCGCGCAGGAGCAGCAGGGCCGTCATTGGGTTGATGCCGATCATCGCCACCTGGAGCGGGTCGGCGTCGTCGGGGACCGGGACGATTGCGTCCTCGGCGACCACCACGTGCGTGGCCCAAGTGCCGTGGTCGTAGGTCGGCAGCAGGAGGACCCGGCGGCCCTCGAGTCCTGGATCGACGTCGACCCCGAGGGCCGTGACGCGTCCGACGCCCTCACCGCCGACCCGGTACGGCAGCGATGGCCGCACGCCGTAGGTGCCGTTGACCAGGAGGAAGTCCGACGCGTTGATCGTCGCGGCCTCCATCTGCACGAGGACCTCGCCCGCTCCGGGCTCAGGATCGGGCAACGAGAGGAGTTCGACGACGTCGCTCGCGTCTCCGAAGGCCGTGAGTTGCAGGGTCTGCATATCGGAGGTCCTCTGATCGTTGGTCGGGGCCGGACGGTCCACCCGCTGCGAGGCGAGGCGTTCCGGAGACGAGGCCAAAAACCGATCGGTTTTCGCCGGCCTCGGAGAGGCTACCGGGGATCCGTCCGGGCCGCAAACCGATCGGTTTTGCACTTGCTACGGTCGTCCCGTGCCGACTGAGCAGCAGCGTGAACGTGCGCTTCGCAAAGCGGGGGACCTGTTCTATGCGGAGGGCATCAACGCGACCGGAGTCGCCCGGGTCGCCCAGGCGCTGGGCATGTCCAAGCGCACGCTCTACGAGCTCTTCCGCAGCAAGGACGAGTTGGTCGCCGAGGCGCTCGCCGCCCGCGATGAACCGATCCGTCGGGAGTTCTTCGATCGGGCCGAGACGAGCTCCGACGACGCGGCTGAGCAGCTGGTGGCGGCGTTCTCGACCCTCGACCAAATGCTGGGCCGGCACGGGTTCAACGGCTGTCCCTTCCTGCGAGCCAGCGCCGAGATCGAGGGCGTCAACGCCACAGCACGAGTTGTGATCGCCGACCACAAGGACGCATCGCGTCAGTGGATGGAGGACCGCGCGCGGGTCGCGGGTCTCCGGGACCCTGTCCGCCTCTCGCACCAGCTCATGTTCCTGTTCGACGGCGTGCTCGCGCACTTCGTGGCTGTACCCGACACCCCCGCCATCAGCGCCGACACCGCCCGCGTGCTTGTCGACGCGGCACGATCGTGAACCCTGCCGGGCAAGCCGCCACTCTGCTGGGCGCCGCGACCATCTTGTCCCGCTGAACGATCCCTCCCGGGACGCCGATCAGCGCCAGATAGCCCTGCGAGCTTCGCGCCAAATAGCGATCAGCTTCACAACCCGTGGGGTGCGGCGAGCCGGCTGCTTCGACCGTCGACGCAGAGGCCACCAGCCGGTCGCACTCGGGCTCGCGACCGATTCTGCTCCAGCGCCGGCAACGGATCGTCGCAGCGACACGGGTTTGACATCGACCCCAACGAGCGTTGGTGGCCCTTCCGCCACCAAACCGTGGCGGCAACCGCCACGATCACCGCTGGCTCAGCGCGTGTCCACCTCGGAGGATCCACCCCCACCACCGCCGCGCTGCAGCAACAGCGCGGCCCACTCGCCGTCGTCGCGGCGGTCGGTCTCGACGAGGCCGTGACGGGCGAACGCCGCCGCGACCTCGTCCGCCTCGGACACCAGCAGGCCCGATGCGATCAGGGCGTGCGGGGGCGGTCCGGAGAACCCGTCGGCGGCCACGCGCAGCAGCAGGGGCCGCAGCAGGTTGGCGAGCACCAGCGGCGGGCGATCGTCGCCCGGTCCCCCGGCGCTCGCCATGTCGGCCGCGCCCTGGCGCAGCAGATCGAAACGACCGGCGGTCACCGTCACGCCGTTGACGTCCGCGTTGGTGACCGTCGCCTCGACCGACGCCGGCTCGTTGTCGACCCCGTGCACCGGCCCCCAGCCCAGCAGGGCCGCCGCGACCGCCAGCACCCCCGATCCGCAGCCGAGGTCGAGCACCGGTCCCGGGGTGTCGCCGGCCTCTCGCGTCAACCCCACCAACAGCTCGAGGCAGAGCCGGGTGGTGCCATGCGCGCCGGTACCGAACGCGCGGCCCGGGTCGATGACGAGCTCGTCGACGCCCGGACCCGAGTGCGCGTCGGCCCACGGTGGCCGGACGTGCAGCCGGTCGGCGACGAGGACCGGGCGGTGGAACGCGCGCCAGCGGTCGGCCCAGTCGTCGGCGACGGGCTCGCTGACGACCTCGACGAGCGCACCGCCGATCGCCGCCCGGACCGCCGGCAGCTCGGGCAGCTCGCCCGGCGTGCCGTACACCGCGTACTCGATGGTGTCGCCGAGGTCTCGCTCCTCGACCCCCGACGGCGCAAGGTCGACGAGCTCGGCCAGGACGACCTCCGCGTCGTCGCGCCGCACCCGGAACGCCAGCCGCACCATGTCGCCGACGACCCCGCCGCCGTCGGCGACCCAGGTGGGGTCGGATCCGGCGGGCTCGTCGGCGCCCATCAGTGCTTGCGCCACAGGCGCCGGAGGCGACCGACGATCGACTCGTCGTCGTGGTGCTGCTCGTCGCCGATCGACGTGGCCAGCTCCTCCAGCAGCTCGCGCTGCCGGTCGGTCAGGCGCTTGGGCACGACGACGTCGACGACGACGTGCAGGTCGCCGCGCCGTCCACCGCCGACCCGCGGCATGCCGCGGCCGCGCAACAGGATCGTGTGGCCGGGCTGGGTACCGGCGGGGATCTCCACCGGCAGCGGCTCGTCGAGCGCGTCGAGCGTCAGCTCGCGACCGAGCGCCGCGTACGCGGCGGGTACGGGCACCACGGTGATCAGGTCGTCCCCTTCGCGGACGAACCGCTCGTGCGGACGAACGGTGGTGACGACGTACAGGTCGCCGGACGGCCCGCCCGGCTCACCGTCGTGACCGCGACCGGTCAGGCGGATCCGCTGCCCGTCGGCGATCCCGGACGGCACGTCGACGGCGAGCGTCCGCCGGGTCGGCTTGAGCCCGCGGCCGCGACAGTCGGGGCACGGCTCCTCCGGCATCCGGCCGCGGCCCTGGCAGACGTCGCAGGTGACGCGCCGGACCATCTCGCCGAACGGGGTGCGGTTGATCTGGTCGAGGACGCCGTGGCCGCCGCAGCGCGAGCAGGTCACGACCGAGCTGCCCTCGGCGGCACCCGTTCCGGTGCACGTCTCGCAGCGGGCGATCGCCTCGTACTCGACGTCGATCCGGGCACCGGTGAGCGCCTGCTCCAGCGTCAGCGTCGTCTCGACCGCGACGTCGCCGCCGCCGCGCGGACCGGCCGCGCGCCCGCCGCCACCCCCGCCACCGAACGCCTGGCCGAACACCGCGCCGAAGAGATCCGACAGGTTGCCGAACCCCTCGACATCGGGGCCCATCCCGCGCTGGCGCAGACCATCGTGGCCGTAGCGGTCGTAGGTGGAGCGACGCTCGCCGTCGGACAGGATCTCGTAGGCCTCGGCGACCTCGCGGAAGCGGTCCTGCGCCTCGGGATCGTCGGGGTTGACATCGGGATGCAGGGTGCGGGCCAGCCGGCGGAACGCCTTCTTGATCTGGCCCTCGTCGGCGTCACGGGCGACACCGAGGACCTCGTAGGGGTCACGCGGAACGGTCTGACTCATGCTTGCTCGTACAGCTCCTCGACGTACCGGGAGAGTTGGAAGGCCACGTCACGCACCGCACGGATCGTTCCCGGGTAGTCCATCCGGACCGGGCCGATGACCGACACGCTGCCCAGCCGGCGCTGGGGCAGCCCGTAACCAGCGGCGACCACCGCCAGCGACCGCAGGGCGGGCACGTCGTTCTCGGCCCCGATCCGCACGACGACGTCCGGGGTCTGCAGCGCGGCACGCAACAGGCCCAACAGGGTGGCACGTCGCTCCAGTTCGTCGACGAGCGCATCGATGTGGGCCGCCTCGGCCTCGCGCGCGTCGTGCAGCAGCCGGGCGGTGCCGCTGACGTAGAGCCCACGGTCCTCGTCGGCGGTGCCGACGTCGTCGAACACCGGCCGCAGCGCCTCCAGGAACCGGCGCTCGACCGGTCCCAGCTCGGGGTCCGCCAGGCGCACCCGCAGCAGCCGGGCACCCAGCTCGATCCCGCGCAGGCGGTCGTTGAGGTACTCGCCGGCCCACCCGGCCAGCCCCTGATCGACCGGCGCGCCGAAGCTGATCACCCGCTTGGCGACGTCGCCGGCAGACGTGATGACGACGACCATCACGACCGTCGGCTGCAGGACGAGGACCTCGACGTGGCGGACGGTGGCGGTCGACACCGCGGGCGCGCTGACGACCGCCAGCAGGTCGGTCATCCGCGACAAGGTGTCGCTCGTGATCCGCATCGCCTCGTCGACCTCGCGCTGGACGAGCCCGAGCTCGACCGACGGGCCGCGCGGCGTCGGCGGCAGCAGGTGGTCGACGAAGTAGCGGTGCCCCGCGTCGGTCGGGATAC
>JBFWKS010000138.1:0-10509 GCA_050252545.1 Solirubrobacteraceae bacterium
GGGCGGAGCGGGGGCGGAACGGAGCCGGAGGCAGGAGGGCGGACGGCCCGACCGGTGACTACCCGCAACGACCTCGCCGCAATCAGCGCGCGACGCCCGGGCGCATGCAGGACGCGCCGTGCGGGTACGCGGACGCCATGCCGTCCGCGCTCCCCCGTCCCCGTGGCCCGATCAGCGAGCGACTCGTCGACGCGCTCGGTCGGCGCCCCGGGGCGCTGGACCACGCCACGGTGGCCGGTCCGTTCCCCGACGACGCGCTCGCCGACGACGACCTGCAGCTGTCGCTGTACCTCGCCTACGAGCTGCACTACCGGGGCCTGCGGGGCGTCGACGACCGGTGGGAGTGGGATCCGGCGCTGCTGACGCTGCGCTGCGAGCTCGAGCTGCTCTTCGAGGCCGGTCTCCGCGCGGTCGCCACCGTGCCCGACGACGACGTCCCGGGCGAGGAGATCGACGTCGCCCTGCGCGCCGTCGCCGCCGACGACGACGGCCCGTCGCTCTCGCGGTTCGTCGCGCGGGAGGCGACCGCCGACCAGCTGCGCGAGCTGCTCGTCCACCGCTCCGCCTACCAGCTGAAGGAGGCCGATCCCCACTCCTTCGCGCTGCCTCGCCTGTGGGGCCGGCCCAAGTCGGCGATGGTCGAGATCCAGGTCGACGAGTACGGCGGCGGCCGGCCCGATCGCATCCACGCCGACCTCTTCGCGCGGACCATGCGCGCGGTGGGCCTGGACGGCGCCTACGGCGCATATCTCGACGTGATCCCCGGGGTGACGCTGGCGACGGTCAACGCCGCGTCGCTCTTCGGTCTCCACCGCCGGCTGCGCGGCGCGTGCGTCGGTCACCTGGCGCTGACGGAGATGACCTCGTCGGTCCCGAGCCGGCGCTACGCGACCGGCCTGCGACGCCTGGGGTTCGACGACCCCGACGCGACGACGTTCTTCGACGAGCACGTCGAGGCCGACGCCGTCCACGAGAGCATCGCCGCGGTCGACCTCGCCGGAGGACTCGTCCGGCAGGACCGGCGCCTGGCCCGGGACGTCCTGTTCGGGGCCGCCGCGCTGGCCGCGCTGGAGTCCCGGTTCGCGGCCATGCTCATGGACGCCTGGACGGATGATCGAACGGCGCTGCGTCGCGGCGCGGAAGCGTTTGCGGCGCCCCTCGCCGGGTAGCCGCGGAGCGATCCCGACCCCCGTCGGGAACCGACCGAAGGGAACGACATGACCACGGACAGCGATCGCATCAAGGGCCGGGCCAAGGAGGCCGCGGGCGCGGTGACCGACGACGACGAGCTGCGTCGCGAGGGCAGGACCGACCAGAAGGCCGGGAAGGTCAAGGAAGCGCTGGGCGACGCCAAGGACAAGGCGGAGTCCGCCGTCGACCGCGTCAAGGACGAGCTGACCGACCGCAAGGACGACCGATGAACCTCTACGGACTTCTCGTCCTGCTCGTCGTCGTCGCGCTCGCGCTCTTCCTCGCGAAGGTCGCCGTCGGCGGTGGCATCGTCGGCGTCATCGCGCTGGTGCTCCTCGTCTGGCTCGTGATGGACTGGTCTCGCGGCCGGGGAGCACGGGTCTGAAGCCCGGTGGTCCACCGCCGGCGCCATCCGTCCCGTCGCCGTGGCCGCGCCCGCCGGTGGGCGGGCTCCCGGCCGGCGGTGGACGCGTGCCCCGCCCACCGGGCCCGCGGAGGGTCAGCGCCCGAACCGGCGCCCGTCGTCGGTCTCCAGGTGCAACGCTCCGCTCGGGCAGCTCGAGATCACCGTCGCCAGCTCGTCGACCGACGCGTTCCCGGGCTGGATCCACGGCCGCTTGGCCGTGTCGAACACCTGCGGCAGCCCGCGGACGCACTCCGCGGCGTGCCGGCAGAGCCCGGGGTCGAAGGTGACGACCGCTCCCTCGCGGGGATAGCGCTTGACGGTCATTGGAACGCCTTGCGGATCCGCTCGTCGAGGTGCGGCAGCAGCTCGCGGTGCTGCTCGACGTGGCGGGCCACGAAGGGGCAGAGCGGGATGATCGCCAGCCCTCGCTCGACCGCCGCCCCGAGAGCGCCGGCGACGAGCTTGCCGCCGAGGCCCTGGCCGCCGAAGGCGGGGTCGACCTCGGTGTGGGTGAAGAGGATCCGCTCCCCCTTCACCAGCTGATATTCGGCGTATCCGGCGAGCTCCCCGTCCGTGCGGATCTCGAAGCGGTGCTCGTCGGCGTTGTCGGTGACCTCGATACCCATCCGGCTGCTCCTCGTCGTCGGTTGCGCCGATCGTCCCACACGGCCGAACGCGCCCCCTCCACCGGCCCCTCCGCGACGCGTCGCGCTCGGGTCATCGGGCCGGCCGGACCCGCCTCGAGGCCGGTGTCACGGCATGCCATCGGACTCGACGGGCCGTGTGCTCGCGACACACGGCCGGGCGCCCGGCCCGCGGTTACGGTCGGTACGCCGGGGGTGGTGTGGGGGTCCTCCTTGCCCGCCCCGCGGCCACGCGACCTCGAGGAGCAGCAGCATGGACCAGCCGCACGTCAGCCCCCCGACCCGGAGGTCCCGCCGATGATCTCGGACCTCACCGGCAAGCGCGCCATCATCACCGGAGCCGCCGCCGGCCTGGGCCGCGCGACCGCCGCGCTGTTCGTCGCCCAAGGCGCCCGGGTGGTCGTCTCCGACGTCGACGGCGACGGTGCCGCCCGCGCCGCCGAGGAGCTCGGCGACCAGGCCGTCGCCGCCGTCTGCGACGTCACGTCCGCCGACCAGCTCGCGGCCACCGTCGACGTGGCCCGCAAGGCGTTCGGTGGCCTCGACGTCATGGTCAACAACGCCGGCGTCGAGATCGGCAAGCCGCTCACCGAGACCTCCGAGGAGGAGTTCGAGCAGCTGATGCGGATCAACGTCACCGGCACGTTCCTGGGGATCAAGGCCGCCGTCCCGGCACTGGTGGAGGCCGGCGGCGGATCGATCGTGAACATGGCCTCCGTGGCCGGGATCGGCGGGGCTCCGCTCCTGGGTGCCTACTGCGCGTCCAAGGGCGCGGTCGTCCGGCTGACCGAGGTCGCGGCGATCGAGCTGAAGGCCGCCGGCATCCGCGTCAACGCGGTCTGTCCGGCGTTCATCGACACGGCGATGGTCGACCGGCTCACGACGCCGTTCGAGGCCGCGGTCGGAATGCCGTTCGGCGAGGTCCTCAAGCTCAAGCAGGGCCGGATCGGCACGGCGGACGAGGTGGCCGAGATGGTCGCCTTCCTCGCGTCCGACGATGCGTCGTTCACGACCGGCTCGCAGTACGTCCTCGATGGTGGATTGGTGGCTGGTCTCCTGTGAGCGGTGAACTCGAAGGACGGGTCGCGCTGGTCACCGGCGCCGCCCAGGGACTCGGCGCCGCGGTGTCCGACGCGCTCGCGGGCGAGGGCGCCTCGGTCGTGCGCACCGACATCGCCGGCGGCGACATCACGCTCGACGTGCGCGACGAGAACGCCGTGCGCGCCGCGATCGCGGACACCGCCGAGCGCCACGGGCGTCTCGACGTCGTCGTCGCCAACGCCGGTGTCGCGTTCGTCAAGCCACTGGTCGAGACGTCGCTGGCGGACTGGCGCGGGCTGATGGAGATCAACCTCGACGGGGTGTTCGTCACCGCCCGCGAGGCGGCGCTGCAGATGGCCGCACGCGGGGGCGGGTCGATCATCGTCATGGCGTCGATCTCCGGCCTGCGGGGCTCGCCGCTGATCGGCCCGTACGCTGCCGCCAAGGCCGGGGTGATCTCGCTCGCCAAGACCCTGGCGCTGGAGATGCGCGACCACGGCGTCCGCGTCAACGCGGTCTGCCCCGGTTTCATCGACACCGCGATGGTGAGCGACCACGTCGACGAGCTGACCGCCGCGATCGGCATGCCCGCCCTCGACGTCATCAACGCCAAGCAGGGCCGGCTCGGTACCGCCGATGAGGTGGCGCGCCTGGCCCTGTTCCTCGCCTCGGACCGCTCCCGTTTCTCCACCGCCGAGGCGTTCGTCCTCGACGGTGGCTCGACGGGCGCGCTGGTCTGAGTCCGAGGGGTCCCGCGGACAACCTCCTCCCCGTTCCGCGGGACCCCTCACCCCTTCGTCTCCCGACATCAGGAGCAACACATGAGCAGCAACCACCCGGTCATCGTCTACGGCGCCACCGGCTACACCGGCCGTCTGATCATCGAGTACCTCCGCGAGTACCAGGTGCCGTTCGTCGCGGCCGGACGCGACGCCGACCGGATCCGTGAGGTCGTCGACCGCATCCCCGGCATCGACACCGTCGAGCACGACGTCGTCGCCGTCGAGCACACGGTGGGGGCGCTCACCGAGCTCTTCTCCGGCGCGAAGGTCGTGTGCAACACGGTCGGCCCGTTCGCCGAGCTCGGTCCCGAGGTCGTCGAGGCGTGCGCCGCCGCCGGCTGCCACTACCTCGACACCACCGGCGAGCAGAACTGGGTCATCGACGCCCGCGACCGTTGGGGCGCGCGGTTCGCCGAGGCGGACCTCCTGCTCTCCCCCGGGATCGCGCAGATGTACACGACCGGCGAGATCGCCGCCCAGATCGCGCTCGAGCAGCCCGGGCTGGACACGCTCGACATCCTCGTGCTCTGGAAGGGCTTCCCGACGTACGCGTCGACGCAGACGATCTTCACGAACCTCCTCGAGCCCGCCCACTACCTCGAGGCCAACCAGCTCGTGCCGTGGCCGGCCGGCGGCGGCACCGAGCTGCAGGTCCCGGGTCAGCACGAGCTGGCGCTGTCGCTGCCGTGGGGCGGCACGTCGCACCCGGCCTGGTTCCAGCAGGACCACCGCGTCGCGAACTGCCGTGTGCAGGGCGGTCTCTTCGACCGCAACCTCATGCAGGGCATCATCGACATGGCCGGCGCCGTGGCGACCGAGATCAGCAAGCTCCCCCCGGAGCAGCAGGGCCCGGCGCTGAAGGCCGAGGCCGACAAGATGCAGTCGGGCATGCCCCCGCGCGAGAACCAGCGCGTCAACCGCTCGCTGGACTCGGTGCACGCGACCGGGCCGCTCGGCCGGGCGCACGTGCTGATCCGCGGTGCCTGCAACTACAAGCAGACCGGCCTGATGCAGGCCTACGGCGCGTACCGGCTGCTGCAGGGCGCCCCGCTGCAGACCGGCTTCGCGTCCGGGTGCCAGGCGTTCGGGCACCGCGAGCTGCTCGGCGAGCTGCAGACCTTCGGCCTGGCCGCCGCGCCGGAGATCACGCGCGTCGGATGAACGGCACGGGGCCGGCGTGGTGCGGGCCCGAGCAGCGCCGGACCACGGTCGCGTGAGCCGTCGCGGCAGGGACGATCTGCCGATTAGTCCCACCGCGGCGGCGTCAACCGGTCTAATGGGCAGGTACGAGGGGGCGGTCCCGGTCCGGACCGTCCGGGGAGGAGCGCGATGGACAGCAACAGACCCCAGGGCACCGACCTGGCCCCATTCCACGGAGCGGGAGCGACGATGACACCGGTGGTCGTGCCGACCCCGGGCCGCGACGTCCTGGCGCGCATGGGCGATGCCTACCCCGAGCACGGCGTCCACATGGCGCGGTCGATCCACGGTCGCGTGCCCGAGCTCGAGGCGGTCAGCGACCGGGCGCAGATGTTCGACGAGACCGAGGGCAGCTGCACCGCCAACATCGAGCAGATCCTCGCGCTGCTGCGCGCCGGTCGTCCGGCCACCGACCTCCAGGTGCCGGCCGCCGCCGAGCGGTACGCGATCGGGCTCGTCCACCGGCGGATCTCGATGGCGTCGATGCTGCACACCTACCGGGTGGGGCAGAACTTCCTGTGGGCGAGCGCCGCGCGGCACCTGCAGGACTCGATCGAGGATCGCGATGTCGTCCTCGACACGATGCAGGCGCTCTCGGGGTTCCTGTTCGAGTACGTCGATCGTGCCTGCGACGACCTCGTCGACACCTACCAGCAGGAGCGCGACCGTTGGGTGCGGACCGCCGCCGCCGTGCGCTCCGAGACCGCCCGCGAGCTGCTCGACGGCCGCGCGATCGACGAGCAGACCGCGTCGAGCCGTCTGGGCTACCCGCTGCGCGCCCACCACATCGGGCTGATCGTCGTCGGCGACGCACCGCACGGCGAATCGGGGGACTTCCGGTCGCTGGAGAAGGAGGCGATCGAGGCCGCCGCGACGCTCGGGTGCGCCGACCCGCTGCTGGTCCCCGCCGGTGCGTCCGTGCTGTGGGCGTGGTGTCGCTCGCACGAGCCGCCGTCGCGGGCCGCGCTGGACCGCCTGGAGCGCCACCTACCGCGCGAGGGCGTGCGCCTGGCGATCGGCCGACCGGCGTTCGGGGTCGACGGATTCCGCGTGACGCACGTCGAGGCGCAGTACGCCGCCGACCTGTGGCAGCAGTCGCCGGCGTCCACCGGACGCACGGTGTCGTACGCCGGCGTCGAGCTCGTGTCGCTGCTGGCCTCCGACGTCGGGCGGGCGCGGCGGTTCGTGATCGGGGAGCTCGGGGGCCTGGCCGCACCACAGGACGGCGCCGCTCGCCTGCGCGAGACGCTGCTGTCGTTCCTCGCCCACGGCGGCAGCCACACGCTCGCCGCGCAGGCGCTGCACCTGCACAAGAACACCGTCTACACCCGCGTGCGCCGGGCCGAGGCGATCCTCGGCAGCCCGATCAGCCACCGGCGGATCGAGTTGCAGACGGCACTGATGCTCGCCACGACGCTCGGCGACGAGGTGCTCTCCGACGGGGTCTAGGAGCTAGTGCTCGGTGGCGGTGCGGGTGGCCGACCCGCCGCCCAGTAGCTGCTCGACACCGGTGGCGATCCGCCAGGGCGTGTCGGGGTCGCCACCGTCCGCTCCCCGCGGCTCCCCGTCGGGCAGCCGCTTCAGGTCGAACGACACGTCCGCGCCGCGGCCGACCACCCGAACCGTGGCGGCGTCACCGTCCTCCTCCTTCGTGAAGGTCAGGCCGGACGTGACCTGCTCGAAGGACGTGGCCTCGTCCCGCTCTCCGGGCAGGAGCGACGTCACGTTGCCCATCGCCCGGCGGCAGTCCCCGGCCGGTCCGGCGTCGAGCTCCTCCCGCAACTCGCGGGTGAGCATCGCGCACGCCTTCGCGCCGTTGGCCTGACCGACCGACAGGACGAGCAGGCGACCGACCGCCGATCGGGGGTCGTCGCCACCGAAGCGCTGCGCGTCGCCGCAGCCGACCGCGACCAGCGCTGCCAGGACCACCGCGATGCCGGCCCCGATCCGGGGCGCCGGCCGCCACGCCCCCGTCACGGTGCCCGATCGGCCCCGCACGTCAGTCGTCGTCCTCGTCGTCGTAGAGCGACTCGCGCGCGAGCTCCTCACCGGAGTCGGTCGTCGCCACGATCTCGAGCGTGTCCCCGTGGTAGTCGTCGGGTGCCAGGAGGGTGAAGACGCCGTTGATGACCGGGCAGCGGTCCACGACGATCCCGTTGAGCTCGGCGACCGCGAACTTGGCGCCCGGGACCATCGGACGCCCCCAGACGAGGGTCATCGCCGCGGTGTCCCCGTCGCCACGCCACGCACCGACGACGGTCTCGCAGAGGTCGATGCTCCAGTCGGGGTTGTCCTCCGCGATCTCGCTCGTGACGTCCGCCTCGGCCTCCAGCGCGGCCGGCTCGCCGGCCTCGCCGGCGGGAACGAACCGCACGTGGCCGTAGACCTCGAGCCCCGTCGTCGTGCGGGCGGTGATCGGCATGAACGTGCGGCCGTGCCACGTGCGGTCGGGGAACCAGGCCAGCTCGCCGGGCTCACCGATGCCGTCCGCCTCGGACGGCTCGTCCGGGTCGGGCTCCAGCTGCTCCACCTGCTCGAGGAACGTCGCCTTGAGCCGATCCGCCCAGCGGCCGTACGGCACGGTCTCCTGGGGCGGCTCGGCCGCGTAACGCGGGAGGAAGCGCTCGATGTCCGACATCCCGCCGGAGTCTAGACCGGCCCGCCGGTCGCGGGCCTCCGCACCGCGCGCGTGTCGGGGTCCGGAATCGGGACCGCGTCCAGCAGCGTGCGCGGATACGGGTCCTCGGGCGCGACGAAGAGCCCAACGCGCGCCGACACGCCTCGGCCGGTGGACGTTACGTCGCGGCTTCCCGCTCGACGATCAACGTCACGGGCCCGTCGTTCACCGACCGGACGGCCATGTCCGCGCCGAACACCCCACGCCTTGCGCCGATCCGGTTGCAGAACCGGTCGTAGAGCGGCTCGGCGGTCGCCCCGTCGGCGGCGGCCGACCACGACGGTCGCGTGCCACGGCGCACGTCGCCGTAGAGCGTGAACTGGCTGACGCACAGCACCTCGCGCCCGCCCTCGGCCAGCGACTCCTGCATCCGCCCGTCGGGACCGGCGAAGATCCGCAACGACGCGACCTTGTCGGCGACGCGGTCGCAGACGTCCTCGTCGTCGGTCCGTGCGACGCCCAGGAGGATCAGCAGCCCGGGACCGATCGCGGCGACCTCGGCGCCGTCGACGATCACGGACGCCTCGCTCACGCGTTGGACGAGTGCACGCATCAGCCGGCCACGCTCACGCCGATGACGCCCACGGTCATGATCACGGTGGTCCACGCGATCGCCCCGGCGATCGGCCGCAGGTCGAGCCCGAACCGGTGGGCGACGAGCAGGCTGTTGATCCCGGTCGGCATCGCCGCCTGCAGCAGCATCCCCGCCGGCAGGTCGAGCGCGGCGACGGACACGCCGACGGCCACGAGCGGCGCCACGACGAGCCGTAGGCCGATGACGAGGCCCAGCGCCGGACTCCATCCCAGGCCCAGGCGGTCCATCGCCCGCCCTGCCCCCGTGTCCCGGGACGGGTCGTCCTCGACCTCACCGGCCAGCTGCACCCCGACCACGAAGAACCCGATCGGGAGCAGCGCCACGACGACCCCGGTCGCGACGTCGGCCAGTCCGTCGGAGGCGTCCCACGGGACCACGAGCGCGACGATCGCGGTCCACAACAGCGGGTTGCGCAGGAACGCCCGTAGCCGCGCGCCACGGCGCTCGTCGCCGTCGGCGTCGACGCCGAACGCCGCACCGATCGCGAACGCCACCGCGAAGAACATCGGACCGCTCACCAGGCTGTCCCACGCCACCGCCGGACCGAGCTCGTCCGGCCCCAGCACCGTGCGCACCAACGGCAGGCCGAAGTACCCCGTGTTCGCGAGCACCACCGCGAGCAGCACCGCGCCGACGGTCCGCCGCGGCAGGCGCAGGACGCGGGCCGCGATCCACCACGCGAGGACGCCGACGACGGCCAGCGCGAGGTAGGCGGTGCCGATGCCGCCCAGCAGCGCGGTGTCGACGTCGAGCCGCGAGACGAGGACGAAGTACACCGGGGGCAGGACCCAGGCGAGCATCAGCTCCATCGTGCGGCGTGAAAGACGCTCGGCGGTCCCCCGCCAGCGGTGCTCGGCGCCGACGCCCACCGCCGTCGCGACGAGCATGGCGACGACCAGGAGCGGCAGGCTCACCGATCGCCCGCCGCGGAGCCGCGGGACGGGCGCGGCGCCGGCGGCACGTCGCGGACCATCCACACGTGCGCGATCCCGGCCTCCTCGAACGGCTCGCCCTGCTGCTCGTACCCCGCAGCCAGATACAGACCGACCGCGTCGACCTGGGCGGCCAGGCGCAGCTCGTGCGCCCCCAGGCTCTGGGCGTACCCCTCGGCGCGCCGCAGCAGATCACGGCCGATGCCCCTTCCGCGCCACGCCGCGTCGACGGCCAGGCGACCGACCCGCACCACCCGGCCGTCGTCCGCGGTCAGCAGTCGGATCGTCCCGACGACCCGGCCGTCGTCCGCGACCGCTATCCCGTGGCGGGCGTACTCGTCGCGGCCGTCGAGCTCGAGCTCCCGCGACACGCCCTGCTCGTCGCAGAAGACGCGGATCCGCAACGCCTGCGCCGCCCGCAGGTCGACCCGATCGCGGACCCATCGCGTGGCCGGGGGCGGCATCGTCGCGTCCGTCGGGGGCGGATCGCTCACCGGTCGCTCCCGTCCGTCGTCCGCGCGCCGGCGGCGGCGTAGCGGCGCAGGTCGCCCTCGAGGTCGGCCTGCGTGGCGTAGGGCCCGGCCTTGACGTGGACCACGCGCCCCCGCGTGTCGAGGAAGATCGTCATCGGTGCGCCGCCTCGGGCGTCCATGCCGGTGGCCAGCGCCTGGTCGGTGTCCTCCACGTGCGGATACCCGGCCGGGCTCCCACGCAGGAACGCCGCCCGCGGCGACGGCCGATCCTCGACGTTGAGGCCGAGGAACGCGATCCGGGTGCCGTGCTCGGCCAGCGCCCGGCGCAGGATCGGGAACTCGTCCCGGCAGGGCCCGCACCACGAGCCCCACTTGTTGATCACCACCGGATACCCGCGCAGCGACCGCACGAGCGCGTCGAACCCGTCGCGGCCCGGGGTGAGGATCCGGTCGCCGCGTGCGTAGAGGTCCCGGAGCACCGGGGGCGCGTCGGCGAGCCGGCGCGCCAGCTCGGCCGCGCCGGGCCCGTCGTCGGCCGCGACGGGGACGGGGTCGCTCTGGAGCAGGC
>JBFWKS010000139.1:0-10499 GCA_050252545.1 Solirubrobacteraceae bacterium
GAGACGGCGGGCAGCCGGAACGCCGCCGCGGTGCGGAGGATGCCACCGACGTTGCCGGCGACCGACACCCCGGTCAGGGCGAGGCCGCCCGCGGGAGCCGGCTCGTCGGGGACGGCGTGCAGTCGCACCGCGGCCACGCTCCGCGGCATCCGGCCGGTCTGGCCGAGCTTGCGCAGCACGTCACGGACCGCGGGCACCGGCCGGGCATCCCCGAGCAGCGGGCGCCAGGGGGCCGGATCGTCGATGCGCCCCGCGTCCTCCAGCAGCAACTCGACGGCGCAGCCCGCCTCGAGGGCGGCGAGCAGCAGACGCTCGTCGTCGACGACCGCAAGGCCCCGCTCGTCGCGAGCGCGATGGTCCTGCTGCAGTGTGCGCAGCCCCACCACCCGATCGTCACTCGTCGAGGTCGCCGGAGCGGGGGCAGGATCCATCGGTGACATCATGGTGACAGGCCGGTGACCGCGACCGCAACCGACGGTCCGGACGAGGGTCCGTCCGACGCTCACGTGCCCGGCGGGCGCAGCTGGGCGTCGAGCGCGACGGCGGTGGCGTCGAGCAGCGCCGCCTCGACGGACGGGTCGTCGTCGGTCACCACGCCGATCGACACGGTCAGCGCCTGGGCCTGCAGGACGAGGAGCCGGGCCAGCGTCGTGGTGTCGCCCTCGCGCACCGATCCGTCGGCCTGGCCCGCCGTCAGCGCCCCCTGGGCCAACTCGAGCATCATCCGCTGGGACACGCCCGGTCGGGCCGTGAGGTACGGCAGCAGCGCCTCGGGGTCGACGTCCAGCACCTTGCGGAAGAGCGGGTCCGCGCGGAGCGCCCGGCAGCACCCGATCGCGGTGTGGACGATCCGTTCACGCGAGGTCGGGAGGCCCGCGGAGGCCTCGGCCTGGCGCAGCGCCAGGCCGCCGAAGTCGTGGGTCATGAGATCGCGCAGGACCGCCTCGACATCCGGGTAGTGGCGGTAGAGCGTCGTGCGGCTGACGTCGGCGCGACGGGCGACGTCGCTCATCGTCAGCCGCGAGACGCCCCGATCGAGCACGCAGCTGCGGGCGGCGTCGAGCAGTCGCAGCGCGACCGGCGGACGGTCGAGGACCGACGCGACGGTCACCGCCAGCGACGTGGGCCACGCTCCCCCGCTCGCACGCTCGGAGCCCGCGCCGGGCTCGGCCTCATCGGGTCGGAACGGATCGGCCACCTCGGGACGGGACATCGCACGCAGTCTGACGCGTCGGCCGGCCCGCGCGTGGATCCATCGGCACGGCCCGTCGGTAGGGTGGGCGGTCGTGTCGCGTCGCCCGCCCCGGATCGCCTCGCTCGTCCTGTCCTTCGTCGCGGTGCTCATGCTGTTGGCGGGTTGCGGGGGCCAGGCGCAGGAGGTCCGCGACGGCGACCGCTACGCCGACCGCGTCAACCGGGTGCAGCAGCGGTTCGAGCGGGACCTGCAGGCGGTGCGCAAGACCGTTGCCGGCGCCGAGGACCGCAGCGACGTGGAGCGCGTCGCCCGGCGGCTGTCGCAGCGGATCAACGCCGTCGAGGAGCAGCTCGGGGAGATCCGTCCACCGGCGGTCGTCGCCGACGCGCACCACGAGCTGGTCGCCGCGTTCGCCCGCTGGCGTGCCCCGGTCGACGCCTTCCGTCGTGCCCTGCGCGACCGCGACGTCGACGCGACGCTGCAGGCGAAGGCCCGGTTCGACAACGAGACCGCCGCCGTCGAGGAGCGCGTGAACGACGCGCGTCGCAAGATCAACGACGGCCTGCGGAAGCTCGCCGACTGATGCTCCGCCGCGCCCTCGTCCCGGCCGTGGCCGTCGCGCTCGGCGTCGCGCTGGGTGCGGTCGGGTGGCTGGTCGACGGGGACGCGCTGCCGTGGGGCGCGGTCGGGCTCGGAGCCGGTCTCGTCGTGGGGTCCGCGGTGCCGGTCCTGCTCGGGCGGGTCCGTGGTGACCGCCGACGGCTGCGCGACGGATCCGCGGCCGCCGACCTGACCGGTCTGCCGCTCGTCGCCCACCTGCACCCGCCCTCCGACGACGACCTCGGTCGCCGCCGCGCCGAGGAGTCCCACCGGATGCTCCGTGCGGCGCTCGCCCTCCCCGGGCCGAGCTCGTCCGGGCCGGCCCGCACCGTCGTCGTCACATCGTCGGCCCCTGCGGAGGGCAAGACGACGACCACCGCCGGACTCGCACGGGCGCTGGCGCGGTCGGGGCGACCGGTCGTCGCGGTCGAGGCCGATCTGCGCCGACCCGCGCTCGCGCGCGCGTTCGGCCTCGAGCCCGCCCATCTCCCGGCCCGCGGTCTGGCGACCGCGATCGCCGACGGGACCGATCCGATCGACCTGCTCGTGGAGGTGGAGCCGGGACTGCGCCTGCTGCCGGCGGGCGACCTGCCGCCCGGGGCCCCCGAGCTGTTGTCGGGACCCGACGTCGTCGCCGTGCTGGCGGGGCTCACCACGCTCGGCGTGACCATCGTCGTCGACACCGCACCGCTGCTCCCGGTCGCCGACACCCGCGAGCTGCTCGCCAGTCGTGCCGTCGGCCGGGTCGTGCTCGTGGTGCGGCCGGGCACGGTGCGGCGTCACGAGCCGCGGGACGCCGCAGCGCTGCTGCCGGACGGGATCTCGGCGGTGCTCGCGATCGCGGGACGGGCCGCCACCCCGCGCGCATACGACCGGTACCTGCGCGAGTCGTCGGCGGCGCCGCGCCGGTAGCGTCCCCGCCGATGCCTCCCTCGTGGTTCTGGATGCAGGTCGTGCTGACGGCGTGCGTCGCCATCAGCATGATCATCGCCGCGGTCAAGCTGATCGGCTGATACCGACGCCGGAAGTGACGCCGCCCACACCGCGTGCGGGCGGCCTCGGGGTCCTCGCGTGAGAGGGGCCACACCGCTCCCGCAGCGTGCATACGGTGTGCGATGATCGCCCGGACCGGGGGTCGGCGGGTCATCCGTCTCCCATGTTTTCCAGCCCAAGGAGCTCCATGTTCGGCTCGATCGTCGTCGGTACCGACGGCTCGGACACCGCCAACCAGGCCGTCAAGGAGGCCATCGGCCTCGCGGCCTCGGTCGACGCCACCCTGGAGATCGTCTCGGCGTACGAGCCGGTGCCCGGGTCGCGCCTGCGCGAGGAGGCCAAGCAGGTGCCGTCCGACGTCGAGTGGATGGTCAACGAGCGCTCCGACGTCGAGGCCACGCTCGAGGCGGCCAAGGCTCTCGCCACCGCCGGTGGTGTGGAGAAGGTCCGCACCTACGCCCGTCAGGGCGACCCGGCCGACGCGATCCTCGACGTCGCCGAGGAGGTCGAGGCCGATCTCGTCGTCGTCGGCAACAAGGGCATGACCGGCGCCAAGCGCTTCCTCCTGGGCTCGGTCCCGAACAAGATCAGCCACCACGCGCCCAGCTCGGTGCTGATCGTCCGCACGACCTGATCCCGCGACGCGCCACCGGTCGTCGGCTGCAACCCTCGGGGCGATGTCCCGGCCCGCCGACGACCCCGCCCCACCGACGCCCGTCGCGCCCATGACCGGCGGGGACCCGCCCGGCCCGGACACCACCGGCCGGTCCGCGTCGGGGGCGGAGCCGACGGACGAGCGATGGATGCGCACGGCGATCGTCGAGGCGCACGCGGCCGAGGCGCACGGCGACGTCCCGATCGGTGCGGTCGTCGTCTCCGCCGACGGCACCGTGCTCGGCCTCGGCCACAACCGTCGTGAGGTCGACGGCGACCCGACCGCCCACGCCGAGATCCTCGCCCTGCGCGAGGCCGCTGCGACGGTCGGATCGTGGCGGGTGCTCGACGCGACGCTGTACGTGACGCTCGAGCCGTGCGCGATGTGCGCGGGCGCCATCGTCCTGTCGCGGATCCCACGGGTCGTCTACGGCTGCACCGACCCCAAGGCCGGCGCCTGCGGCAGCGTCCTGGACGTCACCGCCGAGCCGCGCCTCAACCACCGGCCGATCGTCGACGGCGGGGTCCGCGCCGACGAGTGCGCGGGGCTGCTGCGCGCGTTCTTCGCCGCCCGCCGTGGTCGCTGACGTCGCGGCCCGGTAGCGTCGGGCGCGTGGATCCCCTCAAGCCGATCAAGGACGCCGCCGGCCGCGTGCTGCGCGAGACCGGGGCGCACGACTTCGGACGGAGCCTGTCCAGCGTCGACGACCTGACGCTCGAGGTGCGCCGGATCGAGGCGCAGGTCGAGGAGGTCCAGGCGACGCTGCGCTCGCTGGCCCCACTGATCGAGCGGCTCGTGATCGCCGCCGAGCACCTGGAGGAGGACATCGACCCGATCAGCACGCTGGCGAGCCGGATCCCCGGATCGGGCTCACGCCGCCGGCGCGAGGCGCGCCGCGAGGAGCTCAAGCGGCTGCGGGCCGAGGCGGAGCGGGATGCGGCACGCCGGCTGCCACCGTCCAGGTCCGCGCCGGGTCCGGGCTGAGGCCCGGTAGGCCGCCGACGCCATCGGCCGGCCGCGTGACCGGGCCCGCGCCTGACACCATCGGCGGGGCGGGCGGCGTGGCGGCCGCGCCGGCGTGACCGGCCGGGCCGCGCCGCCGGGTCAGACGCGTGGCGCGTCGACCCCCGCCTCGGCGAACGTCTCCATGTCACGGTGGAGGCGCCCGGCCTGCTCGATGAGCGGCAGCGACAGCGCCGCACCGGACCCCTCCCCCAGCCGCATCCGCAGATCGAGCAGCGGCTCCAGCCCGAGCTCGGCGAGCAGCGTCCCGTGGGCGGGCTCGGCACCGCGGTGCCCGGCGACGAGGCCCGCCTCGACGAGCGGACAGAGCCTGACGGCGACGAGCGCCGCGATCCCGGTGGCGAACCCGTCGAGGACGACCGGGATCCGCCGGGCCGCGGCCGCCAGGATCGCGCCGACGAGCCCGGCGATCTCCAGGCCCCCGAGCTCGCGCAGCGCCACGAGCGGCCCGGTGATCGTGCCCTCGGTCCGTGCCAGCGCAGCCCGGACGACCTCGCGCTTGCGCTCGAGCGTCGCCGCGTCGGCCCCGGCGCCACGGCCGACGGCCTTCTCGGGCGTGAGGTCCAGCAGCGCGCACGCCAGCGCCGCGGCGGTCGTCGTGTTGCCGATCCCGATCTCACCGGGAACGAGGCAGCGGCCGCCGCGGTCGAGCAGGTCGTCGACGAGCGCCGCCCCGGCCTCGAGCGCCGCGGCGACCTCGTCCTCGGTCATCGCAGGGCCGACGGTCAGGTCGGCGGTGCCGCCGTCGCGGACGCGGGCGTCGTGGACCCCGGCCGGCGTCGGGCCGCGCAGTCCCAGATCGGCGACGAGGAGCGTGCCGGCGTGATGACGGGCGAGCACACCGACAGCCGTGCCGCCACGGGCCGCGGCGGCGGCGATCTGGCCGCCGACCGGTCCCCCGTACAGCGACGTGCCGTGCCCCAGGTGGCCGTGGTCGGCGGCGAGCACGAGGATCGCCGGGCGCAGCGGGCTGGGCGGCACGTCACCGGTCCATGCCGCCCACCGCTCCACCGTGTGCTCCAGGACGCCGAGACTGCCGTTGGGCTTGACGAGCAGGTCGGCCCGGTCCCGGACGGCGGTCCCGGCGCGCAGGTCCGGGCCGCCGGCAGACCGCAGCGCGGCAAGGCGCCCTGCGATCGCGGCGGGCAGTCCGACGTCGCCCGCGGGTCCGGCGTCCGTCGGTGCCCCGACGCCCCGGACGACCACGGGCCGCTCGCCACCGTCGACGGGGATCGCCCCGCCGATCGGGCCCGGATCCTCGTCGGGCCAGCGCTCGGGCATGACGACGACGTCGAGCGGGGCGCGCTCCGCCCAGCCGGCCGATTCGAGCCCGGGGCGGACGGGCCGCTCGTCCGGCCATCCGATGCAGAGCCACGCCATCGGGTCGACGCGGTCGGGGATCCCCAGCAGCGCCCGCAGGTCCTCACGCTCGTAGAAGCTCACCCAGCCGAGCCCGAGACCCTCGGCGCGAGCGGTGAGCCACAGGTTCTGGATCGCGCAGGCGACCGAGTGGATGTCCGCTTCGGGGATCGTTCCCCGGCCGAGGACCTCGACGCCCGGGTCGCCGTGGTCGCAGCAGACGACGATCCCGAGCGGCGCCTCGATGATGCCCTCGATCTTCTGGTCGAGGAAGTGGCGGGCACGGTTGCCGAACTTCTCGGCCTGCTTGAGCCGCTCGCGCTGGGCGAGGTTGCGCATCTCCAGCCGGGTCTGCTGCTCGCGGACGACGATGAACCGCCACGGCTGCATGAGCCCGACCGACGGGCCACGGTGCGCGGCGGTCAGCAGACGCTCGACGGTGGCGTCGGAGACCGGGTCGGGACGAAACCGGCGGATGTCGCGGCGCGACGCGATGATCTCGGCCAGGGCGTCGCGGTCGGCGTCGGGAAAGCGCCAGCCGGTCGGGTCGGCGGCCCGCTCGGCGGCCCGCGACTGGTCGAATCCCTCGGGGGTCCGGGGACGGACGTAGGCGTCGGTGGGCTCGTGCATCGCCCCGACAGCTTCGCGCACCGGCGGTCGCGACGGGGAGCCGCCCTCTACATCCGGCGCTCGGCCGCCACGCGTCGCGGAGTCGGGCCGAGCAACCGCCCCCCCCGCCGGCGTCTGCCACCCAACGACCCCGGCCCGTGAGCCGGCCGACGCCACCCGGGCGACGTCGGCCGCCGTCGGCCGACCTCTAGGCTGCGCTGCCGATGCTCCTGCCGTCGACCGGGGCCCGTCATGCGGTCGGGTTCCTCACCCGCGTGCCGGTGCGGTTCGCCGACGGCGAGCGGCCGCGGCTCGACCTCGCGGTGCCGTGGTTCCCGATCGTCGGGCTGCTCGTCGGCGGGCTGTCGGCGGGAGTGCTCGCGCTCGTCGACCTGCTGCCGGGGGCGGGCCCGGCCGGGATCGCCGCCGCGCTCGGCCTGGCCGCCGGGATCGCGGTCACCGGCGCGCTGCACGAGGACGGGTTGGCGGACTGCGCCGACGGTCTCGGGGTGCTGGGCGACCGCGAGCGGCGGCTGGCGGTGATGCGCGACCCACGGATCGGCACGTTCGGCACGCTCGCGCTCGTCGTCTGGGCGCTCGTGTGCTGGAGCGCGCTGCGTGCCCTGCCGACCGCCGACGCGGTGACGGCGCTGCTGGCGTCCGCGACGCTCGGGCGCGCGGCGATCCTGCCGCACGCCGCGCTCGGACGACCGGCGCGCCCCGACGGTGCGATCCATGCGCTGCACGTCGGTCCGGCCGGCGGGGCGACCGCGGCCCTCGTCGCGGGCGCGGTCGTCGGGGTGACCCTCGGACCGGTGGCCGGGGCGGTCGCGCTCGGCGCCGGTGCCCTCGTCGTCGCGGCGACGACGGCCGGCGCCCGCGCGGGGTTCGGCGGGATCACCGGTGACACGTGCGGTGCGACCGCGACGCTCGTCCAGGCGTCGGTGCTCGTCGTCGCGTTGGCGTTCGTGGCGTGATGGCGAGCGCCCGGTTCGTGGCGTGATCGCGCACGGCCGACGGACCACCGGCGTCATGGGATGATCGGCGGGTGAAGGCGGGACCGGACGAGTTGCTGGCGGCGGCCCAGGCGTGCTTCGCGGACGCCGGCATCCGTGCGACGTCGCTCGTCGACGTCGCCGACCGGGCCGGCGTGTCGCGGGCGACGGCGTACCGGGCGCTCGGTGACAAGCGGCAGCTCGTGCAGCGGGTCGTCGCCGACGAGGTCGGCCGGTTCCTCGTCCGCTTGGAGGAGGTCCGCGCCCGCGCGGAGGCCGAGGCCGAGACCCCGCGAGAGGCGCTCGTCGCAGTGGTGACGTTCATCCTCGACTACCTGGAGGGGCACACGATCCTGCAGCGGGTGCTGCGGACCGAGCCGGAGTCGCTCGTCGGTCTGCTCGTCGAGGGCCGCGGCGACCCGACCCTCATCTCGCTCCTGGTCGGTGCCGCCGCCGCGATCATCGAGGGGTCGCCGTGGGCGGACGACCTGCGCGTCGACGCCGGACCGGCCGCCGAGCTGACGGTGCGGGTGATCTTCAGCCTCCTCCTGGTCCCGTCGACGACGCTCGGCCCTCCCGACGCGATCGCCGACCTGTTGCTGCACGGGGTGCTCAGCGCGTCCCGCGGCGGCGTGGCCGGCGCCGTCCCGGACTGATCCCGGCCGCCGCGTGCGGTCAGGCCGCCGCGTGCGCCCCGGCGGCGAGCAGCAGGAGCGCCCGCGCGAGTATCGGCCCGGTGTCCTCCCCCGTGCCGAGCCGGCGCAGGGCCATGCCCTCCGCCGTCGCCACGACGATCGGTGCCAGACCGGCCGCGTCGGGAACGCCCAGGCGCTCGAGGAGCTCCCGTGCGAGGTCGTCGAACGCGTCGCGTCCCTCGCGGACGGCCCGTTCCAGACCGGGGTCGCGGGTGGCGTGGAGGTACAGCTCGAACTGCGCGACGACCTGCTGCGTCTCGGCCATCCCGTCGACCGCGGCGGCGATCAGACGCTCGACGTCCTCGAGGCCCCGCTCGCCCGCGCGCAGCTCGACCGCGATCGACTCCAGCCGCCGGGTCTCCTCCGCGGAGAACAGCCGCAGGCTCTCGCGCAACAGGTCGTCGCGACCCTTGAAGTGGTAGGTCAGGGTGCCGAGCGACACCCCCGCCGCGGCGGCGACCTGCCGGTGACTGACCGCGCCGACGCCCTGCTCGGCGACGAGCCGGAGCACGGCGCGGACGATCCGCCGTCGCGCGGAGTCCTCCGCGTCGTCGGCCGGGCTCGCGGTCGTGGCCGGAGCGTCCGTGTCCGCCGTCGCGGTCGTGGGGGTCGTGGGGGTCGTGGGGGCTTCCTCCGTCTCGGGCGGGGCGGTATGGGGAGTCACCTCCGGCGCGCTGGCGGACGCTGCGCCCGGGGCTCCCGGGACACCGCTCACGCGGGCTGCCTCGCGCTCCGCTCGTCCGCCCGGTCCGCGCCGACCTCGTCGGGTGCGCCGGGCCAGCGGAGGTCCCAGCGCTCCGCGGACTCCAGGTGCGCGGCGAGCGAGATCAGCCGGGCCTCGTCGTCGCGGCGGCCGAGGAGCGTCGCCCCGAGCGGCAGGCCGGTGGCGGTGAACCCGGCGGGCACGTTGACCCCGGGCCAGCCGAGGACGTTCCACGGGTAGGCGTACGGGCACGCGCCGGCGATCACCCGGTCGGTCTCCATGTTGCTGAGCCCGTCGATCGCCTCGACCGACAGCGGCGGGGTGGCCGTCGTCGGCGCCAGCACGACGTCGACGTCGCGGAAGGTGCGGCCGATCCACGCCGCGTAGAGGTGCTCGGCGAGGCGCGCGGCCCGCAGAGCGGGGCTCAGGATCTTGCCCGTGCGGGCGTTCTCGCGCGTGCGGGGATCGATCGCGTCGACGTCCTCGAGCCGGCCGACCCAACCACCGATGCCGCCCATCGACCGAGGCATGAAGATCGCCCCGACCGGCCCGTAGCGGACCCGGCGCTGCACGACCTCGTGGCCGAGGCCCTCGAGCGTCTCGGCGAGCCGGACGGTCGCCGCCCGCACCTCGGGATCGAGCCGTCGCGACACGGCGACCCACGGCGGGTTGAGCGCCAGGCCGATCCGCAGACGCCCGGGATCGCGCTCCGCGGCACGGGAGAACGACTCGTCCGGTGCCGGCGGCCGGTGCAGGTCACCCGGGACGTTGCCGGTCGTCGCATCGAGCAGCAGCGCCGCGTCGGCGACGGTTCGGGCGAGCGGCCCGTGCACGGTCAGCCCGTAGAACGCCTCGGCGTCGGGCCAGGTCGAGATCCGCCCGCGCTGCGGCTTGATCCCGACGAGGTGGCTCCACGCAGCGGGGATCCTCACCGATCCGGCGCCGTCGGATCCGATCGCGGCGGGGACGAGACCGGCGGCGACCGCCGACGCCGATCCGCCCGACGATCCGCCCGGGGTGTAGGCGGTATGCCACGGGTTGCGGGTGTAGCCGAACGACCCGCCCGTGATCGGCCACTGCCCGATCTCGGGCGTCGTCGTCTTGCCCACGATGATCGCCCCCGCGGCACGGAGCCGGACGACGAGCTCCGCGTCCTCGGTGGCCGGGGCGAACGTGCCGTCGCACCCGAACCGGGTCTCCTCCCCCGCGTAGTCGGTGTCGTCCTTGATCGCGATCGGCACACCGAGCAGCGGGCCGCGCTCCCCGGCGGCCAGGCGCGCGTCGGCCGCGTCGGCGGCAGCACGTGCGTCGTCGGTCAGCACGCACCGAAACGCGTTCAGGACCGGCTGGGCCTCCTCGATCCGCGCCAGCGCGGCGTCGACCAGCGCGCGCGACCCGCCGCCGGCGTCGGCGAGGGTTCGGGCCTGGTCGACCAGGCCGGGGATCGGAGTGGCGAGCACCGGAGCGTGGGGCGTCGGATCGGCAGGCACGGCTGGACCTCTCGTTCGTACGTACGAACGAGAGGGTAGCGCGCCCGGGCCACGGAGGTCAACCGGCGGGTGGGGCGGCGGGCGGCGGGCGGCGGGCGGCGGGCGGCGGACACCTGATCCGGTCTCGCGTCGTATGACGCCCGCATCCCGGAACGCGTCGGCCGCCCGGCGGGGCGGCGGGC
>JBFWKS010000140.1:0-10377 GCA_050252545.1 Solirubrobacteraceae bacterium
GCTTGCCGATCGCGCCGGACTCGTCGTACTCCGTCTGGCCGATGCGCCGCAGCGTGTCGCGGATCTCCTTGGCGAGCTCGGGCTGGCCGTCCTTCTTCACGAGCGGGAAGACCGCGACCTTCACCGGCGCCAGACGGGGGTGGAGGCGCAGGACGGTGCGGATGTCGTCGGCGCTGCCCTCGACGTGCTCCTCGTCGTAGGCGTCGACGAGGAACGCCAGCGTCGCGCGGCCGACGCCCGCGGCCGGCTCGATGACGTGGGGCGTGTACCGCTCCTTGGTCTGCTCGTCGTAGACCTCGATCTTCGTCTTGGCGCCCTGGCTGTGCTGCGTCAGGTCGAAGTCGCCGCGATCGGCGACGCCCTCGAGCTCGGACCAGCCGATCGGGAACAGGTACTCGACGTCCGCGGTGCGCGAGCTGTAGTGCGAGAGCTCGTCCTCGTCGTGGGGGCGCAGGCGCAGGTGGTCGGCGCGGACACCGAGGCCGGTGTACCAGTCGAAGCGGGCCTGCTTCCAGTGCTCGTACCACGGGGTCGACTCCGCGGGTGGGACGAAGAACTCCATCTCCATCTGCTCGAACTCGAGCGTGCGGAAGATGAAGTTGCCCGGCGTGATCTCGTTGCGGAACGACTTGCCGATCTGCGCGATGCCGAACGGCGGCTTCTTGCGCGAGATCGCGAGGACCTGCTTGAAGTCGACGAAGATGCCCTGCGCCGTCTCGGGCCGCAGGTAGACCGTCGACGACGACTCCTCGACGGTGCCGATCTGGGTCTTGAACATCAGGTTGAACTCGCGGGGCTCGGAGAGCTCGCCGCCGCAGTTCGGGCAGACGAGGGGTCCCGGGTCCTCGCCGGTGGGGTGGGCGGCGGTTTCGGCGTCCCGGGCTTCCTGCAGGTGGTCCAGGCGGAAGCGCTTCTTGCACTTGCCGAGGCACTGCACCAGCGGGTCGGAGAAGCCGTCGAGGTGGCCCGACGACTTCCACACGTCGGGGTGCTGGATGATCGCGGAGTCCAGCGCGACGATGTCGTCGCGGTCCTGGAGCATCGCCTTCCACCACTCGGCCTTGACGTTCTGCACGAGCAGCACGCCGTAGTGGCCGTAGTCGTAGGTGTTGGCGATGCCGCCGTAGATCTCCGACGCGGGAAAGACGAAGCCGCGCCGCTTGCAGAGGGCGACGATCTTGTCCATGGTCACGACGTCGGAGGCCATGCGCTGGAGGATACGTCGGTGGACGGGCCGGGGCCGGTAGGTGACCCGCCCGCCCCGGGTGACCGGCCCGTCCTGCCCGCCCGCGGATCCCCCGAGGCGCCGGCGCAGCGCGGGGGGCGCCGGAGGACCCGCCTCGCCGGTCTGTTGCGACCGACGGTAGGATTGGCTCATGCCCGAGCCCGGAACCCGCACCGCCGACCCATCCGGTCGGTCGGGTGACCGCGCCCCCGACGGGTCGTCCGTCACGGGTCCGCCGGCCGCGACGCATGAGCCGCGTCGCCGCCGCGCCTCGCCCCGCACGCGGGTCGAGACGGCCGCGATCGGTGCGCTCACGTCGCTGCCGGCCGCGATCCAGACCCGTGTCGGCGGCGGTGCGCTGCGCGTCGACGGGCAGACGCTCGACCCCTCGGCACGGTTGGCCATCACCGCGATGCGCCTCACCGGGCGGCGCGCGCTCGACACGAGCAGTCCCGAGGCGATGCGCGCCGCGATGCGCCGCGCGGCGCTCCAGGGATCGGGGGCCCCCGTCGAGGTCGGGGCGGTGCGCGACCTGCAGATCGCCGGGCCGGCTGGTTCGATCGGGCTGCGCCACTACGTCCCGCCGCCGTCGGGTCCGTCCTGGGTGCGGCCGGGGTTGCTGCTCTTCGTCCACGGCGGTGGCCACGTCGCGGGAGACCTCGACACCCACGACGCCCCCTGCCGGCTGCTCTGTCGCGAGGCCGCCGTGCAGGTGGTATCGGTCGACTACGCCCTGGCGCCCGAGCACCCGTGCCCGGCGGGGCTCGACGATGTGCTCGCCGCATGGCGGTGGGTCGTCGCCAACGCCGAGGCGCTCGGGGCCGATCCCGACCGGCTCGCCGTCGCCGGCGACAGCGCGGGCGGCCACCTGTCGGCACGCCTGGCGATCGTCACGCGTGACACGGGGGAGCGGGCCCCCGACGTGCAGCTCCTCCTCTATCCGGCCGTGGACTCGCGGCACCCCTTCCCGTCGGCGGAGCTCTTCGGGGAGGGCTTCCTGCTCACGGCGGACGATGTCGCGTGGTTCGAGGGCAAGTGGCTGCGCGGGACGGGGATCGCCCTCGACGACCCGCGGATCTCGCCGCTGCTGACCGGCGACCTGGCGGGCGTCGCGCGGGCGATCGTCGTCACGGCGGGGTTCGATCCGCTGCGCGACGAGGGCCGGGCCTACGCCGGGCGTCTGCGGGACGCGGGCGTGCCGGCCATCGAGCGGTGCGCGACGTCGCAGATGCACGGGTTCATCAACGCGATCGGGATCGGTCGCGCGGCGCGGCGCGAGGTCGTCAGGTGCGCCAGGATCCTGCGGGAGGAGCTCGACCGCGCGGCCGTCGCGCCGCGGTGAGCCTGGCCGGGAGCGGGTCCGTCGGCCGGCCAGCGCGTGGTGACACCGGCCCGGACCGAGACCGCCGCCGGTCCCTTGGCACTCTACGGGTGGGAGTGCCAAGCGGGTGCGGCCGCTTCGGTCGCCGCCTGCCTATACTGGCTTCAGCCATGCCCATCTACGAGTACCGTCGGCCCGATGGGACCACCTTCGAGGTCCTGCAGAAGTTCAGCGATGATGCGCTGACCGTCGACCCGGATACCGGTGCGCCGGTCCAGCGGGTGCTCAGCGCCCCGGCGATCCACTTCAAGGGCAAGGGCTTCCACAACACCGACTACGGGACGAAGAAGCGCCCGGTCGGCGGCGACTCCTCGGGCGGCGACAGCAGCTCCTCCGGCTCCGGTGCCGACTCGTCGTCGGATGGCGGGTCCTCGTCGGGCTCCGGTGACGGTGCGTCCTCGTCGGGCTCGGGTGACGGCGGGTCCTCCTCCACGAAGAGCGACGGCGGCTCGTCGTCGGGTGCGTCGTCCGGCTCGGGCTCGTCGGGCTCGGGCTCGTCGGCACCGGCGACCTCGGGCGCGTCGAGCGGCTCCTCGTCGTCCTGACGCGACGGCCGACGCCCACGCTCCCGTGCCGATCTACGAGTACCGCCGTCCCGACGGCAGCACCTTCGAGGTCCTGCAGAAGTTCAGCGATGACGCGCTGACCGTCGATCCCGACACCGGGGTCCCGGTCGAGCGGGTGCTCCACGCGCCGGCGATCCACTTCAAGGGCAGCGGCTTCTACTCCAACGACGTCGGCACCGCCAGGGGCAACCGGGAGCTCGAGCGCGCCGCCGAGTCGGGCGCCGACGCGCACGACGACAAGATGCGCTCGCAGCGCAAGGAGCGGGAGAAGGCCGCCAAGGCCGCGCCCGCCCCGAAGCCCGTGCCGAAGCAGCCCTGAAGCGCGGGGCTCGAGGCCCGACCCTCCGCGAGCACCGGGCCGCGCGGGTCGAGCCGCGACCCTCCGCGAGCACCGAACCACTCGGTGCGATCGGCCCGCTATGGGCGGGCAAATCGCACCCGGTGCGGGGGCGGCTTGGCTTCGCTCCGCGCGTCGTACCCGGTGGTGAGCGGTAGCGCCGCTGCGCCTCGGGTCAGTCCTCGAACCTGCGCCGTGCCCGCTCGATCGTCGCCGGGTCGACGACGAGGCCCTGACCACCGTCGGGCAGGATCTCGGTGCTGCTCGGCTTGAGCACCGTCGAGGATCCGCCACCGGGCAGGAACTGGCCGATCGCGACGCCCAGCAACGACAGGCCACCCATGTCGGTCTTCACGGCCTGCGGGGCCTTCCACGCGATGAACGGCAGCCGCATGAACCCGGTGGGGGAGAGCACGCGACGCTTCATCGCACTGAGGATCTGCTGCTGACGCGCCGCACGGTCCAGGTCGTTCTGGCCGACGCGACAGTCGTTCTTGCGCACCCGTGCGAGCGCGAGCGTCTGACGCCCGGTGAGCTTGTACGTCTCGCCGCGGCGCAGCCGGAACGACGTGCCGCCGAACCAGCGGCCGGTGCCCGACGTGACCGCGTTCGGCCGGGCCCTGCGAGCGCCGCCGCTCACCTCGGCCCGTACGCAGGTCTTGGGCTCGAAGCGGATGCCGCCCATCGCGTCGATCAGCCCGGGGAAGTTGGCGAAGTCCATCTGCGCGACGTGGTTGACGTTGACCCCCGTCAGGCCCTCGACCGCACGGACCGCGCCGCGGGTGCCGTCGAGGGCGAACGCCGCGTTGATCTTGCTGCGGCCGTGACCCTCCAGGTCGACGATCGTGTCGCGCGGGACCGACAGGCGGTTGTTCTTGAATCCGCCGGTGCGCATCAGCAGGATCGTGTCGGTGCGGGCGCTGCCGCCCCGACCCTCCGCCCCGGGCTCCTTCGAGTCGTCGGGACGCTGGTCGGTGCCGAGCACCAGGACGTTCGTGCTGCCGAACGGGGCGCCTCCGCCACCGAGCAGCTCGTCGGCCGGGCCACCGTCCTGGTGGACCTGGGCCGAGATGAGGAACAGGACCCCCGACAACGCGATCCAGAGCACGGCGAAGCAGAGCGCGCCGCGCGCGATCCGGAACGGCAGACCGTGCCTGGACCGGCGTCCTCCCAGGCCGCGCCGTCGCCGCGGGGCGTCGGGATCGACCGGGCCAGGCTCGCCGGTCGACGGACGGTCCCGCCGAAAGCGGCGCCGGGCCTCGTACACCGTGTAGGGCGCACGGTCGGCGCGGTCGTCGGGGCCACCATCGCCCTTCGACCCGCCGCGCCGTCCACCGCCGGGTGCGCCGTCGGTGTCCCGGCCCGGACGCCCGCCGCCGGCCGCCGGGCGTTCCGGGGCGTCGCCGCCACGACGACGAGGACGTGGGTCGGCCGCATCCCCATCGGGGCGCGGGGGACGGCGCGGGGAGCCGCCGCCACCGTAGACGGTGTAGCGGCGATCCTGCGGGGGCTCGTCCGGGCGGTCGGGCACAGCGGGTATGGTGCCGCGCGTGTCGGCGGCCTGCGTCATCGGCGTCGACCTCGGCGGAACGAAGCTCCTGGCGGGGCTGCTGACCCGCGACCTGCGGACCGTCGACCGCTCCTACCGGCTGCCGCCGCCGGAGCGCGATGCCGACCTGCTGATGGACCTCGTCGTGGAGGAGGTCCGCGCCCTGTCGCGTCGGGCGATCGAGGCCGGCTGCGGGCCCGTCACCGGGGTGGGGCTGGGGATCCCGTCGCTCGTCGACCGGGCCCGTGGCGTGGCGGTGTCGACGGTCCACCAACCCCTCGACGGCGTCCCGGTCCGCGACCTGTTGCAGGATCGCCTGCAGCTGCCGGTCGCGCTCGACAACGACGGCAACTGCGCGGTGCTCGCCGAGTGGCGTGCGGGCGGCGCCCAGGGCTGCGACGACGCCGTCCTGCTGGCGCTCGGCACGGGAATCGCCAGCGGTGTGATCGCCGGTGGACAGCTGATCCGCGGAGCGACCGGTGCGGCGACGGAGCTCGGGCACATGGTCGTGGACCTGGACGGGCCGTCGTGCCAGGGCGCCTGCACGAACCGCGGGTGCCTGGAGGCGCTCGCGTCGGGCACGGCGCTCGGTCGTGCCGGGGCGAGGCTCGCCGGCCAACGACCGGGATCGGTGCTGTCGCAGCTCGCGGCCGACGGTCAGACGATCACCGGTCAGCACGTCGTCGACGCGGCCCGCGGCGGCGACGCCGCCGCACGGGAGACGGTGCGCGAGATCGCGATCTCCCTCGGTGTCGGGATCGCCAACGCGATGAACATCTTCAACCCCGAGGTGGTCCTCATCGGCGGTGGCGTGTCGGCGGCGGGGGAGCTGCTGCTGGGACCCGCGAGGGAGGAGGCGCGCCGCCGGGCGCGGCCGCCGTCGAGCGAGGCGCGGGTGGAGGTGGCCCGGTTCGGGGCCGACGCCGGGATGGTCGGCGCCGGGGCGCTCGCGCTCGAGGAGCTGGCCTGACGGGCGGGCCGCGAGCGGCTTCGGGAACGGGCCAGCCTGATCCGGTCACGCCGGATGGCGGACTCCGTCGTGAGCGGAGCATAGATCCGGCAATGCCGGATCGGTCCGTCCGGTCGTGCCGGATCGGCGCTACCATGTGGTCATGACGGCCGCACCGCTCCGCTTTGACGTGCCGGTGGGTCCCCAGCAGCTCATCGACCGTCGCGACGAGCTGGCCGAGCTCGCCCGCAGCGCCGGTCGGCGGACCGCGATCCGCCTGGCGGCGCCGCGACGGTTCGGCAAGACCAGCGTGTTGCACGCCCACGTCGCGGCGATGCGCGAGGCCGGCCATCGCGCGGTCGTCGTCGATCTGTCGGACGTCGGAGACACCGGCGCCGTCCTGGCCCGCGTCGCGCACGCCTACCGGGGGCTCGATCCGGCGGCGGCGCGGGTCGTGCAGCGTGCCACCCGGCGCGCCGGTCTGACGATCGGGCCGGCGGGGCTCGGGATCACGGTGGAGCGCGGTCCGGCGCCCAGCCGCGACCAGCTCGAGCCGGTGCTCCTGGAGCTCCTCGACGTCCCCGCCCGCCTGCACGAGCGCGACGGCGGCCTGTGCGTCGTCTGCTTCGATGAGTTCCAGGATCTGCTGCAGGCCGGCACGCGCCTGGACGGCAGCCTGCGGTCGGTGATCCAGCACCACGCCGACGCTGCCGCCTACGTCTACGCCGGTAGTCAGCCGTCGCTGCTGCGGGCCCTCTTCACCGAACGGGAGCGGCCGCTCTTCGGGCAGGCGCAACCGTTGGAGCTGGGGCCGTTGCCGGCGGACGAGACCGCCGACGCGCTCACCGCCGTGCTCGCCTCCGAGGGATTCGACGAGCCCGACGTGGGCACGGCGATCGACGCGGTCGTCGCGGCGATGACCGGTCACCCGCAGCGGACGGTCCTCGTGACCCACCACCTGCTGCGCCGACTCGAGGACGCCGACCCGGCCGAGCCGGTCGATCCCGACGAGCTCGTCGAGCTGGCCGTCGCCGATGCGTTGCGGGCCACCGACGACGTGCACCGCGCGACGTGGCGCGGCTGCTCCCGGGCGGAGTCCCAGGTGCTGCGACTCGTCGCCGAGCGCGTGCCCCCGACCGGGGCCGACGCCCGCCGGCTCACCGGCTTGGCGACCAGCACGCTCGGCGACGCGGTCGAGCGGCTCGTCACCGACGGCCAGCACCTCGTCCCGGACGGGCCCGGATGGCGCCTGGTCGATCCGCTGCTGACCCTGTGGCTGCGACGGGAGACGGTATGAGCGACGCGCGACCGGGGGAGGCCCCGGAGCGGGAGACGGCGACGAGCGGGCCGACCGGCGACGCCGGCGGGGGCCGGATCGTCGTCTGCGCCACGCCGATCGGCAACCTCGACGACGTCACCGCGCGGGTGCTGCGCGCGCTCACGAACGCCGACGTGGTCGCCTGCGAGGACACCCGTCACACCCGCACGCTGCTGCAGCGGCACGGCATCGGCACGGCGACGGTCAGCCTGCACGAGCACAACGAGGCGGCGCGGTCGGCGGAGCTCATCGCCCGCGTGTCGGCGGGAGAGACCGTCGCCGTCGTGTCGGACGCGGGGATGCCGGTGGTGAGCGACCCGGGCGGTCGCCTGGTCGCCGCCGCCCGCGACGCCGGCGTGCGGGTCGAGGTGCTGCCGGGGCCGAGCGCCCCGGTCACCGCGATCGCGACCGCCGGGATCGCGGCCGAGCGGTGGCGGTTCGTCGGGTTCCTGCCGCGGCGCCCCGCCGAGATCATCACGACGCTCGACAGCCCCGAGACGACGGTCGCGTTCGAGTCGCCGCGCCGGATCGCCACGACGATGCGGACGATCGCCGACGCCGGCCCCGGCCGGACGGTGGCCGTCTGTCGCGAGCTGACCAAGCTTCACGAGGAGGTCCTGCGCGGTCCGGCGGGCGAGCTCGCCGATCGGCTGGAGCAGGCGCCCGTGCGGGGCGAGGTGACGATCGTCGTCGCCGGCGTCATCGCGCCGGATCCGGACGGCGACGGACCGGGGCACGCCGCCGCGGTCGACGCCGTGCGGGTCCTGGTCGAGGGCGGGGCGCGGGCCAAGGTCGCCGCCCGCGTCGTGGCTGGCCTCACCGGCCGCCGCCCCAACGACCTGTACCGGGCGCTGCACGAGGCCGACCCGGGCAGCGGCGATCCCGCCGGGCGCTGACCGTCGGGGGCGACGGGGGACGACGGCCCTGCTCCCGGTCGACCGGCGGTGGGCGTCGTCGCCTTCCGGACGCAGCGGCGCGACCGCCGCCAGGCCGCGTCGGGACGGCGGGCACGTCGACCTTGCCCGGGTACGCGCGCGCCTCGGCCTCAGGCCGCGTCGGGGACGGCCTCCCGATCCCCGGTCGCGGTCGCGGCCGGTCCACGCGGTGCCGGCAACGCGGACCCGCCGCGGCGCAGGAACGTCGCCGTGACGAGGAGCGCGAGCAGCGCCAGGATCACCGACACGGTGAACGCGCTGGTCATCCCCTCGGCCATCGCCCGACGGGCCTCGTCGATCGCCGACGCCCCGGGGTGCGGCTGGGCGAGGACACCGTCGTGAGCGCCGGTGTAGACACTGACGAGCACGGCGATCCCCAGGGCACCACCGGCCTGCTGCATCGTCTGCAGCGCCCCCGACGCCGCCCCGGAGTCACGCGGCGCGACCGAGCCGAGGATCACCATCGTCAGCGGCAGGAACATCGATCCGGCACCGAACCCGAAGAGCAGCATCGGGCCGAGCAGCCCGCCGGCGTAGCCCGTGCTCGGCGAGAGCTGGGTGAGCCACGCGATCGCCACGACGATTGCGCTCAGCCCGACGAGCATCGGCTTCGTCGTCCCGATCCGGGGCAGGAACCGCGGCAGGGCCTGGGAAAGCGTGAAGATCGTCAGCGACAGTGGCAGGAACGCCAGGCCCGCCGCGGTCGGACCCATGTTCAGGACGTCCTGCAGGAACTGACTGAGGAAGAAGAACATCGAGAACATCGACCCGGCGACGAGGAGCATCACGACGAACGCGCTGCCTCGCGTGCGCTCGGTCAGCAGCCGCAACGGGAGCATCGGGTGCGCCGCGCGGCGCTCGATCGCGACGAAGGACGCCAGCAGCGTGAACGCCACCGCGAACGTCGCCAGCGCCTGGGCGTCGCCCCACGCCGACTCCGACACGCGGATGAAGGCGAAGACGAGCGAGCCGATCCCGAGGGTGCCGGTGACCGTGCCCGCGAGGTCGAACCGTCCCGGTTCCCGCCGCGACTCGGGGATGAACCGGGGCGCCAGGGCGATCAGGGCCACGCCGATCGGCACGTTGATGAACATCACCCAGCGCCACGAGGCGACATCGGTGAGCACGCCGCCGAGGATCAGGCCGACCGACGCGCCGACGGCGGACATCGCGGAGAAGAGGCCCAGCGCACGGGTGCGCTCGGGTCCCTCGGCGAAGGTCGTGGTGATCAGCGCGAGCGCCGTCGGGGCGGCGAACGCGGCGCCGACGCCCTGCGCGGCCCGCGCGGCCAGCAACGCGGCGGAGTCCTGGGCCAGGCCGCCGACGAACGACGCGAGGGTGAAGAGCGCCAGGCCGCCGAGGAACACCCGGCGGCGGCCGAGCAGGTCGCCCGCGCGGCCGCCGAGCAGCAGCAGGCCGCCGAAGGTCAGCGCGTAGCCGTTGAGGACCCAGGAGAGGTTGGCGTCCGACATGCCCAACGCGGACTGGATGTCGGGCAGGGCGATCGTCACGACGCTCGCGTCGAGGACGACCATGAGCTGGGCGGTGACGATCACGAGGAGCGCCCAGGTGGTCCGGTGCGACGGCGGACCGGGCGGAGCGGTGGGGGGCATTGCGGGTTCCTGGCCGATGGGGGATAGTGGAGGGACCCGCCGTTTCGGGGGCCACGACATATGCGGAGGCTGACTCCGCTTTCGGAGAAGCGTAGCGGAGGCTGCCTCCGTTTGCGAGTCCGCCCGGTCGGTCCCTGCCGCGAACCCCATGACCACGCCCCTCGAGACCCCTGCCAAGCCGCTTCGCGCCGACGCCCGGCGCAACCGCGATCGCCTGCTGGAGGTCGCGCGTGCCGCGTTCCTCGAGCACGGGGTCGAGGGATCGCTGGAGGAGATCGCGCGGCGCGCCGGTGTCGGCGTCGGCACGCTCTACCGGCACTTCCCCTCGCGGGAGGACCTGCTGCGTGCCGTCCTGGCCGACAGCTTCGAGTCGCTCGTGGAGCGCGCCGACGAGCTCCTCGCGGAGCCCGACGCGGGCCGGGGGGTCATGGAGTTCCTCCGCGTGTTCGCCGGTCACGCGGCGACGTTCCGCGGCGTGCCGACCTGCGTCAAGGCGGCGGTGGA
>JBFWKS010000141.1:0-10346 GCA_050252545.1 Solirubrobacteraceae bacterium
GGGTCCGCTTCCCCACCGTCGAGCAGGTCGGCATCGACCTCGTCCTCCCGGACTTCACGTACCTCAAGGAGCGCGCCGCCGACATCGAGGCGATCGTCATCACGCACGGCCACGAGGACCACATCGGGGCGCTGCCCTTCCTCCTGAAGATGCTCGGCGGCGCCCGCCACGCGCCGAAGATCTACGGCCGGCCGCTGACGATGGCGATGGCCCGCAGCAAGCTCGACGAGCACCGCCTGAAGGACGTGCCGCTCACCGATGTCAAGCCGGGACAGAAGGTCCGTACCGGCAAGGCGTTCGAGCTGGAGTTCATCCACGCCACCCACTCGATCCCCGACGCCTGCAACGTCGCGGTGACCAGCGAGCTGGGGACGCTGCTCTTCACCGGCGACTACAAGTTCCATCAGAACCCGGTGGACGGCCCGCCGGCGGACTTCCTGCGCCTGGCGCGGTTCGGATCCGAGGGCCTGCTGATGGTCCTCGGCGACTCGACCAACGTCGACCGGCCCGGGTGGTCGCCGAGCGAGTCGCTCGTCGGGCCCGAGCTCTACAACGTGTTCGCCCGTCAGCGCGGTCGGATCATCGTCACGTCGTTCGCGTCCAACCTGCACCGCGTCCAGCAGGTCATCGACTCCGCGCACAAGCTCAACCGCAAGGTGTGCCTGCTCGGCCGGTCGATGAAGAAGAACACCAACATCGCCCGCACGCTGGGGATCCTCAACGTCCCCGACGGGCTCCTCGTGCAGCCGCGCGAGCTGGAGCACCTGCCCGACCACCGTGTCGTCGTGATGTGCACCGGTTCGCAGGGCGAGCCGCTGGCGGCGCTGCGCCGGATGGCGTACAAGGACCATCCGCAGATCCGGATCAAGGACGGCGACACCGTCGTCTTCTCCGCCACGCCGATCCCCGGCAACGAGCGGGCGGTCAACGAGACCGTCGACATGCTCTACCAGGCCGGCGCCCAGGTCATCACCCACAAGGACGCGCCGATCCACGCGTCCGGCCACGGCTACCAGGAGGAGATGAAGATGATGCTCAACCTGACCAAGCCGAAGTACGTGATGCCGATGCACGGCGACTTCCAGCGCCTGCAGCAGCACAAGCGCCTGGCGGTCGGGCTCGGGATCCCCGAGGCCAACGTCTTCTGCGCCGAGAACGGCCTGCCGGTGGAGATCGACCAGCGCGGGGCGCGGTTCGGCAAGCCGGTCGGCGGCGGCGTGCTCTACGTCGACGGCGTCGAGATCGGTGCACCGGCCGACGCTGCGCTGCGCGACCGTCGCTCGCTGTCGGAGGACGGGCTGTTCGTCGTCGTCGCCACGATCGGCGACGACGACGGCAAGACCGTCACCGATCCCGAGCTGCTCTTCCGTGGCGTGCCGTTCAAGCACGACGACGAGAAGCTGCTGGAGGCGCTGCGCGACCAGGTCGACGCATCGGTCGAGCGGGCGGCCGCCGACGACATCCACGACCTCGACGAGATCCAGCGGATCATCCACGACGACATCGCCCAGCTCGTCTGGCAGCGCCTCAAGCGCCGCCCGATGGTCATGCCGGTGGTCGTGGCGGTCTGAGCGAGCGACCCCGGATCGGTCGTCCGCCGACCGCCGGGTCGGCTCGGCCGACCGGGGATCCGGCCGACCGCGCGACCGCCGGGTCGGCCGCGGACGGCCCGGCCCTCCACGGGTCGGTCGCGGGGCGTCGCGTCAGCGCGGGTCGGCCGGCGGTACGTCATCGCGCCCGTGGCCGGTCGGCGGTGCCTCGGGGGCGGCCCCGCCCAGCCGCTCGGCGGGATCGGCCGCCGCCCCGCGCGAGGAGCGCAGGCGGCGGCGCACGCGGCGTGCGACCCGTCGCGACTCCGACAGCAGCCCGCGGGCGTCCTCGGCAGGCGCGATGCGGATCGCGCCGGACTCGTCGCCGTGTGGGCCCTGCGGATCGACGACCGCGCCACCGTCGCGCTCCTCGACCTTGAGGGTCACGACGAACCGTGCGCCGGTGCCGTCCGGATGGGTGGCGTCGACGGTGACGTCGCCGCCGTGGCGCTGGGCCGCGGCCCGGACGATGGCCAGGCCGATCCCGGTCGACCCCGCGCCCTCGCCACCGTGGCGCACGAACCGCTCGAACACCCGGGACCTGAGATCGTCGGGGATGCCCGGACCGTCGTCCTCGACGACGAGCTCGCCGCGTTCGCCGTCGGCCCGCAGCCGGATCCGGACCTCGGTGTCGTCGGGGGTGTAGCGCAGCGCGTTCCCCAGCAGGTTGGCGACCATCCGCACCAGCTCGTCGCGGACCCCGTCGACCGTCACCGGGTCGATGTCGAGCACCACCTCGTGCTCCCCGAACTGGGGTTCCAGTTCGTCGACCGCCTCGAGGATCGCGCGGTCGACATCGACCCGCTCGCGACTGGTCTCGCGGCGCGCATCCATCCGGGCCAGCAGCAGCAGGTCGGCGACGAGGCGGCGCATCCGGCGCGACGAGCGCAGCGCCGAGTCGACCGCGGCACGGTCGTCGCCGTCGGTCGTGAGCGCGAGAAGCTCCAGATTGGCCTGCACCGCCGTCAACGGGGTACGGAGCTCGTGCGACGCGTCGGCGACGAACTCGCGTTGACGTTGCAGGCTCGCGTCGACCGTCGCCTGGGCGGCGGCGAGCTCGTCGAGCATGTCCTGGAGCGTGCGGGACAGCTCGGCGATCTCGTCGTTGACGTGGGACTCCGGCATCTTCGCGTCGAGGTCCCGGGTACGCGCGATGTGCCGGGCCGTCCCCGTCATCCGTCGCACCGGACGCATCGCGCGCTGTCCGACCGCCAGGCCGGCGAGCAACGCCAGCAGCGTGCCGGTGATGACGCCGAGCCCCAGCGCGGTGCGGACGCGGTTGGTCGTCTGGTCGATGACGCCGAACGACCGGCCGACCTGGAGCGTCAGGCGCACGCTCAGGGTCTGCGCGCCCGGGAACGAGATCTCCTTGCCCCGCTCGTCGACGATCGTCTGGTCGAAGGTGCGGACCTCGACGCGGTAGTCCCCGACCCGCACGTCGGACGTGTTCGGCGGTCCCAGGTCGACCTGCGGATCGGTGGTGTCCAACAGGAGCGTCTGCTCCGGGGAGGCGTGCCAGAACACGCGCACGACGGTGTTGGCATCGCCCTTCAGATCGCGCAACCGCGTGCGTAGGAACGGTTGGGACTGGCCGGGGGATCGGGCGACGGGCGCGAGGCCGACGTTCAACCGCTCGCGGAGCGTGTCGAACCGCGCCGCGGTCTGGGTGGTGAAGTCTGCGCGGATCCGACGACCGGTGAACTCGCCGATCGCGACCGCGAACAGCAGCAGGATCGCGCCGGTCAGCCCGGCGGAGACGACCGCCAGGCGCCAGCGGATCGGGAGCCGGTCGAGCCATCGCCGGGGATGGGAGCGGGGGACCGGCATCGACGGCGCGGCGCCGCTCAGCGGGCCACGCGCAGCACGTAGCCGGCGCCGCGGATGGTGTGGACCAGCCGCTCCTCGCCGCCGGCCTCGAGCTTGCGCCGCAGGTTGGAGATGAAGACCTCGATCGTGTTCGTCGACGCGAGCGGGTCGTAGCCCCAGACCTCCTCCAGCAGACGCTGGCGGGGCACGACGAGCTTCTCGTTGCGCATGAGGTACTCCAGCAGCTCGAACTCGCGCTGCGTCAGCTCGATCGGACGCTCGCCCCGGAGCACCTCGTGCGTCGCCGGGTTGAGGGTCAGGTCGGCGACGACGAGGGCCGCCTCGCCGCGCGGCGGCCGGCGACGCAGCAGCGCCCGGATCCGGGCGAGCAGCTCGTCCCGCTCGAACGGCTTGACGAGGTAGTCGTCGGCCCCGCTGTCCAGGCCCTCCACGCGCTGCTCGACCCCGTCGCGAGCGGTGAGGATGAGGATCGGCACATCGCCACCGGAGCGCAGCTCGCGCGCGACGTCGAGGCCGTCGACGTCCGGCAGGCCGAGGTCGAGGATCACCACGTCGGGCATGAACGTCCGCGCCGACGAGAGGGCATCGGTGCCGTCGCGGGCGATTCGCGTGTCGTAGTCCTCCAGTCGCAGGGTACGGCCCAGGACTCCGGCGATCTCCTCGTCGTCCTCGACGATGAGGATGCGCGCGGTCCGGCCCTGACTCGACATGCCGCCGATCCTAAAGGCCGCGGCTTCAGCACCGATCAACGCGACCCGAGCGGTCGATGTGGGAGCGGGGAGGATCGTCGCGATCGATGGCGAACGTCGACGGGAGCATGAGCCGCGAACGTCCGCCTGCCCGTACCCCGGCATCGACCGCCCGCGCCGCAACGCGCGGCGGTGGTGCGGGTGCGCGGTCCGCGACGCGCAAGCCGGCGAAGAAGGGCCCCACGAGCGCATCCGGCGGCGGGCGGCGGCCGATCGCGGCGCTGGCCGCGGTCGAGCAGCGACACTACGACCAGATCGGGCTCGGGCTGCTTGCGCTGGCGGTGTTCCTGGCGTTCCTCCTGTACTTCGGTGCGTGGGGCGGCGCGATCGGCGACGGCCTGGTCGACGGTCTGCAGTCGCTCTTCGGGCAGACCGCCTACGTCGCCCCGCCCGCGGTCGCGTGCGCGGGCCTGCTGTTGATCCTGCGACCGCTGATCCCGGCACTGCGCCCGTTCCGCGCCGGTGGGCTGCTCCTGCTGCCCGCGCTCATGCTCGCCTTCGCGGCGGGCACCTTCGGACTCGGTGGCGGCGCCGGACGCGACGAGCTGTTCGCCGCCGAGGTCGTCCGTCCACGCGGTGGCGTCGTCGGGGATGCGCTGTACTGGCTCACGTCGACGCTGCTCGGCTCGATCGGGTCGCACCTCGTTGCGGTGACGATGCTCCTCGGCGGCGTGTTGCTGCTGACCGGCGCCTCCGTCGCGTCGATGGTGACCCGCACCGGTGAAGGGCTGCGTCAGACGACGACCGCCTTCCGCCGGGTGCCCACGGACGAGCCCGAGACCGCCGCGCCGGCTCGGCGCGCGCGGCCGCGTGCCGCGATCGAGCCGGTCCCGGAGCCGGGCGACGACGCGACCGCGACTCCGCGCCGCCCGCGCCGTCCCGCGGCGGCGGACGCCGACGATGCCGGCACCGACGAGGTCCCGCGCCGTCGCCGCGGCGACGGCGCCGTCGACGACGTCCCGGCCGCGGCGGACGCGTCGATGGAGCCCACGGTGCGTCCCCGGGTGCCCCGCACCCGTGGTGGCCGTGCCGCCGCGATGACGCCGCCCGAGGGCGACGACGCCGACTCGATCGTCGTCCGACGCGGGACCGGCTCGGCCCCCGAGCTCGATGGTGCCGTGCGCTACCCCGACCTGTTCGGTGACGAGACCGCGTCGACCAACCTCGACCTGGGCACGCCCGAGCCCGATCCGGCCGAGTCGGCGACGCGCCGCGTGCGACCGGTCCGGCCCGAGCCGGTCCCGGTGCCCGCTCCGGTCCGGCCGCCGGTCGACGACGCCCCCGACGCGGAGGACGACGCCGAGCCGGAGATCCCGCCGGCGGCTGCCGCCGACGCGCGCCCGTCGTTGGAGGAGCTGCGTGCGCGCCAGCCGATGGGTGGGGCGGCCGACCACGTGCCCGAGGACGGCTACGTCCTGCCGGACCCCGCCCTGCTCAAGATGTCCGCGGCCGACCAACTGCGTCCGGACACCGCCGGGCAGGCCGAAACGGCCGCGGCGCTGGTCGAGGCGCTCCAGCACTTCAAGATCGACGCCCAGGTCATCGGCACGATCGCCGGGCCACACATCACCCGCTACGAGCTGCGCCTTGCGCCCGGCATCAAGATGTCGAAGGTCGCCCAGCTCAAGGACGACCTGGCCTACGCCCTGGCCGCCACCGACATCCGCATCCTCGCGCCGGTCCCCGGCAAGACGGCCGTCGGCGTCGAGGTGCCCAACAAGCGCCGCCGCGTCGTCCACCTCGGCGACGTCTACGACGACCCGCCGCAGGGCGAGACCCCGCTCACCGTCTGGCTGGGCAAGGACGTCTCGGGCGCGCCGATCCACGCCGATCTGGCGAAGATGCCGCACCTGCTCGTCGCCGGCACCACCGGCGCTGGCAAGTCGGGCTGCGTCAACGCGATGCTCAGCTCGATCCTGCTGCACGCCACCCCGGACGAGGTGCGCCTGGTGCTCGTCGACCCCAAGCAGGTCGAGCTCAACCACTACGAGGCGATCCCGCACCTGCTGACGCCGGTGATCACCAGCCCGAAGATGGCCGCCAACGCGCTGCAGAACCTGGTGCGCGAGATGGAGTGGCGCTACGGCGTGATGAGCGTCAAGAAGACGCGCAGCCTGATCGAGCTCAACAAGGTCCGGGTCGAGGAGGGCGACGAGCCGCTCCCGTACATTCTCTGCGTCATCGACGAGCTCGCCGACCTGATGATGGTCGCGCCGGCCGACGTCGAGGACGCGATCATCCGGATCGCGCAGAAGGCCCGCGCGGTCGGGATCCACCTGGTCCTCGCCACGCAGTCGCCGCGGGTGGACGTCATCACCGGGATGATCAAGGCGAACGTGCCGTCGCGGATCGCGTTCTCGGTCTCGTCGCAGACCGACTCCCGCGTGATCCTCGACCAGAACGGCGCCGAGTCGCTGCTGGGGCGTGGCGACATGCTCTTCAACCCGGTCGGCAGCTCGCGCCTGACCCGCATCCAGGGCGCCTACATCGACGAGGCCGAGATCGCGGAGCTCACCGCGCACTGGGCCCGTCAGGGCGAGCCGGATCTGCGGGAGGACCTGCTGGAGGCCGCCGAGGAGGAGGAGTCCGACGACGGCGCGCCCGACGAACTGGACGCCGACACGGACCCGCTGTTGGCCGACGCGATCGAGCTCGTCGTCGAGATGGGCGCGGCGTCGACGTCGGGCCTGCAGCGCCGCCTGCGGGTCGGCTACACCCGTGCCGGGCGCCTGGTGGACATGATGGAGCGCCGCGGGATCGTCTCGGCCTTCGAGGGGTCCAAGGCCCGTCAGGTGCTCGTCTCGCCGATGGACCTGCCGCGGATCCTGGCGCAGTTGAGAGGCGGCGCCGCGGACGCTCCGGCGGACGCCGCGCCGACGGCCGCACCGGTCCCGGTCGATGACGCCGAAGGGGTGACCGGCACCGATGACGACCGCACGGGTGAGCACAGCGCGCTGAGCGTCGGCGGCTGACGCCGAGGCGGTCCGGGCGGTATCGACGGGCCGTCGATACGCTTCAGCGCTCATGGCGGAGATCGGCTCCACCCTGCGCGAAGCACGGATGCGCGCGGGCATCGACATCGGTGAGGTGGAGGCGCGCACCAAGATCCGTGCCAAGTACCTCCGGGCGCTGGAGAACGAGGAGTGGGATCTGCTCCCGGGCACCACGTTCGTCAAGAGCTTCCTGCGCACCTACGCCGAGACGCTGGGCCTCGACGCCAAGCTCCTGGTGGAGGAGTACAAGTTCCGCCACGACCCGTACGAGACGACCGGGATCCCGCGTCGCACCGGGCGCGGCAGGCGGGGCGGGAACGGGGGCGCGTTCGGCCCGCCCAAGCGGACGAACTGGTGGCCGATCATCGCGCTGCTCGTCCTGGTCGTCGTCGCGCTCTACGTCGTGGGGCGCCTCTCCAGCGGAGAGGACGAGCCGCCGCCGACCGTCGCGACCACCACCGCGACGACGACGGAGGACGCCGCCGATCGGCGCAGCGAGGACCGCGAGGCCGAGCAGCGCGAGCGCGAACGGCAGAGCACGCTCGTCAAGCTGCGCGTGTCCGCCCCGTCGTCGGCGTCCGCGCCGATCTACGTCTGCGTGCGCGACGCCCGCGACAAGGCCGTCATCCGCGGCCAGGAGATCCAGCCGGGTCGCCGGAGTCGCCGCGTGAACTCGCAGCGGTTCCGGATCGTGTTGAGCGACCCCGCCGCGCGGGTGACCGACGGTGGCCGCCGGCTGCCGTTGCGGGCCGGGTCGGACGGCGTGGTCGCCTATGAGATCACCCACGACAGCCGACGCGTGCTGGCGCGCGACAAGCGACCCTCCTGCTCCTGAGGACCGACCATGACCGACGCCCCGACCCCCGGCACCCCCCGAGCCGCCGTGATCGTCACGGGCACGGAGGTGCTCGGCGGGTGGGTCACCGACCGGAACGGCCCATGGCTGGCCCGCCGGCTCGGGGCGCTCGGGGTCCGGCACGTCACGACGATCACCGTCGGTGACCGCCCCGAGGACCTGCTCGGCGCCCTCGAGGACGTCGGGCGCCGTGGCATCGACCTGGTCCTGACGTCTGGCGGGCTCGGTCCGACCGAGGACGATCTGACCACGGAGACGGTCGCGGCGTTCACCGGCCGCCCGCTGGCCCTCGACGAGGCCCTCGAGTCCCGGATCTGGGAGCGCGTGCTCGCGTTCGTGCGCCGTCGCGGCGGCGAGCCGATGATGGACCTCGACGCGTTGCGCGCCGCCAACCGCAAGCAGGCGCTCGTGCCGGCCGGGGCGGCCGTCCTCGAGCCGCTCGGGACCGCGCCGGGGCTCGTGGTGCCCGGAGAGCACGGCGTGGTGGACGGCGCGGCGTCCGCGACCGACGAGGCGGCACCGGCCCGGGGCCGTACGACCGTCCCGACGGTCGTCGTGCTGCCCGGACCGCCGCGCGAGCTGGAGCCGATGTGGCTGGCGGTCGAGGACGGGGACCTGCTGGACGTCGCGCTGCGCGGCGCGGTCCGGCAGGGCGAGTCGACGTTGCGGGTGTTCGGGATCCACGAGGCGCAGCTCGCCGACCTGCTCCGCGACGCGCGCCGTGACGGGGTGCCGGTGGACCGGCTGGAGGTCACCACCTGCGCCCACCGCGGCGAGCTGGAGGTCGTCACGCGCTGGGACCCCTCCGAGGAGGCGTCGGCGATCGCGCTCGAGGAGTACATCGCCGCCACGGTGCCGAAGGCGCTGTACTCGCGCGACGGTCGGGGCGTCGCCGACCACGTCCTCGACCTGGCGCGCGATCTGGGATGGACGGCCGGGACCGCCGAGTCCTGCACCGGGGGCCTCGTCGCGGCCGCGCTGACCGACGTCCCGGGATCCTCGGACGTCGTCCACGGCGGCGTCGTCGCCTACGACGACGACATCAAGCGACGGGTGCTCCGCGTCGACGGCGGTGACCTCGCCGAGCACGGCGCCGTGTCCGCGGCCGTCGCACAGCAGATGGCCCGGGGCGCCCTCGACGCGCTGCACGTGGACATCGCCGTCTCGACCACCGGGGTGGCGGGGCCGGGGGGCGGAACGGAGGCGAAGCCGGTCGGCACCGTGTTCGTCGCCGTGGCCACGCGGGACGGTCGCGACGAGGTGCGGCACATCTCGGTTCCGGGGGATCGGGCGAGCGTCAGGGAGCGCACCGTGACGTCCACCCTGCACCTGCTCCGGCGCGTCCTGGCGGACGCGCTTGCCGAGCGCGGGCGCTGAACCGGCACCGATCCGGCACCGGATCGGCACGATCGGGGGGCTGTTCCGCGACACGAACATACGTACGCTCGGGTTCCGTCCGACCCACCGCGGACACTTGTGTTCCGCCCCCGACCCGAGGTGCATCCGTATGGCCGCCAAAGAGACCGATACCGCCAAGGCCCGTGAGGCCGCGCTCGGCGGTGCGCTGCAGCAGATCGAGCGCCAGTTCGGCAAGGGCACGGTGATGCGCATGGGCGATGAGGGCGCCATCGCCCAGGTCGAGGCGATCCCCACCGGGGCGCTGGCGCTCGACGTGGCGCTGGGCATCGGCGGTGTCCCGCGCGGCCGCGTCATCGAGATCTTCGGCCCGGAGTCCTCGGGCAAGACCACGCTCGTGTACCACATCCTCGCCGAGGCCCAGAAGAAGGGCGGCGTCTGTGCGTTCATCGACGCCGAGCACGCGATGGACCCCGTCTACGCCAAGAACATCGGGCTGGACATCGATGAGCTGCTCGTCTCGCAGCCCGACTACGGCGAGCAGGCCCTGGAGGTCGCCGACATGCTCGTGCGCTCGGGTGCCGTCGACGTCGTGGCGGTCGACTCGGTCGCGGCGCTGACCCCGCGGGCAGAGCTCGAGGGCCAGATGGGCGATACGACCGTCGGCCTCCAGGCCCGGATGATGAGCCAGGCGATGCGCAAGCTCGCCGGCAACCTCAACCGCACCGGCACGCTCTGCATCTTCACGAATCAGATCCGCGAGAAGGTCGGCGTGATGTTCGGCTCGCCGGAGACGCAGCCCGGTGGCCGCGCGCTCAAGTTCTACAGCTCGCAGCGCCTGGACATCCGCCGGATCGAGACGATCAAGGAGGGCACCGACGCGGTCGCCAACCGGGTCCGGGTCAAGGTCGTCAAGAACAAGGTCGCGCCGCCGTTCAAGCAGGCCGAGTTCGACATCGAGTTCGGCAAGGGCATC
>JBFWKS010000142.1:0-10317 GCA_050252545.1 Solirubrobacteraceae bacterium
CTACCGGCCCACGGCCGCCGCAGGCGGCACCTCACCCGACGTGGGCCGGATTTGACGCGCCAGAACGAGCACGATCCGGCCCACGCCACCGGCGGCCGCGCCGATGGTCACCGCGGCTGGTTGCGGCTCCGCAGGTCGACCGACGCGAGGTAGATCGACGTCTCGACGACCGCGACCGCCACGGCCGGCAGGATCGCGGCCGTGGCCAGCGTGGTCATCGCCGCGCGGCCACCGGCACGGCGCAGGACGGAGGGATCGGGCTGGGGCATCGGAGGGCTCCGGGAGGGAACGACGGGACGACCCTGACGGTAGGAGCGTTCCTTGACGGTTCTCTGACGGTTGCGGTCACGACGGGACGGGTGCCGAGCGGACACCGCCCTCCGCCGAGAAGACGTAGACCGTGTCGTCCTCCAGCCGTTGCCACGTGGTCGTGTCGACGCCCGTGGTCGCCACGACGCGCGCACCCGACTCCCGCACCGTGGTCCACAGGACGTTGTACCCGTCGTCGTGCCCGCGGGGCAGCGTCTCGCGGTCGAACCCGCGCTCGGCGAACCGGTGCAGTGGCGGGCGCACCGTCCCCCCGGCGTGGACGACCACGAGGGCACCGTGTGCGATCAGCATCCCGTTGAGGCACGCCTCCGGGTAGAGCGCACGCACCGCGGGGACCCCGCCCGCGACGCGCTGCTCGATCGGGGCGCTCCCGTCCCGGAGCCCGCGTCGGAGCAGGGCGAAGTAGACCTCGCTGTCGGTCGTGCCCCGAAGGGCGCTGCGCTCGTCGTCGCTCAGCTCCGCCACGGCCAGGTCGGGCGGCGCGAGCGCGCCGTTGTGCCCGAACGCCATGCCGTCGGCGACGAACGGCTGCAGGTTCTCGCGGACGACCGCCGCCCCCGCGCTCGCGAAGCGCAGGTACGACAGGCCGACCGTGGCCCGCGGGAGCCGGGCGTCCGACAGTCCCTCCCTCGCCGGATCGAGGCCCGTGCGGGCGGTGACCGACGCGCCGGGACCGTCACCCGTCCAGGCGTGCCCCCACCCGTCGCGGTGGAGGTCGGCGAGCGCGACGAACGACCCGAGCAGCTCCTCGCCGAGCGCTTCGGCGGGGGTGAGCGGCGTCCTCGAGACGTAGCCGAGCATGCGCGACATGCGAGCTCCTCAATGGATCCAACAGTTCGATCTCCGGATCCTACTGAGCGGCCCCGGTACGTACCGCGCGTCGCCAACCGTATCCGGTCTCTCACCCTGTACATCCATCCGGCAGCGCCCCTTCGGGCACCACAGATCAGATGTCACCGCTACGTGCAGCAGCCCCCCGAGTCGCTGCCGTTGTGGCACGTTCACGGACGGCGGGGTCGTAGACGATCCCAGGCGTCGTAGCCGCACGTCTCGCCCCGGGCGTTGCGCTTTGGCCTGGACCCCGAACTGACAACCATCACGGGGTCCAGGCCAGCTTCCCGGCTGCGGGACGGGGGTCGTGGCCGTATCCGCGCTGGCGGGCGCGGGCCAGACGGCGCTCGCTCGCACGTCTTCGGCTACAGCGGTCGTGGTCGCATCGGTCCCACCCGCCGCGCTCAGCAGCGTCGCGAGCAACAGGCCCACAACGTGCCAACGCAAGCGCGCGCGCCTGCTGGCTGGCAGCATCGTTGCTCTCACGCGCCGGGCTCCAACGCGACGGTGACGACGAGATCGTCGAACGTTGGAGCGTTGAAGCCATCACTGCATCGAAGCACCGTCGTGCCCGGCTGCTCCGCTTCGAGAAGAATCCCCGCGTCGCCGATCCAGCCTTGCATGGTGCCTGCCGGATCGAGCCACACATTCCAGAGTCGTAGCGACACGGGCTTCCCCGACTTCTGGGGCCGAACCTCTGCGGTCACGGTCGGCGGCGCGGAATCGGACCATAGGACGACGTCATCCACGAGTTGCTCGTTGATCCCGAGCTTCCCGCCACGCGCCTTCAAGCGAACGCCTTGGGGTCGAGAAGATCCGACCTCAAGGTGAATCCGCAGCGTCGCAGGCTCGGTGATCGGCGGGAACTCGAACATCATGTGAACAAGCTGACCATCGACTTCGACCGGCGCGCCTTCGGCTGCGAGGAACCGATCTTCCAGACGAGTAGGCATCAGTACCCCGGACGGCGGTAGGGGTCGACCGCCGCGTGGTCCTGAGGCCACCGCGGGACGAGGTTTCGGCCGCCGGCTCGCGCCGGGACCGGCTCGTGACTGAGTTCCATTGACTCCATGCCGCCCTTGTCGGCGTTGTACCGCTGCGGCGCACGACCGGATCGCATCCGCGCAAGGTTCGCGTCGCTCCATTGACCCGCTTGCGCAGGGTCGTCGGCCGCGTTTTTCCAGTAACGACCCCGTACGGTCGACCACGCCGGAGCATTGCCCGCGTCGTCCCCGCGCGACCAGCCGCGGGATACGGGCTTTGCGGCTGTGGCGTTGCGTGTGCCCGCAGGCGCCTGTCGTCGGTGGAGTCTGCTGACCCCGGCATCCAGCAGGACGTCCGCGGCGCACTCGATCGACGGATTGCTCGCGCAGGTGGCGGTGCGGATGCCGATCTCGACGCGCTCGGCGGTGCGGTAGAGCTTGTCGATGCGGGAGAGATCCCCGCCACGACCGCTCGTGCCCGCACGACCAAGACCACTGGTCGGCTTCGGTGTCGGCGGCTTCGGCCTGGGCCTGGCGACCCGACGGACCGTGTCGCGCACCGCACCGGTTCCGGCACGCGCGACGGTCGAGGAGCCCGCCGCACCGCCCGTGCTCGTGCTCGTGCCGGCAGGAGTCCTCGGTGTGGGCTTGCCCGGCGACCGTCCGGCCGCACGACCGATCTGCCCACCGGCACGCCCCACATCGCCGATCCCCTTGCGCAACCCTGCGCCAGGACCACGCCCCGCCGAGCCCGCCGCACCCCCAGCCGCCCGGCCACCACCCTTGCCACCCTGCTTGCCACGACCCAGCGCACGACCGCAGTACTTCTTACAGACCTGCACCGCCGCACGGATCAGGAAGCCCCAGTGCCCATCGACCTCGACCCTGCTCGACGGGTTCCCCGCCGTGAACGCATACCGCGACGCCGTCAACGGATCGGTGCCCAGCGCCAGATCCGCGGCCGGGTCGGCGTAGCGGTCCTCCTGCAGGAACCGGCCCTGGTCCGGCCGGTACGTCCGGGCCTGCATGTCATACAGACCGGTCTCCGGATCGTTGTAGAACCCTTGGAACCGAAACGGATTGCCCGGCGCATCCCCGGACAACTGGCCCTCGCGACGTCCCACCGGTGCCCCGTACGGGTCGGTCTGGTACCGATCGTTCCCGGCGGCCACCCCGGTGCTCGCCGAGTCCAACCCGACGACCGAACCCTGCCCATCGGTCTCAAACGCCCGATAGCGCGGCTCATCACCGGGACCGGTGCCGGACGGATCACGGTCCATCCCCAAACGTTCGGCGTTCGAGCCGTAGTCGTAGAGATTGACCCCATCCAACCGGCTCTCACGCGAGACCTGCTCGGTCATCCCGACATACGAGAGGTCCATCGCCCGGACCCCGTCCCCACCATCGGCCTGACGCGTACACGCCCTGCGCGCACGATCGAACCGCTCGTCGTCGTCCGGGCCACCCGACGGATCATCAGCCGTCGGAAGACCCGCAACATGCCTCGTGCGCCGATCCAACGCGTCATAGCAATACGCCCGCGACCCATCCAGCTCAGGGTCCTCGTCCTCCGCCGTCGGATCGGGCCGCTTGGCCCCGGCCAGGAGCCGCTCGAACGTGTCGTAGGTGTACTGGACCTGGGTCTTCCACCCGGTCCCAGTCGGCCCGTCGGTACCGCAGGCGTAGTCGTCGAACTCCTGCCCCGACGTGAGCTTGCGCTGCACCGAACGGGTCTGCGACCCGAACAGGTTGTAGAGATGACACTCCACCTCCCGCACCGTCGACGAACCCCCAGCACCGGTCGCGGTCGCGGTGCGGGTGCTCTTGCGTAGCTGGTCGCCCCAGAACTCGCCCTGGGTGGTCGTGATCTGGCTGACCTGGCCGTCGCCGCCCGCCACAGAGACCGACAACCCCAAGACCACCGCCACGAAGAACGCGACGCACACCGCGAGCCCGGCACGGCCGAGCAGCGAGCCGTTCATACCGTCAGGCACCCTCCCACCCCAACGCCACAACCGTCAAGCACAACCACCCGAACGCCTGGGTCGCGCCAGGGGGCGTTCACCGCGGATCGACCTCGACCACCAGCACGACCCCGCGGTGCTCCGGCCGGCCGACGATCTGGTCGACCGCGCCGCGGACCGCGTCGACCGCCGCCCGTCGCCGCGGACCGCGCAGCTCGAGCGTGCGGCGGTAGCGGCCCTGGCGCCGGAAGATCGCCGCCGGTCCCAGGGTGTCCCGCGGCATCTGCAGGCGCAGGTCCATCGCGGTCCGGTCGGCGCGGCGCTCGTCCTCGTGCTCGCAGGTCACCCGCACCAGCGTCGAGAACGGCGGATAGCCGTGTGCGCGGCGGCGCTCCAGTTCCTCGACGAGGAACGCGTCGGCGTCGTGGTTGGCCGCATGACGCAACGCCCGCTCCTGCGGGGCCCGCGTCTGGACCATCACCCGTCCGATCGCGTCCCGGTCACCCCCGCGGCCCGCGCGACCGGCGAGCTGCGCGACGAGCTGGAAGGTGCGCTCCTGCCCACGGAAGTCGGGGAACCGCAGCGTCGCGTCGGCGTCGACCACCACGCCCAGCTCCACGTCGGCGAAGTCGTGGCCCTTGGCGATCATCTGCGTCCCGACGAGGATGCCCTCCTCGGCCCGGCCGAACCGGTCCAGCACCCCGGCCCGATCGGTGACGTCGGCGTCCAGCCGGAAGACGTGACCGGGCAGCTGCTCCGCCAGCTGCGCGGTCCCGAGCCCGTGATGGCCGATCGACACCGACGCGCACTCCGGGCACGCGGTCGGTGGACGCTCGCGGTGCCCGCAGTGGTGGCAGCGCAGCGTGCCGCCCGGGGCCAGCGGCGTGAACCCCAGCCGCACGGACGCGTCGTCGGTCGCATCCGGATCCCGCCGTCCGCCGTGCAGCACGAGCGACACGTCGCAGTTGGGGCACTCCCACGCATGGCCGCAGTCGGCGCACTCCAGGCTCGTCGCCCACCCCCGGCGGTTGAGCAGCACGATCGCCTTGCGGGCGTCGACGAGCGCCCGGTGGACGTCGGCGTGCAACACGGTGCGGCTGCGACGCATGTCGATCAGCTCGACCGGCGGCAGCTCGCGGCCGTCGGCCCGCCGCGGCAGCTCGATCCGCTCCAGCGCCGCCCACGACTCCGGTCGCGGGGTGGCCGACCCGACGAGCAACGTCGCCCCGTCGGCGGTCGCGCGCCAGGCGGCCACGCGGCGAGCGTCGTAGCGGGGGTCGCCGTCGTGCTTGAACGCCGGGTCGTGCTCCTCGTCGACGATCACCAGGCCCAGGTCGCGCAGCGGCGCGAACACCGCCGACATCGGGCCGACGCAGACGCGCGCCTCACCACCGTGCAGCCGCCACCACTCGTCGCGCCGCTCCCCCCGCGACAGACCGGAGTGCAGCACCGCGACCGTCTCCCCCAGCCGGCGCCGGAACCGGGCGACGGTCTGCGGGGTCAGCGCGATCTCGGGGACGAGGACGAGGACCGTGCGCCCGGCGTCGAGGACGCGGCGCGCGGCCTGCAGATAGACCTCGGTCTTGCCCGATCCGGTGACGCCGTGCAGCAGCAGCCGGGCCCCTTCGGGGGCGGACGCCAGCCGGTCGATGGCCGCCTGCTGGTCGGCGTTGAGCGCCGGCGGGCCGGTGTCCGCGACCCCCACGTCGACGTGGTCGGGCCGACGGGGACGCGACCGGGCCTCGATCCGCACCAGGCCACGGGCCTCGAGCCGCCGCAGCGCGGCGGTGTCGGACCCGGTCCAGTCGGGCAGGCGGTCCAGCAGCGCCCGCTGGTTGGGGGTCAGGCGCACGCCGGCCCAGGGGTCGGCTCCCACGCCGCCCGGCCCGTGGAGTGCGCCGCCGGTCCCGGACCCGTCCTCCGTGTCCCCCTCATCGGTGTCCGCGTCCCCCCGGCCGGTGTCGGGGTCGACCGTGCCCCTTGCGTCGGCGACGGGCACCACCGGATCGGCCCACAACCTCGTGCGCTCGCCGACGCCGTCGGGGGGCAGCAGCAGCTCCAGGCAGCGGGCGCGGGTCGAGACGATGTCGTCGGCCATCCACAGCGCCAGCCGGACGAGCTCGGGGGCGATCCGCACGTCGAGCACGCGGATCGGGGCCTTCAGGCGGTGCTCGGACGTGTCGGCCAAGCCGGTCACCACCGCGCGCAAGCGCTGGCGCCCGAAGGGCACCTCGACGACGCTGCCGACATCGACCCCGTCCGGCCGGGCGTAGTCGAACGGTCCGCGGACGGCGCGCGCGGTGACCAGCGGCTCGACCTGGATGACGGACGGCACCGACGAGGCGGACGTCGGGTCCGATGGGGCGGGCACGGTCACGAACCGGGGATGGTCGCAGCCCTCCCGGCCGCGTGGCCCGTCCCGGATCCGGTCGGCGGACGACCGACGCTTCTCCGCTCGCGCCGCCGGGCGGAGTATCTTCGCGCGCATGGACCTCCACGGCGACGAGAAGATCCTCTACGCGGGCAATCCGTCGTGGCGCAGCCAGATCAAGGGGCACCTGCTGACGATCCTCGCGGCGATCCTCGTCGGCGCGATCGTCGTCCTGGCCGTCGACCCCGTCGGGATCGGCATCGGGATCGCGATCGCGGTGCTGCTCGTCGGCATGGTGCTGCTGTGGATCGAGCGGTCGCGCACGCGGTACGTCATCAGCACGCACCGGCTGCACGTCCGTGAGGGGTTCCTCGCCAAGGAGGTGCAGGAGACCCGGCTGGACCGCATCACCAACGTCACGACGAGCCAGTCGGTGCCGGAGCGCCTGTTGCGCATCGGCACCGTGGACTACGACACCGCCGGTGACGACGGGTCGCGATTCCAGATGACCGGGGTGCCGCACCCGGACCGGCTGGTCCGCGTGGTCGACCAGGCGCAGCGCGAAGCGCTGCGGACCGACCGCGAGCGGGCCGCCCGGGCCGAGGCGGAGGCGGACGCCGACGTCCGCCGCCGGTACGACGATCGTGGAGACGACCGCCGCTACGACGATCGTGCCTACGACGAGCGACGCCACGACGACCGTGGCGGCGACGCCCGCTACGACGACCGGCGGGACGACCCCCGTTACGAGCCGCCGGGCGACGACCGTCGCTGATCCGGTCCGGGCGCGGGGCCGGCGGCGCGGGGTCAGAGCGCGATGGCCCGGACACCCCGTCGGTCGACGGCGCGCCGGTTCCCCGAGCGCCGGGAACCGATGGCCGCCGGTCGGTCAGCCCGCGAGACCGAGCCGGTCCGGATCGTCCCGGACTCCCGCGTCCTCATCCATCTTGCGTAGGTAGGGCGCCACCAGGTCGCCGTAGGCGTCCTTGCGGGCCTCCGGCAGGTCCTTCCAGCCGGTCACGGTGCCACGGCACGCGGTCGCGCCGCACAAGCAGCGCGTCGGAAAGTGGTCGATCGTGAAGTTGCGCATCGCGTAGTCGAACGTCAGCTCCTGCCCGCTGGCGATCGGACGGCGCGCGACGAAGTCGAACGCCTGCTCACCGTTGAGGCGCACGCCGCAGTTGGGATCACAGGAGTGGTTGACCTTCGGTCCGAGCCCACCGTGGCGGGCCCATCGGTCGGGGCCGACCTGGGTGGCGTGCGAGTCGTTGCCGCTGAGGTCACCGATGAGGAATCCGACCATGACGGTGTCGCCGGCGGCGAACGGCGCGGTGGCCAGAACCCCGTCGCCGGTGCCATCGCCCGTGCGCCGGAGGCGGACCCGCTCCCGGACGGGAGCGCCGGTGTCGCGGTCCCGACGGCGCAGCGCGCGCAGGGACGACACGACGGACCGGCGGCGCGGTGCGGGAGCACCGGACGGCCGGGGAGGACGGACTTGGGGCAAGGGAGACCCCTCTCGATAGAAGCCCTAGAGCAACCAGGGTAGCCCAACGACGAAGGGCGCCGGGGACACGGGTCCCCGACGCCCGGCGGTCCGTGCTGCGGTGGGGCGGCGATCGCTCGCCGTCCCGGGTGCGGGATCAGACTCCCGCTGCGGCCTTGAGTTCGTCGACCTTGTCGAGGTTCTCCCAGGTGAAGTCGGGATCCTCGCGACCGAAGTGACCGTACGCGGCGGTCTTCTGGAAGATCGGCCGGAACAGGTTCAGATGACGCCGGTACGCCAACGGACGCAGATCGAACACCTCACGCACGGCCTTCTCGATCGTCGCCCGGTCGATCTTCTCCGTGCCGAACGTCTCGACGAGGATCGAGATCGGCTGCGCAACACCGATCGCGTACGACACCTGGATCTCGGCCCTGTCGGCCAGACCCGCAGCCACGACGTTCTTCGCGACCCACCGCGTCGCGTACGCCGCGGAACGATCGACCTTCGACGAATCCTTGCCCGAGAACGCGCCGCCACCGTGCCGGGCGGAGCCACCATAGGTGTCGACGATGATCTTGCGACCCGTCAAACCCGTGTCACCGACCGGACCACCGATGACGAACCGCCCGGTCGGGTTGACCAGGAACTCACCGAGCAGCGTGTTCTCGTCGTACAGACCGGCCGGAAGGACGGGCTTGACGACGTGCTCCCACAGATCGGCCTTGATCTTCGACTGATCGAGGACATCCTCGGAGTGCTGCGTCGAGATCAACAGCTTGTCGATCGACACCGGCCTGCCGTCGCGATAGCGAACGGAAACCTGCGTCTTCGCGTCCGGACGGAGATAGTCGAGATCGCCGTTCTTGCGAACCTGCGCCAACCGCTCCGCCAACCGGTGCGCGTTCTGGATCGCCACCGGCATGTACTCCGGCGTCTCGTTCGTCGCGTACCCGAAGATGATGCCCTGATCGCCCGCACCCTCGAGATCGAACTCGTCACCCGAGCCACCCTTGTGCTCGGTCGCGTCATCGACACCCTGCGCGATATCCACCGACTGCGGATCGATCGCGTTCAACACCGCACACGAGTCGTACGAGAACCCGAGGTTCCCGTCCGTGTACCCGATCTTCTTGATCGTGTCCCGAGCGATCTGCTGAATATCGATGTACGCATCGGTACGAATCTCTCCCGAGACCACCGCAAGACCCGTATTCACCAACACCTCACACGCCACACGGGCCTTCTCGACATCGCTATCGCTGGCCAGGACCGCGTCGAGGACGCCATCCGAAATCTGGTCGGCAACCTTGTCGGGATGACCCTCAGAGACAGACTCGGAGGTGAACAGGTACTCGTTCTCGGCGTAGTGGCTCATCTGATCCAGAGGTCGAGGTCGGTGGACGTCTCGCGATCCCGGGCGCGGGCCCGGAGCGTGATCGCACGAAGGCGTCCGAGATCACGGCGAACCGTACGGTATTCCGGCACGGTCGCGATTCCGGAGCGCTCCGCCTCGACCCGAAGGCGCGAGAACTCCGCAAAGCCTACCGACATGTGGAGATTCGAGCCGTCCTCGCGCAGCCGCGCCCAGTCGTCGCCGTCCGCCAGCCGCTCGGAGGCGGTCAGCACCGCGGCCGCCGCGGACGGATCGGTGTAGAACAGGATCCGGTTGCCGTCGCGCAGATAGCCGACGCGGCCGCGGGATCCGACCCGCAGCGTCCACGTCCGGCGGCCGGCGACGTGCCCCTCCCGGAACCGCCGGCGCGATCCCGGCTCGTTCAGCGCGTCGGCGAGCCGGTCCCGGACGGTGCGCAGCGTGCGGGCGGCGCGGCGCCCGTCCGTCACCGGCACGACCGCGACGATCGCCGGTCCGCGTGGGGACGCCAGCGCCATCACCTCAGACGGTCCGGTCACCGCCCCCGCGATGTCGCGCCGCAGCCGTCCGTCGACGAGCCGGTCGATCCGGCGCAGCGTCGAGGGCAGCCCGTCCACGAGCGCGGCGGTGGTGCCCCGCTCGCCGCTGCCGACCATCCGGGCCAGCCGCGTGATCGCCCCGAACGGGTCGGCCGTGACGAGCGTCGCGATCGCGTCGGCCGGCGCGACCGGTGCCGCATCGTCGGGCTCGAACCCGCGGCCCCCGCCCGGGGTACCACGGGTCCGCACCGCGATCGCCACCCCGTCGTCGTCGCGCGGGCTCACCGCGATGGCGGCACCCTCGGACCCGGTCCGGTCCAGCGCCGCCCCGAGCGCCCCCACGACCCCACCCGCCGGGGCGAGCAGCCGCCGGATCCCGACCGGTGACGCCCACGCATCGACCGCACGCTCGTCGGGCAGCGCGGCGATCAGGCGCCGGTA